>NZ_JBNJRW010000011.1:0-119064 GCF_050113895.1 Aestuariimicrobium sp. Y1814 | reverse complement strand
TGGGGTGGACGAGGCGAATCGTCTTGTCTGCACCCCGGGTCCATCGGGCCACTGCCAGGCTGAGCGAGTCGCCCTTCGGGGACGACCTGGCTGAGAGTTGCAGGGCTCGGTGGCCCGGGACGCGCAGATCGGCCATAGGGCTATGCGCCAAGGACCCGGCAAGGTCCCGGAGCGCCTCAGTGAGCGACCGACCGTCACGTCCCGGACCGGAGTGCTGAATCCGTGGGCTGACGGAAGGAGCACTCTCATGATTGAGGCTACGCCCACCTACGCCGGGATCGACTGGTCCTGGCAGCACCACGCGCTGTGCATCGTCGACGACGACGGACAGCGCATCGAGGAAGCAACCGTGCCGCACACACGGCCCGGGTTGACCAAGATCACCACCCTGCTGCGTCGCCATGGCGTGGAACGGATCGGGATCGAGCGCGGCGACGGACCGGTGGTCGAGCACCTGATCCGCGACGGGTTCGAAGTCGTCGTGATCAGTGCACGGCAGGTGAAGTCACTGCGTGCCCGCTACGGCTCCGCGGGGAACAAGGACGACCGGTTCGACGCGTTCGTGCTGGCCGACGCGTTGCGCACCGACGCCGGTCGCTGGGCGATCGTGCAACCAGACAGCGAACAGACGATCGCGCTGCGGATGCTGGTGCGCGCCCGCCACGATCTGATCGATCACCGGATCGCCGTGCACAACCAACTGCTCGCAGTGCTGCAGCACAACTTCCCCGGCGCGATCGGCCTGTTCAGCCAGCTCGACATCCCCATCAGCCTGGCGTTCCTGCGCCGATTCCCCAGCGAAGCCAAAGCAGCCTGGCTCAGCGAGCTGCGGATGGCGCACTGGCTCAAGGCCAACGCATACTGCGGCCGCCACACCCCGACCCGGCTGGTCGACCACCTGCACGAAGCTGCGACCGGCCGCGTCAGCGGCGCGGCAGCCGAAGCCAGCGAGGTCATCGTGCTGACCCTCGTTGATCTGCTCGCCACCCTGCGTGATGAACAAGCCCGGCTCGAGGCCCGGATCAAGGAAGCACTCCTGGCTCACCCCGACGGCCCGATCTTCCAGTCCCTGCCCCGCGCCGGGACCGTCCGCGCAGCCACCCTGCTGGCCGAGATCGGCGACTGCCGGGCCAGGTTCCCCGACCCCCCAGCACTCGCCGCAGCCGCCGGCGTCGCACCATCGACCAGGCAGTCCGGCAAGCACCTCAACGTCGCCTACCGACGCGGCTGCAACAAACAACTCCGGGCAGCACTGGTCGACTGGGCCCAAGACACGCCCCGCGCGAACGCCTGGGCACGCGACACCTACGACCGCGCCCGAGCCCGCGGCTGCCGACACCCCCACGCAGCAAGAATCCTGGCCCAAAACTGGACCAGGATCCTGTGGCGCTGCTGGCACGACCACACGCCCTACAACCCCGACCTACACGGCCGACTCAACAGCCTCCTGACGAAGGCTGCTTGACATAGGGCTCTCAGTCTTCCAGGGGGCCGGCACGCGGCTGCCCCGACCCAGCCTGTACTTCATCAGCGGCCCCACCCAGACCCCCTGCGGCAAGATCTCCGGTTCGTACTACTGCGGCTACTTCGACCTGTCAGAGACCAACATCTACCTGCACAGCGACCTGATCACCGACACCAACCAGTGGTGGCGGCTGCGGGCCTTCGACACGATCGCGCACGAGTACGGCCACCACGTCCAGATGGCCGGTGGCCTGTTCCGGGCCAGCACCGCCATTTCGGACGCGGGCACCATGACCGTGGCCGAACGGCAGCGCCGCCTCGAACTGCAGGCCTCCTGCTGGGCTGCGCGGATCGCGGTGGCCACCCCGGTCACGCAGTACTCCCCGCGCGACCACGCCATCTTCATCCAGTGGTCGCAGCGTGACCAGGACGAGTACCACGGCTCGGCCGCGTCGAACCAGTACTGGTGGCAGCGCGGGCAGTACATGAGCAAGGTCGGCGGCTGCAACACCTGGACCGTGGGATCCTCCCGCGTGAGCTGATGACCCCGGCCCTTCCGGGGTGCATCATGGTTCCATGACGCAGTTCCCGCAGGGCCCGGGGCAATGGCCGCCCGGGCGCCCACCACACCAGTGGGGCCACCCGCCGGCGCCTCCCGGGGCCGGGCAACAGCCGGGATGGCAGCAGCAGCCGGCTCGTCCGACCTACTGGCAGTCGGGGCCCAACCAGTGGGCACAGCACCCCACCCAGCAGAACTGGTCGCAGCCCACGCAGCAGTACCTCGGGCCGCAGTACGCGGGCGGCGGGCATCGCGCCCCGCAGCCGCCCCGCAGGAACAGCAACACCGGCCTGGTCATCGCCGTCGCAGCGATCGCGGCGGCGGTGCTGTTCACGGTCTTCGCCCTGCGCCAGACCCAGGGCACGGTGGCGGCCACGACCACCAACACCACCTCGGCGCAAGTCACCTCCCAGGTCACCACCTCGCCGCCGATCACCACCACACCCCCGATCACCACCACGCCGCCGACCACCACGACCACCACGACGACGACCACGCCACCGCCGAACGTGGTCGGCCCGGGAGTGCTGCCCGAACGTTCCTGGGACACGTTGCCCGGGCCCCACTCGAACAACGAGTTCTGGGTGACCCTGCAGCAGAACCCCTTGTACGCCACCGACATCCCCGCAATGGACTGCCCGACGGTGCCGAGCCCGTTCAACTCCACCGAGGAGTTCCAGGCCTTCGCGACCGCCGTGCTCAACTGCCAGCACGCCGGCTGGAGCCGGGCCTTCACCGCGATCGGCGAGGACCTGCCGATGCCCACGGTGAACTTCATCGACGGTGCCGTGCAGAGCCCCTGCGGCAAGGCGGGGGAGAACGTGTCGTTCTACTGCGGTACGTGGGACGGCTCGAGCTACGCCATCTACGTGCACTCCGAGCTGATCCGGGGCAGCAATACCTGGTGGCGGCTGCGGGCCTATGAAACCCTGGCCCACGAGTACGGCCACCACGTGCAGATGATGGCCGGCCTCTTCTGGGCCGCCCAACAGATCACGTCGTCGGGTGGCATGGAGAACACCGAACGCTCCCGGCGAGTCGAACTGCAGACCTCGTGCTGGGCGGCCCGGCTGCTGGTGGCCACCCAGTCGACCCAGTTCTCCCAGGAGGACCTGGAGACCTACGTCCGGTGGTCCGAGCAGGACCAGGACGAATACCACGGCTCGGCCGCCTCGAACCAGTACTGGTGGCAACGCGGGCTGTACATGACCAAGGTGGAGGGGTGCAACACCTTCACCGTCGGTCCCGAACGGGTCACGTGAGGCCGCGATGAGCACGCAGGGGTGGCCTCCCTCGAACGGCCCCCAGTGGCAGCCCGGCCATCCGTGGCAGCAGCACCAGGACTGGCGAGCGCCCCAGCAGGCGCCCACCCCGCAGGTCTCCTCGTTCCACCAGTCAACCCAGCACCCATCAGCCCAGCACCCATCCACCCAGGGTGGCTGGTCGCAGCCCCCATCGTCCGGGGGTCGGGGGCCCCAGCCGCCCCTCAAGGGGGGCAACCTGGGCATGGTCCTCGCGGTGGCGCTGCTCGTCGGGGCGCTGGGTTTCGCAGCCTTCGTGCTGACCCGTGACCGGTCCCCGTCGGCCAGCACCACTCCCGGTGGCACGACACCGATCACGACCCCGGACGTCACCACGCCCCAGGTGACGACGCCCGAGGTGACGACCCCCGCGACCACGCCTACCGGGCTGGCGGTGCTGCCGCAGCGGAGCTGGGACACCCTGCCCAGGCCCAACTCCACTGAGGCGTACTGGGTGCAACTGCAGCAGAACAGCCTCTACCCCCAGCCGGTGCCGACGTTCACCTGTCCCGAGGTGCCCGAGGTCGAGTTCGAATCCGAGACACACTTCGAGACCTTCATGTCCGAGACCATCGCCTGCCAGCACGCCGGCTGGCAGACGGCCTTCGAGGCGATCGGCAAACCCCTGGTCATGCCGAAGGTCAGCTTCATCCGGGGGGCCGTCCAGACGCCCTGCGGGCAGGGCGACACCACCTTCTACTGCGGCACGTGGGACGGGGAACACACGCAGATCTACGTGAACTACTCCACCATGGACGAGTTGGCGGGCTTCCGGCAGATGCCGTTCTTCGCCGCCGCCCATGAGTTCGCCCACCACGTGCAGCACCAGTCGGGACTGCTGTGGAACGGGTCAGCCCTGGCCCACGAGGGTGGCATCGACGACATGGAACGGTCACGACGCATCGAGTTGCAGGCCTCGTGCTGGACCTCACGGATCATGGTGACCACCGACATCGGCTTCAACGACAGTGACTACTCGCAGTACATCGCCTGGACCGAGAGGGACCTCGGCGAGGTGCATGGCAGTGCCAAGTCGAACCAGTACTGGTGGCAGCGCGGCTTCTACATGGACCAGGTCTCGGGCTGCAACACCTGGACGGTGACTCCCGACATGGTCACCTGAGCGTCTGCAGGGGCGCTCTGGCGGGCTGTCAGACCTGGTCGGCCAGGGCGCCGATGACCGGGTTCCAGGCGGTCACCTTGCGCGACGCCACCTGACCGCCCAGGTGGAAGGGGTCCTGGTCGAGCAGCGCATTGACCGTCTCGGCGTTGTCGGTGTTGAACACCAGCAGCGCCTCACCGGGGTCGGTGCCGAGCAGGGGGCCCGAGGCGAACAGGTGGCCCAGTTCGACCAGGGTGGCGAGGTAGGCTCGGTGCTCGGGTCGCAGCTCGTCCTGCCGGTCACGGTCGGCGGTGTAGGTGTAGTGCACGCTGAAGAAGGCCATGGGCGCATCCTAGCCAGCCATGCCCCCACGATTTGGGCGCAGGCGTGGCTCTGGCGTAGAGTAGGGCGTCGGTCAGTCGTGACCGTGGACGGTCCTGCCCGTGAAGCCCTGCGGCTTCACAGCCGGGTGGGGCCACACACACCAGAGATGGGAACGCCTTGGCGAAGAAAGAAGGAGCACTCGAGCTCGAGGGAGTTGTGGTGGAAGCCCTGCCCAACGCGATGTTCCGCGTTGAGCTGGCCAACGGCCACAAGGTCCTTGCAACCATCAGTGGAAAGATGCGGCAGCACTACATCCGCATCCTGCCCACTGACCGTGTTGTCGTGGAGCTTTCTCCTTATGACCTGACCCGCGGCCGGATCGTCTACCGCCACAAGTGACCATTCGGGCTTGCCCCGAGACTCTCTCGGGCCCGCCCGGGAATTGCAACGAAGCCACGGCTTCGTCGCGAACTCCATCAACCCAGACCGGGGTGGACGATTGCGTCCGCGTCGGTTCAGACCAGAAAGAAGCTCGATGAAGGTTCAGCCGAGCGTCAAGAAGATCTGCGACAAGTGCAAGGTGATCCGCCGGCACGGTCGTGTGATGGTGATCTGCGACAACCCGCGTCACAAGCAGCGCCAGGGCTGAGCCCACGCTGATACGCGAGGAACCTCGCACCACCGCAGTCATCGACTGCTTCTGACAACTCCATAACCCAACACGTGCCGCACGCCGGAGCAATCCGGTCCACCCTCGGACGAAGGCCGGGGCCCCAACTCACAGTCCAGCTTTGGGCGGGGGGACGCGTCACGCCGCCACACCTTCGCGGTCGCACACCGACTCCAACACACCCTGCGGGAAACAGGGGGAGCGGGGACCGGGACGCCACGGCGTCCGAATCATCGAAAGGTTGCCACATGGCACGCCTCATTGGTGTTGACCTGCCGCGCGAAAAGCGCCTGGAGGTCGCACTCACCTACATCTTCGGTGTGGGCAAGACCCGCGCCGCCGAGACCCTGGCCGCCACCGGCATTTCCGGTGACCTGCGCGTCCATGAGCTCACTGATGACCATCTGGTCGCTCTTCGTGACCACATCGAGGCCAACTACGAGACTGAGGGTGACCTGCGTCGAAGCGTCGCCTCCGACATTCGCCGCAAGATCGAGATCGGCACCTACCAGGGCCGTCGCCACCGCAGCGGGCTTCCCGTCCGCGGTCAGCGCACCCGTACCAACGCTCGTACCCGCAAGGGCAAGAAGAAGGCCGTCGCCGGCAAGAAGAAGGCTCGCTGATCGGTGCCCTGAGGGCACCATCCGGCTGAGCTTCTCGCACGAAGACTCCAGAAAGAGACAACAGACTTATGGCAACAGCAGGTCGCAACGCCGCCAAGACCAAGGTGCGGCGCAAGGAAAAGAAGAACGTCACCGTTGGTCAGGCTCATATCAAGTCGACCTTCAACAACACCATCATCGCCATCACCGACCCCAACGGTGCGGTGATCTCCTGGGCCTCGGCCGGCACCGTCGGCTTCAAGGGTTCGCGCAAGTCGACCCCCTTCGCCGCCCAGATGGCCGCCGAGAACGCCGCCCGTCGCGCGATGGACCACGGCATGAAGCGCGTCGACGTGTTCGTCAAGGGCCCCGGCTCGGGCCGTGAGACCGCGATCCGTTCGCTGGCCGCCGCGGGCCTCGAGGTCGGCGCCATCGCCGACGTCACCCCCGTGCCCCACAACGGCTGCCGTCCGCCCAAGCCGCGCCGCAACTGATCCCGACGAGAAGGAAAGAGGACTGAACCATGGCCCGTTACACCGGCCCCATGACCCGCAAGTCCCGCCGTCTTGGCGTGGACCTGGTTGGCAACGACAAGGCGTTCGAACGCCGCCCCTACCCCCCGGGCGTCCACGGCCGTGGCCGCACCAAGGACTCCGAGTACTCGCAGCAGCTGCGTGAGAAGCAGAAGGCCCGCCTGTCCTACGGCGTGCTCGAGAAGCAGTTCCGCCGCTACTACCAGGAAGCCGACCGCGCCCCCGGCAAGACCGGTGAACTGCTGCTGCAGATCCTCGAGTCGCGCCTGGACAACGTCATTTACCGCGCCGGCCTGGCCCAGACCCGTCGTCAGGCCCGCCAGCTGGTCTCGCACGGCCACTTCCAGGTCAACGGCAAGAAGGTGAACATCCCCAGCTTCCGGGTGACCCCGCACGACATCATCGATGTCGCGCCGAAGTCGCTGGACCTGCACCCGGTGGTGGTCGCCCGCGAGACCTTCGGTGAGCGCGAGGTCCCGGCCTGGCTGACCGTTCGTCCGAACCGCGGTCGCATCCTGGTGCACCAGCTGCCCACCCGTGAGCAGATCACCATCGACGTTCAGGAACAGATGATCGTCGAGCTCTACTCCAAGTGAGTCCTGCAGCAGCCGTCCCTCGTGGGCGGCTGCTGTGCGGCTCCACCCCGATCCTTCACGGATCACCTGATCCCTCTCGGATCAGCAGTACTGCACCTCGGGAAAGGTTCCCGGGGGCCTGTCGCGCCGTCAAATAGCGGTCGGTGCGGGAAGGAACACCATGCTCATCGCACAGCGTCCGACCCTGTCGGAAGAGGTCGTGGACGAATTCCGTTCGCGGTTCATCATCGAGCCCCTCGAGCCCGGCTTCGGCTACACCCTGGGCAACTCGCTGCGTCGCACCCTGCTCAGCTCGATCCCCGGTGCCGCCGTCACCAGCATCAAGATCGCCGGCACCCAGCACGAGTTCTCCACCGTGCCGGGCGTCGTCGAGGACGTCACCGAGATCATCCTGAACGTGAAGAACCTGGTGCTCTCGTCCGAGGAGGACGAGCCGGTCACCATGTACCTGCGCAACAAGGGTGCCGGCAACGTCACCGCCGCTGACATCGAGACCCCCGCCGGTGTCGAGATCCACAACCCCGACCTGCACATCGCCACCCTCAACGAGGACGGCATGATCGAGATGGAGCTCGTCGTCGAGCGCGGTCGTGGTTACGTCTCGAGCGCGCTGAACAACAACCCCGACGCCGAGATCGGTCGCATTCCCGTCGACTCGATCTACTCGCCGGTGCTGAAGGTCAGCTACAAGGTGGAGGCCACCCGTGTCGAGCAGCGCACCGACTTCGACCGACTGGTCGTGGATGTCGAGTCCAAGCCGTCGATCACCCCGCGTGACGCGGTGGCTTCGGCCGGTCGCACCCTGGTCGAGCTGTTCGGCCTGGCCCGCGAGCTGAACCTGGACGCCGAGGGCATCGAGATCGGCCCGTCGCCGGTGGACGAGCAGCTGGCCCAGGACCTGGCCATGCCGGTCGAGGACCTGAACCTGACCGTGCGTTCGTACAACTGCCTCAAGCGCGAGGGCATCCACACCGTCGGTGAGCTGCTGGGCCGTTCCGAGCAGGACCTGCTCGACATCCGCAACTTCGGCTCGAAGTCGATCGACGAGGTCAAGGCAAAGCTGGCTGAGATGGGCCTGGCCCTCAAGGACAGCGCCCCCGGCTTCGACCCGATGGCCGCGGTCGCCTCCTACGAGGACGACGAATACACCGAGACCGAGCAGTACTGATCCGCACCCGCCACCGGGCGACAACCCGGTAGAACCACTGGAGAAACACCATGCCCAAGCCCACCAAGGGTCCCCGTCTCGGCGGCACCCCGGCCCACGAGCGGATCATCCTGGCCAACCTGGCCAGCCAGCTGTTCGAGCACGGCCGCATCACCACCACCGAGGCCAAGGCCAAGCGCGTTCGTCCGCTCGCCGAGCGCCTGATCAGCAAGGCAAAGCGCGGCGACCTGCACAACCGTCGCCTGGTGCTGTCGACCATCACCGACAAGAGCGTCGTCCACATCCTGTTCGCCGAGATCGCCCCGGCGATGGAGGGTCGCGACGGCGGCTACACCCGCATCACCAAGATCGGCCCCCGCAAGGGTGACAACGCCCCCATGGCCGTGCTCGAGCTGATCACCGAGCCCGTCGCCAAGAAGGCTGCCCCGGTCAAGGCCGAGGAGACCGCCGAGGACGCCAAGGCCAAGATCGCCGCCGCTGCCGAGGCCGAAGAGGCCGAAGAGGTTGCCGCTGAGGACGAGGTCGAGGCTGACGAGGCCGACACCGAGGACGCTGACGAGGCTGATGAGGACGACGCGGAGGACGCGGACGACGACGAGTCCGATGAGGCTGACGACGACACCGACGAGGACGACGACGCCAAGGCCTGATCCGCTGGTTGCCCTACAAAATTGCACTTGCCCCCGTTCCGGAACGGGGGCAAGTGTCATTTTCTAGGGCAGGTGGCCATCGTCGGGGCAAGTAGGTGTTTCGACGGCCTCAGAGGCGCCAGCTGCCAGCCGGGCCGGTGAGCTCGACCCACAGACCGGCGGGGCCCTGTCCCACCTCCAGCGGGACGCCCAGCAGCTCGAGGGCCGTCCTGATCGACGCAGGGTCGGGGTGGCTGCCACCCCAGGCCGTCAGCCGCACCGCGGGCCCGATGGTCTCAGCGGGGGAGGGGCCGCCCTGCCAGTCAATCAGGAACGGCACCAGCCCGTGCTCGCCCGCCGCCAGGGGTGCGGTCAGCAGCCAGTTCAGCACGGTGCCGTCCGGGGTGGTGCGCGAGCCCGGCCCGACCTCGCCGACATCGACACCCAACCGGCGCAGGTCCTCCACCACGGCTGTCAGGTCACCGGGGTGGGCGGCGAACGTCCGGATGCGGGTGGTCGTCTCGGTCGCCAGGGTGAAGGGGTAGTCCACCGCCTGGGCCCCGGCGTCCGGGTGGATGGCGATGACCTCGAGGTAGGCCGAACCACCCAGGGCCACCAGCGCGTTGTGGGTGCCGAACTGGGGGTGCTTGCCGCCCACCTCAGGACGCACCCCCAGCCGCGATTCGAACTCGTCGCAGGCCTGGGCCAGGTCGGTGGTGGTGACCACGAGGTGGTCGAGGTTCCCGGGCTGAAAAGTGATGTTGTTCACACTGTGGATGCTGTCCCATGCCGGGGTGCCTGTCCACCGCCCGGCACCCCCGAGTTCGAAACTCCCTAGTCAGGTGCCATTTCACTGTCAGCGATCACGGCCGTGGCAAATCGGGGCGGCCGGGGCCGACCACAGTTGGCGCCATCCCCCCGTCCAGGTAAGGCAAGCCTATGCTAATGTCCTCATTGCTGATTAGGAAACGTCGGCATCACGTAATCCGCACACCGTCCCCGGCGGTGAGCACTCCACCCAGAGGAGTCCCTCCCATGCAGTCTGCTTCCCCCCTCGCGAAGGGCTCGCGGTGGCTGGTCGCGCTCGTCGCCGCTGCCGCAGTAGCCCTCACCGGCTGCGGCGCGTCCGACCAGGGCGACCAGGCGCCTGTCGCTGACGACACCCGCACCAGCGTCACCATCACTGACAACGGTGGCGAGAAGACCATCGAGCTGCCCATCACCTCCTACGTGGCACTCGACAACCGCACCTTCCAGACCCTGCAGTCCTGGGGCCTGAAGCCGGCCGCTGCCGCTCGGGCCCTCATGCCGACCACCAACCCGTGGAAGACCGACGAGTCCATCGTCGACATCGGCAACCACCGTGAGCCCAACCTCGAGCTGATCGCGGCCGCCCAGCCGCAGGTCATCATCAGTGGCCAGCGCTTCACCCAGTTCAACGAGAAGATCGCCGAACTGGTGCCCGATGCGATCATCATCGACCTCGACCCCCGTGAGGGCGAGCCCTTCGACAAGGAGCTCGAGCGCCAGACCACGGTCCTGGGTGAAATCTTCAACAAGCAGGACGAGGCCGCTGGGCTCAACGCCGAACTCGATGCCGCCATCACCCGCGCCAAGGACGCCTACGACCCCGACACCAAGGTCATGGCCATCAACGCCTCGGGTGGCAACCTCGGCTTCATCGCCCCCGGCGCAGGCCGCACCCTCGGCCCGGTCTTCGACATTCTCGGCCTGACCCCCGCGCTCGAGGTGGAGGGCTCCTCCGACGACCACGAGGGCGACGACATCTCCGTCGAGGCCATCGCCAAGTCGAACCCCGACCTGATCATGGTCATGGACCGCGACGCGGCCGTCACCGAGCCGGGTGCCGAGTACACCCCGGCCGCCGAGCTGATCGCCAACAGCGCCGCACTGCAGAACGTGAGCGCCGTCAAGACCGGCAACATCGTCATCATGCCGGCCGACACCTACACCAACGAGGGAGTGCAGACCTACACCACCTTCTTCAACTCGCTGGCTGACCAGCTCGAGAAGAAGGCCTGACCAGCTCGGCGGGCGGGGCTGCCGCACACCGCGGCACCCCGCCCACCCGAACCACCGAGGCGACACAGATGACCCAGGACACGCTGAGCACCGACTCGCCGACCGCCGCGCGGCCGGCTCGGGGACGCCTGTTCGACCCCAAGCTGCTCATCGGGGTGCTGGTCGTCGGTGCCCTGGTGGTCGCCTCGCTGTTCACCGGCGTCTTCGACGTGCTGGGCAGTGAAGAGGGTGGTCAGATGTTCGCGATCACCCGCATCCCCCGCACCGTGGCGCTGGTCCTGGCCGGTGCGGCCATGGCCATGTCCGGCCTGGTCATGCAGCTGCTCACCCAGAACCGCTTCGTCGAACCCACCACCACCGGCACCACCGAATGGGCCGGCCTCGGCCTGCTGATGGTGATGATCCTCTTCCCGACCGCCTCGGTCGGCCAACGGATGATCGGGGCGGTGCTGTTCGCCTTCATCGGCACCATGGTCTTCTTCGCCTTCCTGCGGCAGGTCAAGCTGCGGTCCTCGCTGATCGTGCCCATCGTCGGCATCATGCTGGGCGCGGTGGTCAGCTCCATCTCGACCTTCCTGGCCGTGCAGATGAACCTGCTGCAGAACCTGGGGGTCTGGTTCGCCGGCAGCTTCACCTCGGTGCTCAAGGGCCAGTACGAGATGCTGTGGATCGTCGTGTTCGTGGTGGTGGCCGTGTTCATCGTCGCCGACCGGTTCACCGTGGCCGGGCTGGGGGAGGACATCGCCACCAATGTGGGCCTCAACTACAACCGGGTCATCCTGCTCGGCACCGGACTGATCGCGGTCGCCACCGGCGTGGTCACCGTGGTCGTCGGGAACCTGCCCTTCCTGGGGCTGATCGTGCCGAACGTGGTCTCGATGTTCCGCGGCGACGACCTGCGCAGCAACCTGCCGTGGGTCTGCCTGCTCGGCATCGGCCTGGTCACGGCCTGCGACCTGCTCGCCCGCACCATCATCGCCCCGTTTGAAATCCCCGTCTCGCTGGTGCTCGGCGTGATCGGGGCCGCCGTGTTCATCCTCGTCCTGTTGAGGCAGCGCCGCCATGGCTGAAACCGTCCTGACCGTCACCAACACCGAGGCCCTCACGCCCTACGAGGCCGCCGGGGGAATCCCCGCACCCACGCCGGTGCCCGAGCCCGAACCCACGCCCGGCGCCGCTCCCGAGCGCAGCTCCCGCAGCCTGCCCAACAAGGCGTCGCGGCGGCGCTACGCCATCGTCCTCGGGGTGCTGGTGGCCCTCAGCCTGCTGTTCGGCGTCGGCCTGCTCGTCTGGGGCAACCCGCTGCCCTTCGGCACCGACGGCTTCTGGCGGATCGCCGAGATGCGCGCCACCACCCTGGTCGTGATGGCCGTGGTGGCGATCTGCCAGGCCACCGCCACCGTCTCGTTCCAGACCGCCACCAACAACCGCATCATCACCCCCTCGATCATGGGTTTCGAGGCGCTCTACGTCGCCGTGCAGACCACCGCGGTCTACGTGCTGGGTGTCGCCGGGGTGATGGCCGTCCAGGGCGTTTCCCAGTACCTGCTCCAGATCGTGTTGATGGTCGGCTTCTCGCTCGCGCTGTACGGCTGGCTGCTGTCGGGCAAGTACGGCAACATCCAGGTGATGCTGCTGATCGGCATCATCATCGGCGGCGGCCTCGGCTCGGTCTCGGCGTTCATGCAGCGCATGCTCTCGCCCAGTGAGTTCGACGTGCTCAGTGCCCGCCTGTTCGGCAACATGTCCAATGCCGACACCGACTACCTGCCGATCGCGGTGCCGCTGTGCCTGGTCGCCGCGGGGCTGCTGTGGCTGCGTTCACGCCACCTCAACCTGCTGGCACTCGGACGGGACGCCGCCACCAACCTGGGCCTGAACCACCGCCGCCAGACCATGCAGGTGCTGTTCCTGGTGTCGGTGCTGATGGCCGTCTCGACCGCCCTGGTCGGCCCGATGACCTTCCTCGGCTTCCTGGTCGCGACCCTGGCCTACCAGTTCGCCGACACCCACGACCACCGGCTCGTCTTCCCCGTCGCCGTGCTCACCTGCTTCGTCGTGCTGAGCGGTGCCTACTTTGTGATGCGCAACGTCTTCTACGCCGCCGGCAGCGTCTCGATCATCATCGAACTGGTCGGTGGCAGCGTCTTCCTGTTCCACATCCTCCGAAAGGGGCGCCTGTGATCTCGGTCGCCAATGCCGTCAAGCAGTACAGCAGTGAGGTCCGCATCGGGCCGGTCACGCTCGACCTGCCCGCCGGCGGCATCACCGCCCTGGTCGGCCCCAACGGGGCCGGCAAGTCCACCATGCTCACCATGATGGGACGACTGCTCGGGCTGGACGAGGGTGCGATCGAGATCGCGGGCTACGACGTGACCAGGACTTCGTCCAAGGACCTGGCCAAGATCGTGTCGATCCTGCGGCAGGAGAACCACTTCATCACGAGGCTGACGGTGCGCCAGCTGGTGGCCTTCGGGCGCTTCCCCTATTCCGGGGGTCGCATCACCGCGGCGGACGAGAAGATCATCAGCAGGTCGATCGACTTCCTCGACCTGGGTGAGCTCGAGAACCGCTACCTCGACCAGCTCTCGGGCGGCCAGCGCCAGCGGGCCTATGTCGCGATGGTGCTCACCCAGGACACCGACTACATCCTGCTCGACGAACCGCTCAACAACCTGGACATGCGCCACTCGGTGCAGATGATGCAGCACCTCAAGCGAGCCAGCCAGGAACTGAACCGCACCATCGTCATCGTGCTGCACGACATCAACTTTGCGGCCAAGTACTCCGACTACATCTGCGCGATGAAGAACGGCACGGTCTACGACTTCGGCACCCCCGGCGAGATCATGACCGCCGAGAAGCTCACCGGCCTGTTCGAGACCCCGGTGACGATCCTCGACAGCCCCCACGGGCGCCTGGCCTGCTACTACTGAGCAACCCCACCCCACCACCATTGAACAGCTGTTCAGCCCCGTGCTACCGTAGGGGCTGAACAAGCGTTCAATCGCGCAAGGGGGTTTGGGATGGCCGATGAGGTGGCACCCCAGGCTGATGCGCGCAGCCACATCCTGCAGGTGGGGGTCCGGTTGTTCGCCCGGCACGGGTTCTCAGCGGTGACCGTGCGCCAGATCGCGGCCGAGGCGGGGGTCTCGGCCCCGCTGGTGGTGCACCACTTCGGCTCCAAGCAGGGCCTGCAGGATGCGGTGATCGAGCAGGTCCGGGCCTGGTTCGAGGAAATGCTCGAGATGGCCGATGCCGCCCGAGCCAGGGACGCCATCGAACGCGGCGTCCTGATGTCGGAGATCTCGGTCAGCTTCCGCTCGGCCACCGACCTGCCCGAGCTGATGCTGCGCCTGATCATCGACGACGACCCGCGGATGGCACAGCTCGTCGGCCAGTTCCTCGACCACTTCGAGGCGCTGCTGGCGCAGTACGTGGACGAAGGGGTGATGGTCGACGACCCCGACCCCCGCATGCGGGCCGCGATCATGCTCGCCGATGACTTCGGGACGATGCTGCTGCGCACCCAGTTCACCCGGCTGCTGGGGGTCGACCCGTTCGTGGGCCAGGGCCTGGCCCGATACACCGCCACCGCCGCCCGCGTGTACGCGGCGCTGGTCCCGCAGGGGTCGTGGCTCGACGACCCCGACCAGTTCACCGCCATGTCCGCCGAGCTCGATGATGCGACCGACGAACCAGGAGACGACCATGCCCGTGATCACCACTGAGAACCTCGTCAAGACCTTCGGCGCCACCCGCGCCCTGGACGGGCTCAACCTCACCGTCCAACCCGGTGAGGTGCACGGCTTCCTCGGGCCCAACGGGGCCGGCAAGTCGACCACCATCCGCATCCTGCTGGGGCTGATGCGCCACGATTCCGGCAGCGCCACCCTGTTCGGACGAGACCCCTGGAAGGACGCCGTGGCCCTGCACCGGCGGCTCGCCTACGTGCCCGGCGACGTCACGCTGTGGCCGGCCCTCACCGGCGGGCAGGCCATCGACATCCTGGCCAGCGCCCACGGCTCGATCAACCAGGCCCGGCGCGACGACCTCGTCCAACGCTTCGAACTCGACCCGACCAAGAAGTCGCGCAGCTACTCCAAGGGCAACCGGCAGAAGGTCTCGCTGGTGGCCGCCCTGGCCACCGAGGTGGAACTGCTCATCCTGGACGAGCCGACGTCGGGCCTCGACCCGCTGATGGAACGTGTCTTCCAGGACGTGATCGCCGAACGCAAGGCCGAGGGTGTCACCGTGCTGCTGTCGAGCCACATCATGGGTGAGGTCGAGGCGCTGGCCGACAAGGTCAGCATCATCCGCGACGGGCGCCTGGCCAGCAGCGGCACCCTGGCCGACCTGCGCCGCCACACCCGCAGCCACGTCCACGCCGTCACCCTGCGCGCACCGCAGTTCCCCGCCGGCGCCGACCTGCAGGTCACCGCCGTGGACGGGCTCAGCGAGTCCAACGGCAGCGTCGACCCCGAACACATGGCCGACCTCGTCGCGGCCCTGCACGCCGCCGGCCTGGAGACCCTCACCGTCACCCCACCCAGCCTCGACGACCTGTTCCTGAAGAACTACGAGGCGGGGCAGCCGGCATGAACATCGCCAACCTGCACACGATGCTGGCCATCCAATGGCGCACCGGCTGGAAGGTGCTGGTGGCGTGGGTGGCGGCCACCGTCGCGCTCATGGGCATCACCGCGGTCGCCATGGACAACAACTACGACACCCCCGAGGCCATCGCCGCCTATGCCGCGACTGTCGGGTCGGGCCCGGCCATCAAGATGCTGAACGGCAACGTCGCCGGGCTCGACACCCTGGGCGGGATCCTCGCCAACGAGTTCGGCTTCATCGCCTCGTTCATGCTGCCCATCATGGGCATCGCCCTGGTCTCGCGGTCCACCCGGCGCGAGGAGGAAGCCGGCCGCCTCGAACTGCTGCTCGCCTCGGCGATCGGCCGCCACGCCCCGCTGGTCGCCTCCCTGCTGCTCGCCGCCGCAGCCGCTGCCGCCACCGGCCTGGGCTGCTGGGCCGTCACCCGGACGACCGCGGTCGACTCGGCCGGTGCCGCCTGGTACTCGGCGGCCCTGGCCGTGCTGCTGATGTTCTTCGCCGGGGTCGCGGCGGTGGCCGCCCAGGTCGTCGAGTCCAACCGTGGGGTCTGGATGATCGGGCTCGGTGTCGCGGTCGTCGCCTTCCTGGTGCGCGGCCTGGGTGCGGTCAACGAGGCCTGGTACGTCTGGCTGTCACCGCTGGGCCTGTTCGACGGGGTCCGTGCCTTCGGTGAGGCCCGCTGGTGGCCGCTGGCCGTCTCGCTGCTGCTGTCGCTGGTGCTGGTGGGCCTGGCCCTGCTGCTGAACGCCCGTCGTGACCTGGGCGCGGCCATGGTGCGCAGTCGTCCCGGTCGTCCGCGGGCCTCGGCCGGCCTGCGCACGGGCTGGGGCCTGGCCGTGTTCGAACACCGCTCCGCGGTGATCGGCTGGACGATCGGTGCCGCGGTGGTCATGGCCATCTACGGGTCACTGGCCCAGCAGGTCGTCGATGCGGTCGGGTCGATCCCCGAGCTGCAGGCCTGGGTCAATGCCGCCCTCGACGCGATCATGGCCATGTTCGTGATGATGGCCTCGATGCTGGCCGCGGCCACGGGGATCGCGCTGGGCGGCTCGCTCCGCGCTGCCGAGGTCTCCGGACGACTGGAGGCCGTCCTGGCCGGGCCGCGCAGCCGCACCGGCTGGATCGTTCGCCACCTGGCCGTGATCAGCCTGGCCTCGCTGCTGGTGCTGGCCGTGGGCGCGGTGGTGCTGGCCGCCTCGGCCTCGGTCTCCCTGGGTGATGACCGGCTCTGGTCCGACATCCTGCGGGCAACGGCCGCGCACGCGCCGGTGGTGCTGGCCTTCTCGGGCCTGGGGGTGCTGCTGTTCAGCGTCGCCCCCCGCCTGCGGGGCTGGTTGTGGGCCGTGTTCGGGGTGAGCGCCATCATCGCCTACATGGCCACCGCATTGCGGTTGCCCGACTGGCTGGCCGACAACAGCCCCTTCCTGGTCGTGGGGGAGGTGCCCGCCGAGCCCGTCCGCTGGGTGGGTGTCGCGGTTATGGCAGCGGTCGCGCTGGCCGCGCACGTGCTGGCGGTGGTGGGCTTGCGCCACCGCAACCTGCCGGCGCTCTAGCCTGCCCCGCCCTGACGCTCCCCGTCCTGACGCTGCCCGTCCCGCACTGCGGTGTCCCGCCGGGCCCTGGCCCGCAGCACCAGCCACCCGACCAGACCGGCAATGCCCGGTGCCAGCCCGGCGACAATCACCACCGTGGTCAACGAGCTGGGCGGGAACCAGGTGGCGAACGGCAGGGTGAGCACCCGGAAGAAACGCTCGACCCAGACCAGCACGCCGACGATACCCGCGGCCACCGCAGCCACCCGCAGGGTGCCCCACCCGGTGGTCGCGGCGTCCCCGTCGGAACGCAGCACACGGGTCAGGCCCAGCACCGCGGCGATCCCCGCCGCGACGGAGAACACCGTCGCGTGCACCTGGTCGAAGCGCAGGCGCCAGTTGGCGAAGTAGTGCACCTCGTAGTTGACCACGTGGGCCAGCACCACCACGGCATACAGCACCAGCACCGTGACCGCGATGCCCAGCAACCGGCCCGGTGGACGACCCCCGGCACCCGGGCTGGCCGGCGGGACGGCCGGGGTGTCGTCGGCCGCCTCGTCGGCCACGGTGATCACGGTCACCGGGGCATCGGGATCTGTGCTGGGCTGGGCGTTGTCGTAGCTCGCCGAGCTCAGCAGCCCGGTGACGATCGCCCGCAGCGCCAGGGTGGAGGTCACCGGGGTGATCTTCTTCAACGTGGGCCGCGGCAGCGCCTTCAACACCGAGATGATGGTGTTGACCTCCTGCTTGGTGGCCGAGACCTGCTCGCCGCTGTCAAAATCCCCGCCGACCTGTTCGTCCACACCGGCCAGCAGGCGATCGACCCCGGCCGCATCGCGACGGCGCCACTCATCAGTGGCGATCACCCCGGCCAGGGCGTCCAGCACGTCACGGGCCTTCGCTGAGCTGACCCCGATGATCTCGGGACGCACCCCCAGCACGTCCAGCCGGTCCATCACCGCCACGGCCAGCGGGTGCACCCTCTCGAACAGGCCCAAAGCCCGGTCGAGTTCGGCGGGTGGTAGCCCGGTCAGGGAACCGGTCTGGCCGCCGGTGCCGGTGAGGGCCTGCATCCGCTCCAGGGCGGGCAGGTCGGCGGCCAGGTCGTCGACCACGGCCGCCGTGGCAGGGTCGACGCCGGCTGCCACCAGCACCTGATGGGCCACGTCGGCAACCTGCCGGGGGTCTTTCGTCCAGGCGTAGCGCTTGGACATTGCCTCTTCCAGGATGATGCGACTCCCTCCGCTAGAGCCTGACCAGCCTACGGGCAGCGGGTGTCGTCCGGCCCCGTTAGGCTGTGGGGCGTGGCCGACCCCAAACTGCGCATCGCCCAGCTCGCCAACTTCGTCGGGCCGGTCTCGGGTGGCATGAAGGTGGCCATCGAGGAACTCGGCAAGGGCTACGTGGCCGCCGGCCACGAACGGATCATGGTCATTCCCGGGGAACGCGACACCGTCACCGACACCGAGAACGGCATCGTGGTGCAGGTCAAGGCGCCCCGCATCTCCAAGCAGTACCGCATGATCGCCAAACCGTGGCGGGCGCTCGACGTGCTGGAACGGTTCAACCCGACCTCCATCGAGGTGTCGGACAAGTGGACGCTGTCTCCGGCCGGGAACTGGGCCAGCAGGCGCAACATCGGTTCGGCGCTGTTCAGCCACGAACGCCTCGACGACATGCTCTCGATGTGGCTCAAACGCCAGTTCGGCGTGGAAACCGCGGTGGGCGCGCTGAACCGTCGACTCGCCAAGCAGTTCGACGCGGTGGTGGTCACCTCGCACTACGCCGCCGACGAGTTCATGGACACCGGTGCGACGCTGTGGCACGTGCCGTTGGGCGTCGACCTGGAGACCTTCCACCCGATGGGCTACCAGACCCCCGAACCCGGCCCGGACGGCACCCGCGAGCGGCCCGTCCAGATCTGCTACGTCGGTCGGATGTCGCACGAGAAGAGCCCGCAGCTGGGGGTGGGGGCGGCTGTCGAACTGCACCGACGCGGGGTGCCCATTGAACTGCACATGTACGGCACCGGCCCCGATGTGGACGCACTCAAGGAGCAGGCCGGTGATGCGCCGGTGATCTTCCACGGCTTCGTCGACGGACGCGCAGAGGTCGCCAAGCGCTTCGCCCACAGCGACATCTCCTACTCGGTGTGCCCGGCCGAGACCTTCGGACTGGCCGTGCTGGAGGCGCTGGCCTGCGGCACCCCGGTGGTCACCAGCAATCGGGGTGGGGCCCACGAGCTGGTCGACGCCACCAGCGGTGAGTTCGGCGCCCCCACCGCCGAGAGCCTGGCCGATGCCACCGAACGCCTGATCGCCCGGTTGGGCCCCGACCTGCGCACCGCCGCCCGGGCCCGCGCCGAGCAGTACACCTGGCAGGCCAGCACCGAGAAGATGCTGGCCCTGCACACCCGACTGGCCCAACCCGAGCACCACTTCGAAGGGGACCCACGATGAGTTCCGGCAAGCGTTGGCTCGCTGCCCTGGCAGCAGCAGCCCTGGCAGCGGCGCCGGTGGTGGTGCGGGCCCCACGGACGAGGCCGATCGCTCCCGACGGGGTGCACACGGTCGATGAGGCCGTCGATGCCTGCCTCGAGTCTGACCTGCACGGCTGGGACCTGGTCGACCACGCCACCCAGCTGGTGCACCGGAAGTACAGCCACTACTCCTGCTACCACTGGTGGGAGACCCCTGCCCAGTCGTTCGCCCGCAGCCGGGGCCAGTCCAACCAGTACAACACGGTGCTGGCGCGGGTGCTGCGGGCGTTGGGCTTCCACGTGCGCACCGTGCACTCTGCCCGGGTGCGGCTGACCCGCTCACCGTGGTGGCACAGCGGCCACACCTGGCTCGAGGTGACCGTCGACGGACGCACCCGCGACGTGTGCGCCAGCCGCGCCGAGAACCGTGCCGGCGACGTGCACTTCGTCCCGGTGACCGCCACCCGTCCGTTCCGTGGGCTGACCTACCTGGACACCACGCTGGGCCTGGCCCCGATCGTCACGGCCCTGGTCTGGAAGGCCCTGCTGAAGAACGAAGCCCTGCCGCGCTGGATGTACCGGCCCTTCGACGAACCCGCGAGCAATGAGGGCTGGCCCGCCTCCCGGCGCCCGGGTGAAGATCTGACAATCAAGTAGCCAGCGGCCTCCATTGGTGTCAATACGTCGGTTTCCGGCCGCTGGTTACTTGTTTGTGGTGAAAGGCGAGAAACCGTGCAGTCACACCCCACGCAACTGGCGGAGCTGACCGACGGGTTGCAGACGACCGCAGCGAAGAGGGGAACCTTCACCCTGCACGCGGTCGACCACAGTGAGGCCGAGATCTCCGCGCTGCTGCTGCCCTCGACCTGGACGACCCGGGCCTGCGAGGTGCTCTGTGAGGGCCTGGTCTCCAGCGGGTTCAACATCGCCGAGAACTCACTGGAGTTGAAGACCCTGGAGACCACGACCTGGACGGCCGAACAGGCCACTGAACTGCTCGGCGTCCGGGTGACCCGCGTCGACGTCAAGGGCTACCCGAAGGTGGGGCCGGGGTAACCGAGCAGCCCGGTACACGACGAACGCCCCCTCCGAGGAGGGGGCGTCCGGGCTCATCATGGCCGGGGCCCGATCAGATCAGGTCGGCACCCTTGGCGCGGTTGAAGCGGTCGGTCACGTCGGACCAGTTGACCACGTTCCACCAGGCATCGACGTAGTCGGCCTTCACGTTCTTGTACTGCAGGTAGTAGGCGTGCTCCCACATGTCCAGCTGCAGCAGCGGAACCTGGCCGGCCGGCAGGTTGCCCTGCTGGTCGTAGAGCTGGGCGATGTTGAGGCGCTTGCCCAGCAGGTCCCACACGAGGATCGACCAGCCGGAACCCTGGACGGCCTTCGCGTTCTCGTTGAAGTGCTTCTGGAAAGCCTCGAAGTTGCCGAAGTACTCGTCCAGCGCGCTGGCCAGTTCACCGTCGGGACGACCGCCGCCGTCGGGCGACATGTTCTTCCAGAACACCGAGTGGTTGATGTGGCCGCCGAGGTGGAAGGCGAGGTCCTTCTCGAGCTTGTTCACATTGCCGAACTCGCCCTTCTCACGGGCCTCGGCCAGCTTCTCGAGCGCGGTGTTGGCGCCGGCCACGTAGGTGGCGTGGTGCTTGGAGTGGTGCAGCTCCATGATCTCGGGCGCGATGTGCGGTGCGAGGGCGCCGTAGTCGTAGTCCAGGTCGGGCAGGGTGTAGACAGTCACAGGCATGCCTTTCATCAGTGTGTCCATGTTCGGCGGTGGACGCCAGAACTCACCTTGAGCCTATTGCCCCCGGTCAACCCCCGCCAAGGAAGTGAGTTTCTTGTCCCCGCTGCGCGGTGCTGGCTGGGCCGGGCGTCAGCTCGGTTGGCTCGGCATGCTGCCGAAGCTCGCCCGGCGCGCAGCGCGCCGCAGGATCCGCAGCAGCGGGGGGCCGAGCAGCAGCAGCAGGACGATCGTGGTCAGCGCGCGGCCCAGGTTCCACCCCATCGACGTGGCGACGTTGAACCAGAAGAAGCGGACGAGGTTGTCCCACGCCCCGGCGTTCGGGTCGAAGGAGATCTGGGATTCCCCGCCGACCATGAACGGCCAGAACGAGAAGTCCATCAGCCAGCCGTAGACGAAGGCCACCACCCCCGAGAAGAGCATCAGCATGCCGATCTCCAGGCGTCCGCGCACCTGCGGCAACAACCCCGACAGCAGCCCGACCAGGCCGGCCGCCAGCATCTGGTAGGGCAGCCACGGCCCCACGCCGCCGGTCAGCAGCGCCGAGGCGAACAACCCGGTGTTGCCCAGCACGAAGCCGAACCCCGGCCCGAAGACCCGGCCCGAGATGATGATCGGCAGGAAGACCGTCTCGAGCCCGGCGGTGCCGGCCCCGAGCGGGCGCACCCCGGCGACCACGGCCGACATCACGCCCAGCAGCGCCAACGCCTTCACGTCGGAATGCTCACCGGTGATCTGCGAGGTGACCACCGCCAGCACCAGCCCCACCACGCCGATCAGCAGCATCGGGGCGAGGTCATTGGTCGACAGCACCGATTCGGGGGAGATGAACAGCGGCCAGCAGAAGGCCACCACCGCCAGCACGGCCGCGATCGCCACCATCACCCAGGCACGGCCCGACAGTTCCATCGCCGGGGCGACGGGGGTCACGTCCTCGGCGCGGCGGGGACGCCGATCGGCGCGCACGCTCATGAGGCCAGCGCCCCGACCCGCACATCGGCCAGCGTGAGCACCTGCTCGGGGTGGAAAACCTTGGCCAGCTGCGGAGCGAACACCGGGGAACTGGTCAACACCCGGTTGGTGGGCCCGTCGGCGACGACCTCACCATCACCGAGCACGACCGTCCGGTCCGAGGTGGCGGCGGCGAACTCCACGTCGTGGGTGCTGACCACCACGCAGGTGCCCCGGGCGGCCAGCCCGGCGAGGATGTCGGTCAGCTGGTGTTTCATGGCGTAGTCGAGGCCGCGGGTGGGTTCGTCCAGCAGCAGCACCTTCGGCCCGGCGGCCAGCTGGATCGCCAGCACCAGCCCGAGTCGCTGCCCCTCGGACAGGTCGCGGGGGTCCATGTCGGTGGCCAGGTCGAGCCCCAGCGCCTCCAGCAGTCCTGCGGTCGTGCCCGGGCTCACCGTTGATTCACGGTCGGCCTGTTCGCACTCCTGGGCCACGGTGGGCAGGTAAAGCAGGTCGGCCGGGGTCTGCGGCACCAGGGCCAGGGTGCGGCGCAGTTCGACCGGGGTGGTGGCCCGCGGGTCCACCCCGTGGACGCGGACGGTGCCGCGGTGCTCCAGGGCCCCCTGCAGGGTCCACAGCAGCGTCGACTTGCCGGCCCCGTTGCGGCCCATCACCGCGGTCACCGTGCCGGGGTGGAAGTCGAGGCTGACCTCGGCCAACGCCTGCACCCGCCCCAACCTGACCGACAGGTCCTCGACCCGGACGACCGGCTCACCGGTGGGTGGGGCCGGTGCCGGCGGTGGGGTGGTGACAATGTCACGGCGGTCATGTTCCAGGCGTCGTCGGGCCTCCCGGACGCTGAGCGGCACCGGGGTCCAGTCCAGTCGGCGAGCCAGGTCGGACAATGGGGGCACCACGTTCGCGACGGCGAGGATGTCGCCGGGGGCACCCAGCTCTGCTCGTCCGTCGCCGGGCAGCCACAGCATCGAGTCGGCGGCATGCATCACCCGTTCGAGCCGGTGCTCGGCCAGCACCACGGTCAGCCCGACCTCGTGGACGAGGGTGGTGATCGCCGAGAGCACGTCCTGCGCCGCGGTCGGGTCCAGCGCCGAGGTCGGCTCGTCCAGCACGACGACGCGGGGCTGGGCCGCGAGCACCGAGGCGATCGCCACCCGCTGCTGCTGCCCACCGGACAGGCTGGTCAGCGGACGGCGCCGCAGCGGCCCGATGCCCATCAGGTCGAGGGTTTCCTCGACCCGCTTGCGCATGGCGGCATGGTCGAGGCCCAGCTGTTCCATGCCGTAGGCGACCTCGTCCTCGACGGTGTCGGTGACGAACCCCTGGATCGGGTCCTGGCCGACGTAGCCGACCACGTCGGCCAGGTCGCGGGGACGATGGCGTCGCGTCGAGCGGCCCGCCACCCGCACGTCACCCTCGAGGCGTCCGCCGGTGAAGTGGGGGACCAGCGCGTTGATGGCCCCCAGGATCGTCGACTTGCCGCTGCCGGTGCGGCCGACCACCACGCACAGGTCACCCTCGGCGATGGTGAACGACACGTCAGTGACCACCGGCACCCGTCCCTCATAGCCGATGCTGACCTGGTCGAAGGTGATCATCGTGACTCCGCTCGGGTGGTGGTGGGGACGGGGGCTTCGGTGAGCAGCAGCGGCAGCGCGAGCAGCGCGACGATCACCAGCATCGGGGTGGTCAGCGGTGGCCATGCCAGCGGGTGGACCCCGGGGTGCAGGGCGGCGGGGGTGAGGGTGGCCAGCCGCACCACGACCAGGGCCGCGGCCGTGCCGCAGGCGACCACGGCGGTGTCGCGCCACCGCCACGGGTGCGGCCGGTAGCGGCTGATTCGTTGGCCGCGGCCGGACAGGTGCAGGCCGACCAGCAGGACGGCGCTGGCCAGGACCATCCCGACCGGTGCCCAGACCTGGGCGTCGGCGATCGCGAACAGGGCGTAGGTGCAGAACACCAGTCCCACCAGGCCGGCCACCAGCAGCACGGAGGTGGCCGCCGACGCGGGGGTGCGATCGGTGCGCAGCGTGCGGCCGTAGCCACGCGACTCCATGGCCGTGGCGAGCCGCATGGACCGTTCCAGCGCATCCTGCATGACGGGAATCATGATCGAGACCACCGCCTTGAACCCCTTGCCGGCCCCGCCGCGCAACCGGCGTGCGCGACGCACCCGGCCGATGGACTCGACCAGCTGCGGTGCCACGCTGAGCGCGATCACGACCGCGACCGACAACTGGTTCAGGGCGGCGGGGACACTCTTGAGGGCCTGGCGGGGGTTGGCCAGCGCGTTGGCGCAGCCGACGCAGATCAGGATGGTGGCCAGGCGCAGGCCGTCGTAGAGGGCCCCGAGGACCGCGTTCAGGGTGACCGGGCCGCCGATGCGGATTCCGGCCATCCAGGTGGGCAGCTGCAGTTCGGGCAGGGTGAACAGCACGATGCCGCTGCGGGAGCCGCCCAGCAGCGCCATCAGGATCACCCGGAAGCCGATCACCGCCAGCCCGAGCACCAGGAAGGCACCCACGGACCGTGCCCAGGGGGCGTCGCTGCGGCGGGCCAGGGTCACCAGCAGCACGGCTGTGATCACCAGTGCCAGCAGCAGCGGGTTGGTGGTGAACATCGCGACCACCGCCGCGCCGACCGCCCAGCCCCACCACGCCCATGGGTGGGTGGTGCGCCCAGCCAACCGCGCCCCCGACGCGACCGAGGTGGTGGCGTCGGGGGCGGTGGTGGTGCGTGGCTCGGCGGTGCGGGTCACGACTCGTTCAGGTCGAACTCGTCGGCGGCCCCGGCCCTGCCCCGACGTACCCGGACGAGGGCGAAGGCTCCGGCCGCCACCGCGACCAGCACTCCGGTGGTGATCGCACCCCACGGGGTGCCGTTGCCGCCGGAGGGCTGGTTGGCGACGATCGGGGTGGCGGTGGCCTCCGGCGAGGTGGGGCTCACCGTCGTGGTGGCACTGGTCTCGCTCGGACTCTGCTCGGAGGTGCTCGGCGCAGCGCTGGACGAGGCCGGCGCCGAACTCGGTGCCGTCGAGGCGGTGGGGCTGGGCGTCGTGGCCGGGGCGCTGGTGGTCGGCGCCGTGGTGGTGGCCGAGGTCGTCGCCGCACGGGTCGTCGCCGGGCGAGTGGTGGCCGGACGACTCGTGGGCGCCTGGGTCGCCGGGCGCGTGGTCGCCGGGCGGGTCGTGGCCGGTCGAGTGGTGGGTGCCTGCGTGGTCGGGGGTGCCGGCACGTAGCCGCGCACCGTGCCGGGGTTCAGCACCGACGCGAGCGTGGACTCACAGGGTCCTGCGCTCAGGCACCAGCCCTCCAGGCTGCCCCGGGGTGGGGTGCGCGCGGCGTAGCCGAAGTTGGAGTAGATCCACGAGCCACCCGGGTTCGCGTGGGAGTAGCGCCACATCGGGGTGGTCGGGGTCCACTCACTGCTGGTGGTACAGCGGTTGGGAATGTTGTTGATCTGGCAGACGAACCCTTGTTCACGCTCGATCACGCTGGCCACCGCCGTGAGTGCGGCCCTGCCGTCCCCCGGGTTTGTC
Organism: Aestuariimicrobium sp. Y1814; assembly: GCF_050113895.1. Taxonomy (NCBI): domain Bacteria; kingdom Bacillati; phylum Actinomycetota; class Actinomycetes; order Propionibacteriales; family Propionibacteriaceae; genus Aestuariimicrobium; species Aestuariimicrobium sp. Y1814. The sequence goes on along the minus strand of NZ_JBNJRW010000011.1, from coordinate 93,194 downwards.
GAGCAACCTTGGGCGACGCGTCTGCCGTCCTCCAGGATGACGATCACCCAGACCCCGCCGCCGGCGACACAATCGGTCGCCGTGGCCGGGACCACCCGTTCAGGGGCGACCTGCCCGGGCAGGGGCTGCGGCGCGGCGGCCGCACCGGCGGCCCCGGCCGGAACGAGTCCGGCCAGGGCCACCAGCAGGCCGAGCAGTGCCCGTAAGGGGCGCATCATCGGGGGCGGCGACGAGCCAGCACGGCGGTCGCGGCGGTGCCTGCCATGCCCAGGCCGACCAGCAGTGCCAGCGGTGAGCCGTCAGCGCCGGTGTTGGGCAGTGCGCCCGGCTTGTTCGGGGTGGTGGCCGGGGTGCTGGTCACCGGGGTGGTGGCCGGGTTGCTGGTCACCGGGGCCGTGGTCACCGGCGTCGTGGTGGTCGGTGCGTCGGTGGTCGCCGGCGGGGTGCTGGTGCCCGAGTCGTCCTGGGTGGGCACGTTGAGCAGGTCGTCCCCGGCCAGCAGCAGCAGGCCCTGGACGGTGGCCATCAGGTTCGGCGAGGTGCCGTTGTGGCTGCTCGGCAGCCCGGCGCCACCTGTCTTGGTCTGCTGGTCGTGCAGGTAGGCCAGGGCGTCGCTGACGTCGACGCCGGCGGCGATCAGGCCCTGGCCGACCAGCGCGGTGGCATTCGAGGGGCTGTAGCCGGGCCACGACCCGTCAGCGGCCTGCGCACCCTGGGCCCAGGCGATGGCGGCGTCGAGCGCGTCGGTGACCGCCTGGCCACCCTGGCCGGAGCCCTCCATCCCGACCAGGGCGGTGATGGCGACACCGGTCGAGTCGACGTCGATGGTGAAGGTCGAACCCAGCGTGTAGCCGAACGCGCCCGAGGAGTCCTGGGCGTTGACGAAGGCGTCGATCGAGGCCTGAGGCACGGTCTCGCCGGCCTTCACCAGGGCGATCACGGCGTAGGGCAGGTTGAACATGCCCCCGGCGTTCGGGGTGGTGGCGAGCCGGTCCTGGATGACCTGGATGAGGTCGACCCCGCCGTAGTTGGTCGGGTCCTCGCCGAGGGCGATCGCGGCGATGGCGACCTTGCCGGCGGCGCCGGCGCTGGTGGCGTAGGTCGGGGCCTGGGTCTTCAGCTTGTCGTTCATCTCGGCCAGCACGTCGGTGTGCAGCCCGGTGGCGCTCAGGCTGGCGATGGCGTCGGCGAGCCCACCGTTGGACAGTACGGCCGGGTTGGTCTTCCACTGGTCGGCGATCCAGTTGGCGGCCGCGGTGGCCTGCGAGCTGGGGGCAGCGGCGGGCACGAGCGGCCCGGCCAGCGGGGCCTGGGCCTGGGCGCTGCCGGCGATGACGGGGCTGAGCAGCAGCGCAGCCGCACACCCGACAGCCGCGATACGAGTTCGGAGCAACATGGTTTCCTCTCAGATGAACCAGCGGTGGTTCGCGAGGCAAGCTCCGCGTCCCGAATTCCGCTGACCACGACGGGCGTGGCCTGCTGGCCACGCGGTTGGGCGCTCGTTGCCTCGGGTGCCCCGACTCGGGTCGGCCAGTGGCCGGGCCCATCACGGTTGCGGGTCAGTTCCGGATTCCCACCGGATTCCCCCGACGCAACGATCTCGTTCAACATACCCCACCCCGCCGACGAGCAGAACACTGCCCACAAGGGAAAACGGCCCGCCCCCGGAAGGGGCGGGCCGTCGGGTGGTCGGGGTCAGCGCTGGTTTGCGGCCACGCCGGTGTTGGGCAGTGCGCCCGGCTTGTTCGGGGTCGTTGCCGGGGCTGAGGTGGTGGGTGCGCCGGTGGTGGCCGGGGGAGTGGTCACCGGGGGAGTGGTCACCGGGGTCGAGGTCTCGAAGGTGACATTCAGCAGGTCGTCGCCGGCCAGCAGCAGCAGGGCCTGGATGGTGGCCAGCATGTTCGGGGCGGTGCCGTCGTGGGTGCTGGGCAGTGCAGCCCCGCCGGTGTTGGCCTGCTGGTCGTGGAGGTAGGCCTGGGCGGCAGTGGCGTCCTCGCCGGCGGCGATCAGGCCCTGGCCGACCAGGGCGGTGGCGTTGGCCGGGCTGTAGCCCGCCCAGGACCCGTCGCCCAGCTGGGTGTTGTAGGCCCATTCGACGGCGTATTCGAGGACGAGGGGGACATCGGTCCCGCCCTGCCCGGAATCGGCCAGGCCCACCAGGGCGGTGATGGCCAGACCGCTGGAGTCGATGTCGGTGGCCCAGGTGGGCGGCGTGTTCCAGACCTCCCAGTAGCCGAAGGCGCCGCTGGGGTCCTGGGCGTCGATGAGGGCGTCGATCGAGGCCTGCGGCACGGTCTCACCGGCGCGGACCAGCGCGATGATTGCGTAGGGGAGCGCGAAGATGCCGCCCGCATCGGGGTTGGCGGCCAGGTCGTCCTGGATCACCTGGATGAGGTCGACCCCGCCGTAGTTGGTCGGGTCCTCACCGAGGGCGATCGCGGCGATGGCGACCTTGCCGGCGGCGCCGGCGCTGGTGGCGTAGGTCGGGGCCTGGGCCTGCAGCGCAGCGTTCATCTCGTCGATCACATCGGCGTGCAGGCCGGTCGCGGCCAGCCCGATGATCGCGTCGGCCAGGTTGCCGCCGGTCAGCACCGACTGGTCGGCATTCCACTGGTCAACGATCCAGTTGGCGGCCGCGGTGGCCTGTGAGCTGGGGGCGGCGGCGGGCACGAGCGGCCCGGCCAGCGGGGCCTGGGCCTGCGCGCTGCCGGTGACGACGGGGGAGAGCAGCAGCGCGGCGGCGGTGCCGATGGCCGCGATGCGGGTACGAAGCTTCATGGGGTCCTCCGGTGATGAACGGTGGCAACAACGTAGCGGACCGCAGTGACACCGATGAAGGCGTCCCACCCAGTTCCCCCCGCGGGAACGACAAGTGGCCCGCCCCCAGCAATGGGGGCGGGCCACCGTTCCTGACGCTTGCGCGCCTCAGAACTTGTTCTTGGCGTCCTCGACGAGGTCACCGGCGGCGTCCTTGACGTCCTCACCGGCCTGCTTCACCTGGGCCTTGCCCTGCTGAAGCTTGCCCTCTGCCTCAAGACGCTGATTGTCTGTCGCATCTCCGACGACTTCCTTGGCCTTTCCGGCCAACTCGTCGGCTGCGTTCTTGATCTTGTCTCCGAGCCCCATAGGCAACCTCCTTTGGTGTCGGGCACTCCCCGACCGGTTGTTGAACACTACGTCCGGGGACGCCGAAAATCACGGATTCCACGCAAGCTGGTGGGTTTGCTGAAGACAATCCTCAGGTCTGGGGCCCGCAGGTGACCTGCAGCACGCGGAAGCCTTTGGCCGAGGCAGTGCGCTCGGTCGGCCAGCCCTGGTCGATGAGCCACTGCTGCAGGGAATCCCCGCCCAGGTTCTTGCTGACCACCAGCCACGCCCGGCCGTTCGGTGCCAGTCGCGGCAGCCAGGTCAACAGCAACTCGTGCAGCGCCTGCTTGCCGATCCGGATCGGTGGGTTGGACCAGATCTGGTCGTAGCTCGCCGGGCCGGCGAGCACCTGCTCGGGGGTTGCCGCCACCACCCGCTCACCCACCCCGGCCGCCTCAGCGTTGAGTTGGGTCAATGCCAGTGCCCGGGTGTTCACGTCGACGGCATCGACCCTGGCGCCGGGGCACTCGGTGGCCAGCGCCACCGCGATCGGCCCGAAGCCGCAGCCCAGGTCGAGCAGGTGGCGGGCCTCGTCCGGTGGGGTTGTCTCGCGGAACAGCACGGCCGTGCCGGGGTCGAGCCGGGTGCCGGAGAAGACCCCGTTTGCCGTGGTGAAGGAGTAGTCGCGCCCCCAGATGCTCGCCTCGATGGTGCGCCGCTTCTCGGGGGCCTGAGGGCTGTCGAAATAGTGGCTCACGCGTTCGCCTCGCTCTGCTCGGAATCACTCACGATCGGGTCACTCACGATGGGGTCGCTCACGATGGGTCCACGACGGTTCCTGGCCTCGGCCGACCGGGCCGCGAACTGGTCCTCGGCGGGGTAGCCGACCTCGCTCAGGGTCAACCCACCGGCCGGCATCACCAGCACCGAGGAGTCCCGGCGCGGCCTGCCCAACAGGTCGGCGACCCAGGCCAGGTCGCGTGGCACCCGACCCGGACGATCGGCGCCCGCCTGCCCCACGGCCACCAGCGCCCCCATCAGGGAGCGGACCATGGAGTGGCAGAAGGCATCGGCGACCACGGTGAACTCCACCGTCCCGTCCGAGGTGCGCACGCCCTGCAACTGCCGCAGGGTCCGGATCGTGGTGGCGCCCTCCCGCGGCCTGCAGAACGCCGCGAAGTCGTGCAGCCCCAGCAGCAGGTCGCCCGCCTCGTTCATCGCCGACAGGTCGAGCACCCCGCGCACCTGGGCGACGCGGCGGCGCAGGGTCGGTTCGCGTTCGGACTGCTCGTCCCACAACCGGTAGGTGTAGCGCCGGAAGGTCGCCGAGAAGCGGGCGTCGAAATCGTCGGGCACTGGGCGCACCCCGCGCACCACCAGGTCGTCGGGCAACACCCTGCGCAGCCGGTGGTCCAGCACCGTGGCGAGGTCACCGGTCCCGGACCGCAGCCTCACCTCGTGGTCGTCGGGCACATCGAGGTGGCAGACCTGGCCGGCGGCATGCACGCCGGCGTCGGTGCGCCCGGCCACGACCAGCCGGGCGGGTTCGCCCAGCCGCAGCACCTGGGTGATCCACGTCTCCAGCGTGTCCTGGACGGTGCGCCTGCCCGGTTGGGTGGCCCAACCGAAGAAGTCGGTGCCGTCATAGGCCAGGTCGAGGCGGTACCTCATCGGGGCCCTGCCTCGGGTGCGACCACGTACTCCAGGTCATGGATGGCCCGCCCCGCGGCCAGGCCGCGTCGTTCGTACTTGGTCACCGGACGAGCAGCCAGCCGGGGGGCCCAGCCGCCGCTGTCCGCGTGGGCGTTGACCAGCCCGGGTGCCTCGTCCAGCGTGGCCCGCATCCATTCGGCGTAGTCCTGCCAGTCGGTCGCCAGGAACCAGCGACCCCCGGGGACGAGCCGGCTCACCACGGTGGCAGCCAGGTCGTCGCTGACCAGGCGGCGCTTGTGGTGGCGTGCCTTGTGCCAGGGGTCGGCGAAGAAGGTCCACAGTTCAGCCACCTGCCCGGGGTGGAACAGGTGGGCCAGCCCCTGGGCGCCGTCGGCGACCACCAGGCGCACGTTGTCGACCGGGGGTTCGTGGCGGGCCATCTTCGACAAGGTGCTGGCCACCGCCGGCTCAAAGACCTCGAAGGCCACGACATTGCAGTCGGGCCGGGCCGCCGCCATGGGCACCAGCGAGTCGCCCTGCCCCGAGCCGATTTCGACGATGATCGGCGCGTGGCGACCGAAGACCTCGTCCCAGTCGGGCACCGGTTGGGGGGCGACCGACGTGCTGGTCTCGCGGGTCTGCACCGGCACCACATGGCTGGGTGACCAGCGCTGCCAGGCCTTCGCCTGGCTGGGGTTCATCCGAGCCGAACGGCGCACGAACGAGACCACCTCGCGGTGGACTCGCTGGTCACCAGTCGCGGTCATGCCATGGTCCTGTCAGGTCGGCGATCGTGTGGCCTGCCACGTCGAGCAGCAGTTCGCAGAACATCGAATTGGCCCAACTGAACCATGGTCGGGTGAACACCATGGGGTCGTGGGCGTCGAAGCTCTCGTGCATCATGCCAGTGCCGCCCTCGGTGCGCATCAGCACCTCGACGAGGCGGCGCTTGGCGTCGGCATCGGTGCTGGTCAACCCCTCGACCGCCAGCGCGATCGGCCAGATGTATCCCGGGGGAGTGTGCGGGCTGCCCACCCCCGACGCGGCCCGACCACGGTGGAAGTGCGGGTTGTCCGTCGACAGGACCCAGCGCCGGGTCGCCAGGTAGACCGGGTCGTCGGGGGCGATCGCCGAACACAGCGGCAGGCTCAGCAGGCTCGGCATGTTGGCGTCGTCCATCAGTAGTTGCCCACCCAGCCCGTCGACCTCGTAGGCCAGCACACCGTCCGCGAACCCGGCCCCCGCGAACCCGAAGCGGCGCACCCCACGGCGGATCTCGCCGGCCAGCGCCCGGCACTCCTGGACCAGGTCCGCGTCGTCCCACACCCGCTCGGCCAACTCGGCCAACAGGTCGAGGGCGTGCGCGGCGAACAACTGCGCGGGAATGTTGTAGCCGTAGGTGCAGGGGTCGTCGCTGGGACGAAAACCGCTCCACGTCATGCCGGTCACCGCCACCGGGGTGCCCCGCCCGTCGCTGCCGAGGGTGTCACCGGTGCCGGGGCGTACGAAGCGGTAGGACGAGTTGCGGTGGTCCTGTTCGGTGCGCCACAACCCGGTGACCACCCGGGCCCGGTTGCGCAGAGGGGCGACCAGGTCGTCGCGGCCGGTCGCTTTCCACGCCTGCCACGCCAACTGGATCGGGAAGGCCAGCGAGTCGATCTCGTACTTCTCCTCCCACACCCACGGGTTGTCGCACAGGTCACCGGCATGCCACGAGGCATTGTTCGGCGCAGGGTTGAACGCGTTGGCGTAGGGGGCGCGCTCGATGCAGTCCCACTGCTGGGCGATGGTGCCTGCCAGCAGGTCGACCACCTCGTCCGATTCAGGGGCCAGCACCACGAACGGGCGCAGTTGCGCCGAGGAGTCGCGCAGCCACATCGCCGGGATGTCACCGGTGATCACGAACGCCGTGCCGTCGGCACGCCGGGTGATGGTCGTCTGCCAGGTGTTCAGCATCAACCGTTCGAACGTCTCGCCGGTCGAGGGGTCGCCGGTCGCGCCGGCGATCCGGCCTGCATGGCGTGAGATCACCGCCCGCAACGCCGCCGGGGCGGGGTGGGTGACGGGCTGCCCGGGCGCCCCGGCGCCGCGCCGCCGCCAGAGCGAGGCGAAACCGCGGACGAGCCCGGGCCAGCGGGTGGGTTGGGTCCAGCGGGGCCGGCTCATCGTGGGCTGACCATGGAGCGCGGACTGGTCACTGACGGCGGGCTGGCCGGCGAGCGCAGGCTGGGGGGTGGCTGCCGTTTCACGCCCAGTCCATGCAGCAGCGTGCCGCCCCACACCCGGTAGCCCGAGGCGGCCGAGGCCACCAGGAAGGCGAGCATGGCCGAGATCGCCACCATCTCCCCACCGTCCTCGAGCACGGCAAAGACCTGGTCGAGGCGTGGATTGGTCGTGGCCGAGTGCAGCAGGTCGAAGACCAGGCCGAACACGGCCAACAGCCCCAGCAGCGACACGATGGTCACGTGGAAGCGGCGGGCTGCCCGGCTGGCGCGCCGCCAGGCGAGGGCCACCAGCACCAGGGAGGGCGCCACCAGGGCGAGCGCCACCACCAGTTCACCCAGGTCACGGGGACGCAGTCCGGCCACCGCAGGCAACCCCCACGCCTCGGCGATCACCCCACCGAGGTGCTCATGCACGGTGGCGGCATCGGTGAGCAGCAGCGCGAACAGCAACGGGGCCCAGAAGACCGGCTGCCAGGTGCGCTGCGCCCAGCCGACCAGCAGCACCAGCGCAATGCACCAGCCGAGCTTGATGTACTGGTAGAACTCCGGCACCGAACGGTCACGGTGCACCTGCATCGACGTCAGCGGGTTCAGGCCCATCACGTTCAGCAGCAGGTCGAGCACGATGAAAGCCACGTCGACACCCACCAGGAGCACCAGGGCGATGCGCCCGGGGTGCAGGCGGCGAGGTGGACGAGTACTGGTCACTCGAGCACACTATTGCGTGGGCCCGGCGGGCCCGACATCGATGGGAGCTTTCTCATCCGGGTCTCACCGGACCACTCGGCCCCTCGGATTTTGTGATTCGTCGTCCGACAAACAAGGAGCCAGCGGCCTCCACTGGTGGCAAAACGCCGATATCGGCTGCTGGCTACTTGTTTGTGGGAACTCTGGCGGGGGAACTGTGAAGGGACTCCACGTGAGTCACCGGGCCGTTTTGACCCTCGCAGGTCGCAGGGGTAAAGTTGGGCGCTGTTGCGCCTCGAGTGCCCGGTCCCTTGTGACCTGGTGGCCGTGCGGCGCTGCGTTAACGTCCACTGCAACTACCGGGAAGATGGTCTGTGACCGTGCCTACCTACAGCCCCAAGCCTGGCGAGATCACCAGGAACTGGCATGTGATCGACGCTGAGAACGTCGTTCTCGGCCGCCTTGCCGTCGCCGCTGCCACCCTCCTGCGTGGCAAGCACAAGGCTACCTTCGCTCCGCATGTCGATGGCGGCGACTTCGTCGTCATCATCAACGCTTCGAAGATTGCCCTGACCGGCAAGAAGCGCACCGACTCGCTGCGCTACCGCCACTCCGGGCGCCCCGGTGGGCTCACCGCGACCCCTGTCGGCGACCTGCTCGACAAGGACCCGCGCAAGGCCGTCGAAGGTGCAGTGTGGGGCATGCTCCCCAAGAACAAGCTGAGCCGTCAGCTGATGTCGAAGCTCAAGGTCTACGCCGGCCCCGAGCACCCCCACGCGGCCCAGCAGCCGCAGCCCTACACGATCACCCAGATCGCCCAGTGATCGCCGAAGCCTGAGGACACGCCGTGACTGAGACCCCCACCGCTGAACTCGACGAGAACGTCGAGGTTGACGTTGACACCGAGGCCACCTCGTTCGTCGACGAGAACGACCGCGAGATCGCCTACCGCAGCGACTCGAACCCCGCCGCGGCCACCGCTGGTGCTGCCGCCCGCCCGGCCGTGATCGCCGCCGGTCAGGCCACCGGCCGCCGCAAGGAGGCCATCGCCCGCGTGCGCCTGGCCCCCGGCACCGGGTCGATCACCATCAACGGTCGCACCCTGGACGACTACTTCCCGAACAAGGTGCACCAGCAGATCGTGACCGACCCGCTCGGCACCGCCGGCGTCGAGGGTGCCTACGACATCATCGCCCGCATCAACGGTGGCGGCATCTCCGGCCAGGCCGGCGCGCTGCGCCTGGGCATCGCCCGTGCGCTGAACGCCATCGATGAAGAGGCCAGCCGTCCCGCACTGAAGAAGGCCGGCATGCTCTCGCGTGACGCCCGCATCAAGGAGCGCAAGAAGGCCGGTCTCAAGAAGGCCCGCAAGGCCCCGCAGTACTCCAAGCGTTGATCCGGCGCGGGCTCCCAGCCCGCCCGCCAACCCCGCAGGACCCCCGCTTCGGTGGGGGTCCTGTCGTTGCGGGACCATCCCCGACCCATCCGCCACCCGTCGTGCGAATCGCGCGCGCCTGCCGGTGTCCGGGGAATTGTGGCCATGGATGTGATCGTTGCTACAGTTGGCTCGTTCAGCACTCCGAACTCTGTTTCTGGGCGAGCGACCCCTTGGTCCCGTTCCTGACCGATGCCACGCACCACCAGTGGGGCACAGGTGCAGTTCCACGTCCGGCCAGCCGGCCGGGCGTACCCACGTCCTCGGTTGCGACCGAAGATTCCCCAGGAGTGTGAGTGAACGTCCCCACCTACGTCTGGCTCGGCACCATTGTGCTGATCGCCGGCCTGCTGCTGTTCGACTTCTTCTTCCACGTGCGCAAGGCGCACGTACCGTCGCTGCGTGAGGCGGCCGTCTGGTCGGCGATCTACGTCGGCCTGGCCATCGCCTTCGGTATCGGGGTCTGGGTCTTCGGCGGTCACCAGGCCGGGGCGGAGTACTTCGCCGGGTACGTCACCGAGAAGGCACTCAGCGTCGACAACCTGTTCGTCTTCCTGATCATCATGAGCTCGTTCAAGGTGCCCAGGGCCGACCAGCAGAAGGTGCTGTTGTTCGGCATCGTGTTCGCGTTGATCGCCCGCACCGGCTTCATCCTCCTGGGGGCGGCGATCCTTGACCGGTTCGCCTGGGCGTTCTACATCTTCGGCCTGATCCTGATCATCACCGCCGGCAACATGCTGCGCGGCGAGGGTGAGGACGAACACTCCGCCGACAACTTCATCATCCGGCTGGCCCGGCGGTTCCTGCGCACCAGCGACCACTACGACGGCGACAAGCTGACCACGGTGGTCAACGGCAAGCGGATGCTGACCCCGATGCTGCTGGTGATGGTCGCCATCGGTGGCACCGACATCCTGTTCGCGCTCGACTCGATCCCCGCCATCTTCGGCCTGACCCAGTCGACCTTCATCGTCTTCACCGCCACGGCGTTCTCACTGATGGGCCTGCGCCAGCTGTACTTCCTGATCGACGGCCTGCTCGACCGCCTGATCTACCTGAGCTACGGCCTCTCGGCGATCCTGGCGTTCATCGGCGTCAAGCTGATCCTGCACGCCCTGCACGAGAACACCGTGCCGTTCATCAACGACGGCGAGCCCGTGGGTGTGATGGAGATCGACATCGCCACCTCGCTGGGCTTCATCGTCGGGGTGCTGACCATCACCATCGTCGCCTCCCTGGTCTCGCCCAAGGGCAAGGCCCAGACCGCGGTGAACAACGCCCGCCACCACGCCGAGCAGTACCTGGACTACGACTACGACACCGACCAGGCCCGCCGCGAGCAGACGTACCGGGCGCTGACCAAGGAACTGAACTACATCGCCACCATGGACCAGAAGTACCGCGACCAGATCAAGGACGCCGACGAACTCATGCACCTGTTCGTCCGTGCTCGTGAGGCGAAGGACCGCCGCGTGGCCGAGGGGTTCGGCGCCGCCCACGTGACCGGTGAGCTCCCGGTCAGCGAGGTCCTGCGGGGCACCCAGCGCAGTGAGTCGGAGGAAGACGCGCACGAGGCCCACTGACCGACCTGACCGACCCCTACTGACCCGCCCCACCCGGCCCCCGGTCCGGGGTGGGGCGGTTCACCGTCCGGTTCGGCACAGCGTGCCGTGGACCATTACTGTGGTGGGGTGGCTCGACTTTTTGGAACCGATGGCGTGCGCGGCAAGGCGAACGTCGACCTGACCGCTGAACTTGCTCTCGACCTGTCGGTCGCGGCCGCCCACGTGCTGGGCGAGGCGGGAGTCTTCGGCTCCCGGCCCACCGCGATCGTGGGTCGCGACCCCCGCGCCAGTGGGGAGTTCCTCGAGTCCGCGGTGATCGCGGGTCTCGCGAGCGCAGGGGTGGACGTCGTCCGCGTCGGCATCGTGCCGACCCCCGCCCTGGCCTTCCTGGTCAACGACGCGAACGCCGACCTCGGCGTGATGCTGTCGGCCTCGCACAATGCGATGCCCGACAACGGCATCAAGTTCTTCAGCCGCGGCGGGGTGAAGCTGGACGACTCCCTCGAGGACGCCATCGAGCGTCGCCTCGGGGAGGACTGGCAGCGACCCACCGGCGCCGACGTCGGCCGGGTCACCACCGATCTGGGCGCGGTCGAGGCCTATGTCGCCCACCTCGTCTCCAGCCTCGGCACCGACTCCAGCCTCGAGGGGCTCAAGGTTGTGCTCGACTGCGCCAACGGTGCGTCCTCGATGACCGCGGTGGCCGCCTTCGAGACCCAGGGTGCCGAGGTGGTTGCCATCCACAACACCCCCGACGGTCTCAACATCAACGAGAACTGTGGCTCGACCCACATGGGCGACATTCGCCGCGTGGTCGTCGAGCAGGGCGCCGACCTGGGCCTGGCCTTCGACGGGGACGCCGACCGCTGCCTGGCCGTCGACGCCGAGGGCAACGACATCGACGGCGACCAGATCCTGGCGATCCTGGCGCTGGCCCTGCAGGAGGAACGCAAGCTCACCTCCAGCACCGTCGTCGCCACCATCATGAGCAACCTCGGCTTCGTCAACGCCATGAAGGCCCACGGCATCAAGGTCGACCAGACCAAGGTCGGCGACCGCTACGTGCTGGAGTCGATGAACGCCAACGGCTTCGTCCTCGGCGGGGAGCAGTCGGGCCACGTGATCATGAGCGAGTTCGCCACCACCGGCGACGGGGTGCTGACCGGGCTGCACCTGGCCGCCCGCATGGTGCGCACCGGCCAGTCACTGAAGGACCTGGCCGCCGTGATGACCCGCCTGCCGCAGGTGCTGATCAACGTCAAGAACGTCGACAAGCTGCGCGCCGGCATCGACCCCGAGGTCAACGGCGCGGTGGCCCGCGCCAACCAGGAACTCGGCGACACCGGACGAGTGGTGCTGCGCCCCTCGGGCACTGAGCCCGTCGTCCGGGTGATGGTCGAGGCCGGCACCACCGAGCAGGCCCAGCAGATCGCCGAGCAGCTCGGCGAGATCGTCAAGAACCGCGTGAGCCTGTGACGCTGCCCGCCTGAGCGGGTGGTGCCCCTGCCGGTCACCCTGGGACGACCACGCCCCCGCGCGGGTCACACCTTGCGGATCAGCACCTCGGCGACCCCGTGGTCGGCGCCCTTGCGCAGGATCGCGGTGGCCCGCTCCCGGGTCGGCGCGATGTTCTGGTGCAGGTTCGGCCCATTGATCTCGGCCCAGATCTTCATGGCCATCGAGATCGTCTCCTCGTCGCTGAGCTGGGCCATCCTGATGAAGTAGCTGTCGGGGTCGCGGAACGCCGTGGCGCGCAACTGCAGGAACCGGTCCAGGAACCATTGCTGGATGTCGCGCTCGTCGGCATCGACGTAGATCGAGAAGTCCAGGTAGTCACTCAACGCCACCCCGGCGGTGCCATCGGAATGCACCCGGGCCGGCTGCAGTACGTTCAACCCCTCGACGATAAGGATGTCCGGCTTGCTGATCACCTGCACCCGGTCAGGGACGATGTCGTAGATGTGGTGCGAGTACACCGGTGCCTGCACCTCGGGCAGGCCCGACTTGACCTGGCTGACGAAGTTGATCAGCGCCCGCCGGTCGTAGCTCTCGGGGAAACCCTTGCGCTCCAGCAGCCCCCGGCGTTCCAACTCGGCATTGGGGTACAGGAACCCGTCGGTGGTGACCAGGTCGACCCGCGGGTGGCCGGGGGAGCGGCGCAGCAGTTCCTGCAGCAGGCGGGCGGTGGTCGACTTGCCGACCGCCACTGACCCGGCGATGGCGATGACGAAGGGCGTGCGCTCGACGTCGAGCTCCAGGAAGGCATGGGTGTCCTGGTAGAGGTTGCCGGTGTGCTGGATGTAGAGGTGCAGCAACTGCGTCAACGGCACGTACACCTCGGTGACGTCGAGGCGGCTGGTCGGGTCACCCAGGCCGCGCAGCCGGTCCAGGGTGGCCTGGTCGAGGTCGATGTCGGTGTTCTCGGCCAGCGCCGCCCACTCCCGGCGCGACAATTCCACGTAGGGAGTCTCGTCGAGCGTCGACGGGGTGTGGGTGGACTCGATCGGGTCAGTCGGCATGCGCTGCGTTGACCGGCGCGCAGACGAGTGTCGTTGCTGCCCCGGCCCCTTTCATCAGGCAAGATTCACACACAGCGGAATGGTTTTCCACTTGCCGGACCGTCCTTGGCGCCGGAGTGTCGCGTGCCGGATTGGGGAAACGCTCAACTGTCATGTACGTTTCTTGCCATGTGTGGAATCGTGGGCTATGTAGGACATCGCAATGCGCAGGACGTCGTCATCGGTGGCTTGCGCCGCCTGGAGTACCGGGGTTACGACTCGGCCGGCATCGCCGTGCCCGGCCCTGACGGGTTCGAGTCGCGCAAGAAGGCGGGCAAGCTCGCCAACCTGACCTCGGAACTGGAGTCCAACCCCATCCCCGAGGCCCACCAGGGCGTCGGGCACACCCGCTGGGCCACCCACGGCGGCCCCACCGACACCAACGCCCACCCGCACGTCTCGGCCAACGGGCGGATCGCGCTGGTCCACAACGGCATCGTCGAGAACTTCGCCGACCTGCGCGCCGAACTGGCCGAGTCCGGTATCGAGTTCACCTCCGAGACCGACACCGAGGTCGCCGCCCACCTGCTCGGCGTCGAGGTGGCCAAGGGCGTCGCACTGCCCGAGGCCATGCGCGCCATCAGCAAGCGCCTGACCGGTGCCTTCACCCTGGTCGCCATCGACACCGAGGACCCCGACCGCGTGGTCGCCTCCCGCCGCAACTCGCCGCTGGTCGTCGGCCTGGGCGAGGGGGAGAACTTCCTGGCCAGCGACGTGGCCGCCTTCATTGAGTACACCCGTGAGGCGATCGAGCTGGGGCAGGACCAGGTCGTCACCATCACCGGTGACGGCTTCGAGGTCACCGACTTCGACGGCGCCCCCGTCGAGGTGCGCCAGTACCACGTCGATTGGGACCTCTCGGCTGCCGAGAAGCAGGGCTACGACTGGTTCATGCGCAAGGAGATCTTCGAGCAGCCCCAGGCCGTGGCCGACACCCTGCTGGGCCGGTTCAACAACCGCGGCGAGCTCGTCCTCGACGAGATCCGCATCAGCCCCGAGGAACTGCGCCGCGTCAACAAGATCGTGATCGTCGCCTGCGGCACCGCGTTCTACGCCGGGATGGTCGCCAAGTACGCCATTGAGCACTGGACGAGGATTCCCTGCGAGGTCGAGATCGCCTCCGAGTTCCGCTACCGCGACCCGATCATCGACCCGATGACCCTGGTCGTCACCATTTCCCAGTCCGGTGAGACGGCCGACACCCTGATGGCCGTGCGCCATGCCCGTGAGCAGCACGCCAAGGTGATCGCCATCTGCAACACCAACGGGGCCACCATCCCGCGCGAGTCCGACGCCGTGATCTACACCCACGCCGGCCCGGAGATCGGCGTCGCCTCCACCAAGGGGTTCATCACCCAGGTGGTGGCCTGCTACCTGCTGGGGCTCTACCTGGCCCAGGTGCGCGGCATGAAGTACGGCGACGAGATCCAGGCCCTGATGGACGAACTGGAGTCGATGCCCGGCAAGATCCAGAGCGTCCTCGATTCACTCGACCCGATCATGGAACTGGCCGCCGACCTGAAGGACGAGGGGTCGATCCTGTTCCTGGGTCGCCACGTCGGCTACCCGGTGGCGTTGGAGGGTGCCCTGAAGCTCAAGGAGCTGGCCTACCTGCACGCCGAGGGCTTCGCCGCCGGCGAGCTCAAGCACGGCCCGATCGCGCTGATCGACCAGGGCCTGCCGGTCTTCGTGGTGGTGCCCCCGCAGGGCCGCGACCAGCTGCACGACAAGGTGGTCTCCAACATCCAGGAGATCCGCGCCCGCGGTGCACGCACCATCGTGCTGGCCGAGGAGGGTGACGAGGAGGTCGCGCCCTACGCCGACCTCTGGTTCAAGCTGCCCAGGGTCTCGACCCTGCTGCAGCCGCTGGTGGCGACCATCCCGCTGCAGGTCTTCGCCTGCGAGCTGGCCACCCAGCTCGGCCACGACGTCGACCAGCCCCGCAACCTGGCCAAGTCGGTCACCGTCGAGTGAGCCGCCGCGACTGATCCTCGCCCACTAGGCTGACGCCATGATCATCGGTGTCGGCGTCGACGTGTGCAGCTTCGAGCGCTTCGAACGCATGCTGGCACGTCGGCCCGGCATCGCGGCTCGGCTGTTCACCGAGCACGAGCTGACCTTGTCGGTGACCTCCCAGGCCGGGCGGTTCGCCGCCAAGGAGGCGCTGGCCAAGGCGCTGGGCTCACCCGGGGGCATGCGCTGGACCGACTGCGAGGTCGTCCGCGGTGACGACGGACGACCCAGCTTCGAGCTGCGCGGCAGCGTCCGCCGGGCCGCCGATGAGCGGGGCGTCGACCACGTGCACGTGTCCATCAGCCACGACGCCGGGCTGGCCACCGCCCTGGTGATCATCGAGAAGGCCTGAACCGCCATGTTGCCGATCCTGTCCGCCGACCAGATCCGCCAGGCCGAGGAGTCGTTCTGGGCCCACAACCCCGGTGTCGACCTGATGGCGCGGGCCGCGTCCGCGGTCGCCGACCACGCCCGCGCCATCCTCGGCACCCGCCCCGACCCCGGCACCCCTGTGGTGGTCGTGGCAGCCGGGGCCGGCAACAACGCCGGTGACGCGCTGCTGGCCGCCGCCGAACTCGACGCCACCGTGCTGGTGTGGGCCGTCGCCGACCAGACCCACCCCGCCGGCCTGCGCGAAGTCCTGAAGACCGGCGGCCACCTGGTCTCCCGGGTTGAGGCCCTCGAGGCGTTGACCGAGGCCGCCCTGGTCATCGACGGGGTGGCCGGCATCGGCAGCCGCCGCGGGCTGTCCGAATCCGTGGAACAGTTCGCCGCCGAGGCGCGGCGCCGGCGGGTGCCGGTGCTCGCGGTGGACGTGCCCAGCGGCCTGGCGGCTGATCGTCCGAGCGTCTCGGCCCCGGCCTTCAGGGCCGAACGGACCGTGACCTTCATCGCCCACAAGCTGTGCCAGGTGGCGACACCGGCGGCCCACCACTGTGGTGAGGTGCACCTGGTCGACATCGGCGTGCCCTACGGAGACCCGGCCATCTGGCAGGTCGCCGAACTCGATCTGGCCGCCTGGTACCCGTGGCCGGCGGCCACCAGCGACAAGTACTCCCGTGGCGTGGTCGGCCTGGACACCGGGTCGCCCAGGTTTCCCGGCGCAGCGCTGCTGGGTGCTGCCGGCGCCCTGTTCACCGGCGCCGGCATGGTGCGCCATGCCGGGGCCGAGTGGCTCTCTGACCGCGTCGTCCAGCGCTGGCCCAGCGTGGTGCCCGGCCCCGGCCGGGTGCAGGCGTGGGTGGTCGGCTCGGGGTGGCAGGTCGACGAGGAGCACCGTGACACGGCCCGGGCACGGTTGGCCGAGCTGGCCGCCGACGGCGTGCCGATGGTCATCGACGCCGGGGCGCTGGAGGTGCTGCCGCACAGCCTGCCCGAGGGCAGCCTGCTCACCCCGCACGCCGGTGAGCTCGCCCGGCTGCTGGGCATCGACCGGGCCCAGGTGGACGACGACCCGGTGCGCGCGGCTCGCGCCGCCGCCGGGCTCACGGGCGCGACGGTGCTGCTCAAGGGTGGCACCGAGTACATCGCCGAACCCGACGGGCGCGTGCTGCTGGCCGTCCGCGGACCCGCCTGGGCGGCCCAGGCCGGTTCCGGTGACGTGCTGGCCGGTGCCTGCGGCGCGCTCATGGCAGCCGGTGTGCGGGCCCCGCAAGCGGCGGCCGTGGCCGCCTCCCTGCAGGCCCTGGCCGGGGTGTCCTACCCCGGGCCTCGGCCCCCCGAACTGCTGGCCCAGACCTTCCCCGACATCATCAGCGGTTGGGCCGCCGCCACCGACCGGGCACCGTCGGTCTGACCGCTGGGCTCAGGCCTGTCACCAGTTGTTCACCCGCGTCGTCGTCCACGACGGGGCTGGGCGGGTGATCTCGTGGCTAGACTGCCGACCATGCGGGTTGCCATCATCGCCGAATCGTTCCTGCCCCAGGTGAACGGTGTGACCAACTCGGTCCTGCGGGTACTCGAGCACCTGCGCGCCACCGGCCACGACGCCTTCGTCGTCGCACCGCATGACCCCGGCAGGACACCCAAGCAGTACCTCGGTTTCCCGGTGGTCACGGTGCCCTCCATCGGCCTGCCCGGCTACAGCGACGTCCGCGTGGTCGGGACGACGACCTACGCGATGGCCAAGATCCTCGACGACAACGAGCCCGATGTCGTCCACGTCGCCGCACCGGTGATGATGGGCTACAAGGGGATGCTCGCCACCGCCCACCTGGGCCTGCCGAGCGTGGCGATCTACCAGACCGATGTGGCCACCTACGCCTCGCGGTACGGCGTGCCGCACCTCGAGTCGGTGTTCTGGCGGCGCCTGCGGCAGGCGCACTCCCTGGCCACCCTGAACTTCGCGCCCTCCACGGTGGCGCGTGACCAGCTGGTCGCCCGGGGCATCCCGCGGGTCGGCATCTGGGCCCGGGGCGTCGACTCCGTCCGGTTCCACCCCGACAAGCGTTCGGAGGAGCTGCGGCGGGAATGGGCCCCGGGTGGGGAGAAGATCGTGGGCTACATGGGTCGGCTCGCCCCCGAGAAGAGCGTGGCCGACCTGAGGGTGCTCGCCGACCTGCCCGGCACCCAGCTGGTGATCATCGGCGGCGGCCCCCTCGAGGACGAGCTGAAGCAGCTGATGCCCTCGGCCATCTTCACCGGCCCCAAGTCGGGCGAAGACCTCGCGGTGTCGCTGGCGAGTTTCGACGTGTTCGTGCACACCGGCGAGATGGAGACCTTCGGCCAGACCCTGCAGGAGGCGCAGGCCTCCGGCGTTCCTGTCGTCGCCCCCCGCAAGGGTGGGCCCATCGACCTGGTGGCACCCTCGTACACCGGTTGGCTCTACGAACCCGGGGACCTGGAGGGGATGCGCGGGTACGTGGCCGACCTGGTCGGTGATGACGCCAAGCGGGAAGCCTTCGCCATCACCTGCCGTGAGACGGTCCGCGAGCGCACCTGGCCCGCGCTGTGCGCGCAGTTGGTGGGCCACTACGAGCACGCGATCCGCACGGTGTCGCAGTCGGCCCAGCCGCAACCGCTCATCACTGCACTCTGAGGCCGGCCCGCGTCGTTGGGCGTCCGGCAAACAAGTAGCCAGCGGCCTCCACTGGTGTCAAAACCCCGAGATCGGGCTGCTGGCTACTTGTTTGTGGGGGACTGGCAGCACAGACATCCCACACGGGACTCCACCCGAGCCTCGTCGGCGATTTCAACAATCCTGCCCTGACAAGGTAGAGTTGGCAGACGTCACGGGCCCGATGCCCGTCCGCCTGACGGATGAGTTCCGTCGGCGATGCGAATCAGTTGCAGGGAGCCCCACCAGGCGTGGGGACGAGGGACAAGCGACGAATTCGCCCCATCACCACTGTCGGTACTGCAGCGAGCACGATGCTGCGCCGAGGATCCCTGGCACTGGAGCCCAACTTCGAGTTGGTACTTCGACGTGCAACTGACCGTGTCGCCGGCCCCGTGCCGGTGATGTCACCTGCCGCACCGCGGCGAACCGCCCCCGGGCGGGAAGGACTTCTCCATGTCTTCTGACAAGACCTCCAACAAGCGCGGCCCGAAGGCCGCCAAGGGCCGCGGGCCCAAGTCACACAAGGCCGACGGAACCCCCAAGAAGCGCTGGTCGGCCGCCGAACGCTCCCAGCGCGGCCACGGCCCTCGCAACCGCGGCGGCCGCAGCGGCGAGTTCGCCCCCGTCTGGAATCGGGACGGCGAGCGCACCGGCACCGATCGCGCCCAGCGCAGCGACCGCTCCTTCGACCGGGACGACCGCCCGCGCTTCAATGACCGCGACGACCGTCGTTCGTTCAGCCGCGACGACCGTCCCCGCTTCAATGAGCGTGGCGACCGGTTCAACGACCGCGATGACCGCCGTCCCTTCAACCGGGACGACCGGCCCCGCTTCAATGACCGCGACGACCGCCGTTCGTTCAACCGGGACGACCGTCCGCGCTTCAATGACCGTGATGACCGCCGTTCGGTCAAGCGGGACGACCGGCCGCGCTTCGACAACCGCGATGAGCGCCGCTCTTTCGACCGCGACGACCGTCCCCGGTTCAATGACCGCGACGACCGTCGTGGCCGTCCGGCCCGTGACGGCCGCTGGGGTGGCGACGTGCGTGCCCGTGAAGACCGCGGGGGCCGCTCCTGGGCCGGCCGGGACTTCGACCGCGACGAGCGTCCCCGCCGCCACGACCGCCCCCGTTTCGAGCGCGACGACCGTCACGACCGTCCCCGCTTCGAGCGCGACGACCGACCCCAGGACGACGCCGCCCTCGACGTGATGAGCTGGGAGCAGGAGGAGGTCACCGATCTCGACACCTCCGGCGTCGACCACGAGGGTGGCTTCAGCACCTTGGGCCTGCCCGACGAGATCGTGGCCATGCTGACCAAGCGCGGCATCACCGAGCCCTTCCCGATCCAGGTGGCCACCATCCCCGATGCGCTGGCCGGCCGCGACGTGCTGGGCCGCGCCCGCACCGGCTCGGGCAAGACCCTGGCCTTCAGCCTGCCGCTGGTCACCCGCCTCTCGCAGGACCCCGAGGCCCCGCACACCCGCCCCGGCCACCGCACCCCGCGGGCGCTGGTGCTGGTGCCGACCCGCGAACTCGCGCTGCAGGTCGCCGACGTGCTCTCGCCGCTGGCCGCCTCGCTCAACCTCAAGCTGGTGCTGGTCGCCGGCGGCATGTCCTACGGCCCGCAGACCAAGGCCTTCGACAAGGGCACCGACATCGTCGTGGCCACCCCCGGCCGGCTGATCGACCTGCTCGAGCAGGGCACCGCCGACCTGTCCGACGTGCAGCTCACCGTGCTGGACGAGGCCGACCACATGGCCGACCTGGGCTTCATGCCGGCCGTCACCACCCTGCTCGACGCTGTCGCCGAAGGCGGCCAGAAGCTGCTGTTCTCGGCCACCCTCGACGGGGCCGTCAACCGCCTGGTCAAGAAGTACATGTCCGACCCCGCCCTGCACGAGGTCGACTCCGGCAAGGCCTCGGTGACCACCATGCGCCACGAGGTGCTGCTGGTGAAGCCCCACGACAAGAACGAGGTCACCGCCCGCATCGCCAACCGCGAGGGCCGCACCGTCATCTTCGCCCGCACCCAGCTCGGCACCGACCGGGTCGCCACCCAGCTGCGTGAGGCGGGCGTGATGGCCGGTGCACTGCACGGCGGCCTGACCCAGGGCGCCCGTGCCCGCATCCTGGCTGCCTTCAAGGAGGGCACCCTGCCCGTCCTGGTCGCCACCGACGTGGCCGCTCGCGGCATCCACGTCGACGAGGTCTCGCTCGTACTGCAGCTCGACCCGCCCATGAACGGCAAGGACTACACCCACCGTGCCGGGCGCACCGCCCGCGCCGGTGAGGAGGGCGTGGTTGTCTCCATCGTGCTGCCCCACCAGCGCCGCCAGACCCTGCGGATGATTGGCTCCACCGGTGTGAAGGTCGACCCCGTCGAGGTCCGCCCCGACGACGAGGCCCTGGTCGAACTGACCGGTGCTGCCGAACCGTCCTCCGAGCCGATCTCCGAGGACGACTTCAAGGCGCTGGTCGCCCCCCGGCAGACGGCCCGTCGTCCCCGCCCCGAAGGTGGCCGTGGCGGCTACCGCGGTCAGGGCGGTGGCTACCGCGGCAACAAGGGCGGTGGCTACCGCGGCAACAAGGGTGGTGGCTACCGCGGCAAGCAGCGGGTTGCCGAAGCCGGCGGCTGGAACCGCGACAACTGAGCACTCCTGCTGCGGCAGGCATAGGATGGAGCGTTGTGAACCAGCCCGCTGAGCCCCACACCGGACCCGAGCCCGAGGTCGTCATCCGGCTCGCCACCCCGGACGATGCTGCCGCGGTCCTGGGCGTGGTGCGGGCAGCCTTCGCGGCTCGTCCGCCGGTCGACCCGCCCGCCGCAGCGCTGTCGGACACCATCGCCGACGTCCGCGAGACCATGGTCGACGGCGAGATCGTGCTGGCCGAGGTCGACGGGGTGGCTGCGGCGTCCCTGCAGGTCAGCGCACCGGTGCAACGCCCCGATGGCTCCCGGGTCTCGGGGATGCACCGGGTCAGCGTGGTGCCGGACTTCCGCCGGTTCGGGGTCGGCTCGGCGATCATCCGCGCCGGCGCGATGGTGGCCGCCGACCTGGGCGCCACCCACCTCGAACTGCTGTCGCGCCGGGAGTTCCCGGCCAACCTGCGCATGTGGCAGCGGCACGGCTTCAGCATCGTGCGCGAGGTGCCGCTCGGCCACATCATGGGACGAGAACTCCCGCTGCGTTTCGAGGTCGCCGACGGCGCGGCCATGCAACACCTGGGCTCCCGGGTCGCCGGGGTGCTGCGGGCCGGTGACCTGGTCGTTGCCTCCGGTGACCTCGGGGCCGGCAAGACCACCTTCACCCAGGGCCTGGCCGCCGGGCTGGACGTCGAGGGCCAGGTGATTTCACCGACCTTCGTGATCAGCCGCATCCACCGCAGCCGCCACGTCGGGCCCGACCTGGTGCACGTCGACGCCTACCGGCTGGGCTCCGCCGCAGAGGTCGACGACCTCGACCTCGACGAGACCCTGCCCACCTCGGTCACCCTGGTCGAGTGGGGTGCGGGACTGGTCGAGGGCCTGTCCGATTCGGCCCTGCACGTCGAGATCCAACGCTCCGACGACCCCGACGAGGAGACCCGCACCGTCATGGTCTGGGGTGAGGGCCCCCGCTGGAACGACAGCCTGCGTGACCAGCTCACCGATGTCGACCACACCCCGCAGGAGGCCGCGCATGCCTGAGACCCGCTGGACCCTCGCCGTCGACACCTCGACGGTCGTGTGCGCCGCGCTGGCCCGCGACGGTGACCTGGTCGCCGAGGCACGGCTGGAAGACACCCGCGCCCACACCGAGGCGCTCGCCCCGATGGTGCAACAGCTGTGCGCCGAGGCCGGCATCCCGGTCTCGGGCATCACCGAGTTCGTCGTCGGGGTCGGGCCGGGCCCGTTCACCGGGCTGCGGGTCGGCATCGTCACCGCCGCCACGCTCGCCGCCCTGGCCGGTGCCACCCCGCACGGGGTGTGCAGCCTTGACGTGATCGCCCGCCAGGCCGTCCGCGCCGGCGACGCCCCCGAGGAGTTCCTCAGCGTCATCGACGCCCGCCGCAAGCAGGTCTACTGGGCCCGCCACGACGCCACTGGCACCCGGTTGGACGGCCCCCACGTCACCGACCCCGCCGAGCTGCCCGACCTGCCCGTCACCGGGCCCGGCGCCACCCTGACCGGACGCGCCGGCTTCGGCGTCGAGGCACTCAGCGCCGCGGTGATGGCCACCGACTGGGCCGACCTTCCCGATGCGGGCCTCGAACCGCTCTACCTGCGCAAACCCGACGCCACAGTGCCGACCAGCCGCAAGTCGACGCTGCTGCCGACCGGGCTGACCCCCCGCCGCAAGTCGACCAGCCGCCCTGGCCGGCTGAAGGGTGAACCGGCGTGATGCCCGAACGAGCCACCGTGGCCGACGCCGACCAGTTGGCCGAGCTCGACCGGGCTTGCTTCGCCCCCGGGGAACGCTGGTCGGCGCAGTTGTGGCGCGATGAACTCGAGGTCGCCGACCGGCTGGTCGTCGTCCAGCGCGACCGCGACCTGATGGCCGCGGCCACCTTCGCGGTGGCCTTCGAGATCGTCGACCTGCACCGGGTGCTGGTGCGCCCCACCCACCGCGGCCTGGGACTGGCCCGCCAACTCATCACCGCCGGCGCGCTGTGGGCCGGCGACCGGGGGGCCGAACGGATGCTGCTGGAAGTCCGCCACGACAACACCGCCGCGCTCACCCTCTACGAACTACTCGGCTTCACCACCATCGACACCCGCCGCGACTACTACGGCACCGGCCTGCACGCCCACGTGATGCAGTGTGACCTGCGGGGGATGACCCGGGGGACCAACCAAGGAGACCACCGTGGCTGAACCACTCGTACTCGGTATCGAATCGTCCTGCGACGAGACCGGAGTCGGCATCGTCCGGGGTAATGACCTGCTGGCCAACGAGGTTGCCTCCTCGGTCGAGCAGCACGTCCGCTTCGGCGGCGTCGTGCCCGAGGTCGCCTCCCGCGCCCACCTGGAGGCGATGGTGCCCACCCTGCAGCGGGCCTGCGCCGAAGCTGACGTCGACCTGGCCGACCTGGACGGCATTGCCGTGACCGCAGGCCCCGGGTTGATGGGTGCCCTGGTCGTCGGCCTGGCCAGCGCCAAAGCCCTCGCCGCCTGGCTCAACAAGCCCCTCTACGGCGTCAACCACCTGGCCGGGCACGTGGCCGTCGACCTGCTCGACCATGGGGACCTGCCCACCCCCTGCGTGGCGCTGCTGGTCTCCGGCGGGCACACCTCGCTGCTGCTGGTCAACGACATCGCCACCGACATCGTCGAGATCGGCGCCACCATCGACGACGCCGCCGGTGAGGCCTACGACAAGGTCGCCCGGCTGCTCGACCTGCCCTACCCGGGCGGCCCGGTCATCGACCAGGCCGCCCAGGATGGTGACCCGACCGCCATCCGCTTCCCCCGCGGGCTGACCGCGAAGCACGACCTCGAGCGCCACCGCTTCGACTTCTCCTTCTCCGGCCTGAAGACCGCGGTCGCCCGCTGGGTCGAGACCCGCCGGCGCGACGGGCTCGGCGTCCCCGTCAACGACGTCGCCGCCAGCTTCCAGGAAGCGGTCGCCGACGTGCTCACCGCGAAGGCCGTCGACGCTGCCCAGCACCACGGGGTCCAGCACATGCTCATCGGCGGGGGAGTGGCCGCCAACTCCCGGCTGCGCACCCTGCTCGAGGAACGCACCAGCGCCGCCGGCATCGAACTGCGGCGCCCCCGACCCGCCCTGTGCACCGACAACGGCGCCATGATCGCCGCCCTGGGCGTGCAGGTGGTCAAGGCTGACCGGCCCCCCAGTTCCTTCGACATCTCCGCTGACTCCGGCCTGCCGGTCTCGCGCATCCTGGTCTGAGTCCCTACCGGGAGTCTGGCAGGCTTGTCAGGTGAGCTCGTTCAGCATGTCACCCTCGGATGGATGGTTCCGCCTCGGCCGGCTCGAGGTGACCAGCACCATCGCCGTCGTCCTGCTCGGCGCCATCGGCATCGTCGTGTCCGCCTTCGTGCCCGGCCTGACGGCGCTGGCCACCTTCATCCCCAGCGCCGTGCTGGACGGGCAGGTCTGGCGCCTGGTCACCTGGCCCTGGCTCGACCAGGTCTCGCTGTGGTCACTGGTCACCCTCGTCATGCTGTGGTTCTTCGGCGGCGACCTGGAACGCGAGATCGGTCGCCGACCGATGGCCTGGCTCTACGTGGGCTGCTGGGCCATCCTGACTGTGCTCTCCCTGGGCATCGGGCTGCTGCTCGGCGGTGGCTTCATGCTCGGCCTCGGTTCGATCCAACTGCTGCTGATCCTGCTGTGGATCGCCGACAACCCCCGGCGGCCCTTCTTCTTCGGCATCCCGGCCTGGGTGATCGGCCTGGTCATCGTGGCGATGCAACTGCTGACGATGATCGCCGTGCGCTCGATCGGCAGCCTGGTCAGCCTGCTGGTCTCCTTCGTCCTGGTCGCGATCCTGGCCCGCAGCCTGGGCCTGCTCGGTGACTACGACTGGATCCCGGGGAAGCGTCGCGCCCGCCAGACCCTGGCGGCCGCACCGAAGAAGTCGCGGCAGGCCGCCCGCCAGGAACGCCGCCGCACCTCGGATGCCCAGCGCATTGACGAACTGCTCGACAAGATCAACGCCAACGGCATCCACAGCCTCAGCGCCGCCGAGCGGCGCGAATTGCAGACCCTGCGCGAACGCCGCAAGGGCTGAACCGTGATCACCCCGGTCATGACCACGCTCGCCTTCGTCCGACACCCCGACGGCGAACGGGTGCTGATGTGCCACCGGGTGGCGCGCGCCGATGACGAACAGCACGGCAAGTACAACGGGCTCGGCGGCAAGCTCGAGGCCGACGAGGACGTGGTCGCCTGCATCCGCCGCGAACTGCGTGAGGAGGCCGGCATCCAGGCCACCTCGCTACGGCTGCGCGGCACCGTGTCATGGCCCGGTTTCGGACGAGACGGTGCCGACCACTTCGGGTTCATCTTCGTGGTCGATGCCTTCACCGGCCAGGTGCCCACCGAGAACGACGAGGGCGTGCTGACCTGGGAACGCATCGACGCCCTGGACCGGTTGCCGATGTGGGAAGGTGACCGCCACTTCATCCCACTGGTCTTCGACGAGTCCGTGCCGCAGTTCCACGGGGTGCTGCCTTATCGCGACGGGCACCCGGTGGGCTGGTCGGTGAGTGTGCTGGCAACCGCAGCCCGGCCCGGTCGAGCCTGGAAGCGGCAGGTCCGGGAATGCCGGTGATCATCGTGTTCGGCAAGCTGTACACACTGGGTGGGTGAGTCGGACCTCTTGGCGCGCTGGTCGCCGCTTGCCACCACCGCTACTGTCGGCAGCATGAGCGCGACCACCGTGAGGCTGACCACAGCTGAAGGAGTCGAGGCGCTCGATCTCGCCGCCGCCCAGCCGGACCCCGGCTCAGTGCAGGCGGTCGGTCGGCTGCGGGCACGCTTCGGCCCTGAACTAGCCACCGCTGCCCTGCAGCAGGAGGCGCTGCGCCGCCGGGCCGTGGGGAAGTTCGGTGCACAGGCCCGGCACCTGCTGTTCACCGCCGACGGTCTCGAACAGGCCACCCGTCCCGAGGTTTCCCGGTGGCGGTTCACGCGGCTCGTCGAGGCCGGCGCCACCCATCTGCTGGACCTCGGCTGCGGGATCGGCGCCGATGGGCTGGCCGCGCTGGAGGCCGGGTTGCAGGTGGTGGCCGTCGAGCTGGACCCCGACACCGCCGCCGTCGCACGCCACAACCTGGCCCGTCACCACCCGTCCGGCAGCCACCCCGCCGGCAGTCACCCCGCCGGCAGTCACCCCGCCGGCAGTCACCCGGGGCCGACCGGGGGACGGGTCGTCGACGGCGATGCGACGCTCCTGGTCCACGACCTGCTGGCCGACCTGCCCGACACCACCGCCATCATGGTCGACCCCGCCCGGCGCAACGCCAAGGGGCGCTCCTGGCGGCTGGAGGACCTCAGCCCACCGTGGTCGTTCGTCCTGTCACTGGTCGAGGCGCCTCGCCCCACGGTGGTGAAGCTGGGCCCCGGCATCGACCGCACCGTGCTGCCGGCGGTGGCGACCAGCCACGTGAGCCATGCCGGTGCGGCTGTCGAAACCACACTGTGGTCGGGCATCGATGGCATGGCGCCGCTTGAGGCCGTGGCAATCGGTCGCGACGGCATCGTCCACAGTCTCAGCGGCGAGGCGCCCAAGGTTCCACCGCTCGGGCCACTGGGCGGCTTCGTCCACGAACCCGATCCCGCCCTGAGCCGGGCACAACTGGTCGGCGCCCGGGCTGACGACCTCGTCCAACTCGACGCACAGGCGGGCTACTACTCGTCCGACGAGCCCCTCGACGGGCCGTTCATGACCAGCTTCCGGGTGCTCGACGTGCTCGACGCGCGGACGAAGCCGCTGAAGCAGTGGGTGCGTAACCACGACATCGGCACCCTGGAGATCAAGAAACGCGGCAGCGGCGGGTTGCTCGATGTCGACCCCGCCCAGCTGCGGCGCAGCCTGGCCCCCCGCGGGAACCGGGCAGCCACGCTGGTGCTGGCCCGGGTCGAGGGCAGCGTGGTGGCACTGCACGTCGCCCGGGCAGGCAGCTGATCGTCCGCGACTGGTCTTCGGTGACTGGGGGGCGCGCGACCTGAGGGTCGCTACGGCTGCTCGCGGTCCTCGGCGTTGGACGCCGCGGAGTTGGCTGCATCGACGGCATTCGGGGCTGTCGGGCCGAGCGGGTCGGGGCGGGTGTCATGCGACTGCTGGGTGTGCTGCTGGGCGCTGGCGGTGGCATCGGCGGCGCCCTGGTTGTACCCGGGGGCATCCGAACCCGCGTGCTGGGCCGCGGAGTTCATGCCGTCGGCCTGGCCGGCCTGGTGCTGGGCGCTCTGGGCGTGCCCCGCGGCCTGGTCAGCCAGGTGCACCTGGCGCAGGAAGCCCATCTCGAGCTTGGCGAAGATGCCCTCGGCCTTGCGCAGCAGCCCGCTCAACTTGCTGAACTGGGTGGTGTTGTCGGCGCCGAACTTGGCCAGCTTGCGCAGCAGCCCCGACACCTTCGCGAACAACGAGGCCACCTTGCCGGCAGCCCAGGCGGTGTAGGCGGCGAACGCGGCACCGAAGGTCACGAAGCTCGCCAGGACCGACATGACCCCCTTCGAGATCAGCTGGTTGATCCCCTCCTTGCCGAGGCCGATGATGAACTGCTTGACCATGTCGACCACGCCGGCGACGACCTTGATCGCCCCGCCGCAGCCGCGCAGCACCGCGGCCTGAGCCAGCTCGGCCATGTAGATCGCGGTCACGGCCACCTTGAAGGCGTCAGCGGCCGGGCCGGTCCAGTGGTTGAGCAGCCCCATCATGGTCGAGTACGCCGACTGCGCCTCGCTCTCGACCTGGTCACCCATCGCGGTGACGCACTCGCCCACGGCATGGACCGCATCAGGATTGCCCAGCAGCAGGTTCAGCGCGTCCTTGACGAACTGCACGTTGTCGCAGATCCAGTTGTAGATCGGCTCCATCAGCTGCCCCACCACCCAGGCGATGGGGTCCAGGAAGGCGCCGAGGGCAGACATGCCGATGTTGGCGGCGGCGGTCACGGTCGACAGGCCGACCCCTTCGGAGAACGCATCGCCGACGGTCTGGATGTCGGCGACGATCGGGGGTGCTCCCAGTCCTGCGGTCATGGCTCAGTCCACCTTCATGATCGTCGCGGAGAGCCGGGCGCCCTCGTCCTCCATCTGGTCGTACTCCTGTGCGGTGTGCGACAGGCGTTCCCCGAACACCTCCAGGGCGTGCCCGGCCCCATTGACGGTGCCCTTCAACAGGCCCGCGAGGCCCGGGAGCACGGCTGACAGGAATGGCGTCATGAAGATGCCGAGCATCATCGAGTCGGGCTCCTGCATGCCCCCGGCAGCCGACTTCAACGCGCCGCCGCTGCTGGTCACCTGGGTGGCGGCCTCGTGCAGGGCCGAGGTTTGTACCGAGAACTCAGACATTCTTCCTCCGCGGGGTGGGTGTGGTGGTCACCGAGGCTGCTCGGGCTCGTCATCGATGACGGTGGGGGTGGGTGGCTGCAGCAGGGCCAGGGACGGGTCGTCGGTACCAACCCCGCCGCGGGCAAGCAGCTCGTGGGTCTGCTGCGCGGCCTCGGCGCCGGCCCGACCCCAGGTCGCGAGCAGTTCGGTGGCCAGTTCGGCAGGGGCCATGCCCAGGGCAGGGGCGTGGAAGCTGACCCCGGTGACCACGCCGGCGGCGTTGACGCTCACGTCCACCGCCTTGGCGACCACCGTCACCTCGAGGGCCTGCAGCTCGGGCTGCAGCGCCATGACGTTGTCAGAGATGCGCTGGTTCTCGGCGGCGAACTCGGCGTCGATCTGGGCCCCGGTCTTGCCGGTCAGGTCGGGCACCTCGAAGGGCGCGACCTGCAGCATCTTCTCCAGCCCCTCGGCGAAATGTGCCGGGTCGATGTCGTCGAGCATCGAGAACCACTCGTCGAGCACCGGGTCCTTGGGCATCTCGAGCGGCGGCGCCTCCCCGGGTGCCGGCGCGGGTGCCTCGACCAGCTCGGGGCGGGCCGGGGGAGCGCCGGGCAGGTCGTCCTCGGCCGGCGGCGCCGCCTGGGCGATCAGCGACCCGACAGAGCCGCCCATTGCGGACGACAGGCCCTGGTTGGCCGAGCGGGTGGCATCGGTCAGGGCTCGCATGAAGTGACGGTTGAGTCCGGTGGTCGAGGTCTGCGCCATCTCGTCGGTGAAGCCGACGGCGAGCAGCTGGCCGGCGGCGTTGACCTTCACCGTGACCGGTCCGGCGCTGGCCTCACCCGCACCGACCTGCAGCGCATGCTGGGCCCGTCCACCCTCGGCGAGCAGCCGGTCGGCTGCCGCGTCCAGACTGTCCAGGAACCCGTTGATGCTGAAGGTGGCGCCGCCGGGCAGGTCGAGCACCTGGTCGAACAGGGCTTCCGACGGGTCGCTGGCAGGGGGGTTGGGTGGCGTGGTCATCCCCACGAGGCTACTGGGTGGATGGGTCAGCGGCGCGACGAGCGCGTGATCGCCACCCCGGCGAGGGTCCAGACCAGCAGCACGCCGACGACCGAGAGCACCCAGCGGTTGTTCCACCACTGCGAGCCGTGCGGGTGGTCGGCGGACACGACGTGGGCGGCGCCACGGTTGGCCGTGCCGGTGTTGGTGTTGAACCGGCCCAGGCTGTGTCGCACCACCACCGGGCCCTGCTGGTCGGTCACATCCGTCGGTGAGGTGACCGTGACGTTCTCGGTGGCGCCGTCAGCCCAGGTGACCCGGGCATCGCAGGCCCAGGTCTGCCCGAACGACTGCCACTTGCGGGAGCAGTCGGCGTAGCTGGCCTGCCCGCTGCGGGTGGCCCCGGACAGTGACTGCCCCGTGCCGGCGGTCAGCGGCCCCACCAGCAGCAGCCACACCAGGGTCGCCACCACGGCGGCCAGGATCGGACGCACCCCGCGCGGGGCCGAGTTCGTCCCCAGTTCGCGGCGCAACTGGTGGTAGCGGCGGATCTCGTCGTCGCTCAGGCCGGGGCCCGACTCATGACTCATGGGTGCCAGTCTGCCAGCCCCGACCAGCACGATTCGTTGGCACTCGAGTTGAACGAGTGCCAACCCGGGTATAGGTTTGTCATTGGCACTCGGTATGTGAGAGTGCCAACGCCACGGGGGCGGCACCGCGACGACGTTCCCACCCGGCACCTGTTTGCACATCAACTGCCCCAGGCAGACACAGACACAGAAAGGGGTTTGACGTGGCACCCACGATCAAGCCGCTCGAGGACCGCGTCCTCGTTCAGCCTCTCGACGCCGAGCAGACCACCGCATCGGGCCTGTACATCCCCGACAGCGCCAAGGAGAAGCCCCAGGAGGGCAAGGTCGTCGCCACCGGTCCCGGTCGCATCGATGACAACGGTAACCGCGTTCCCCTCGACGTCGCCGAGGGCGATGTCGTGATCTTCAGCAAGTACGGCGGCACCGAGGTCAAGTACGACGGTGTTGAGTACCTGCTGCTGAACGCCCGCGACATCCTCGCCGTCGTCAGCAAGTGATTGCTGACCAGGCTCTCTGACTAAGGACTGGTAACACACATGGCAAAGACCCTTCAGTTTGACGAGGAGGCACGCAGCTCGCTCGAGCGTGGCGTCGACCTGCTCGCCAACACCGTGAAGGTGACCCTCGGCCCCAAGGGACGCTACGTCGTCCTCGACAAGAAGTTCGGCGCACCGACCATCACCAACGATGGCGTCACGGTGGCCCGCGAAGTCGACCTTGAGGACCCCTACGAGAACCTTGGCGCACAGCTCGCCAAGGAGGTCGCCACCAAGACCAACGATGTTGCCGGCGACGGCACCACCACCGCCACCGTGCTGGCCCAGGCCCTCGTCCACGAGGGTCTTCGCGCCGTCGCCTCGGGGGCCAACCCGATCGGCCTCAAGCGGGGCATCGACAAGGCCGTCAACGCCGTCATCGACGAGCTGCGCAGCCTCTCGCGTGCCATTGAGACCACCGAGGACATGGCCAACGTCGCCACCATCAGCTCGCGCGACGCCCAGATCGGCGCCCTCATCGCTGATGCCTTCGACAAGGTCGGCAAGGACGGTGTGATCACCGTCGACGAGTCGAACACCTTCGGCACCGAGCTCGAGTTCACCGAGGGCATGCAGTTCGACAAGGGCTACCTGTCGCCCTACATGGTCACCGACAGTGATCGCATGGAGGCCGTCCTCGAGGACCCCTACGTGCTGATCCACTCCGGCAAGATCAGCTCGATGAACGACCTGCTGCCGCTGCTCGAGAAGGTCATCGGCGCCCAGGGCACCCTGTTCATCGTGGCCGAGGACGTCGACGGCGAGGCGCTGTCGACCCTGGTCGTGAACAAGATCCGCGGCACCTTCACCTCGGTGGCCGTCAAGGCCCCGGCCTTCGGCGACCGCCGCAAGGCCATGCTCGAGGACATCGCCATCCTGACCGGTGGCCAGGTCGTCGCCCCCGAGGTCGGCCTCAAGCTCGACCAGGTGGGCCTCGAGGTGCTCGGGCGCGCCCGCCGCGTCGTCGTCACCAAGGACGCCACCACCATCGTTGACGGTGCCGGCGCCCACGCCGAGGTCGCCGCGCGCGTGGCGCAGCTGCGTGCCGAGGTGGAGCGCACCGACTCCGACTGGGACCGCGAGAAGCTCCAGGAGCGCATCGCGAAGCTCGCCGGTGGCGTCTGCGTGATCAAGGTCGGCGCCGCCACCGAGGTGGAGCTGAAGGAGAAGAAGCACCGCATCGAGGACGCCGTCTCGGCCACCCGTGCAGCCATCGAGGAGGGTATCGTCGCCGGTGGCGGCTCTGCCATCATCCACGCTGCCCGCGTGCTGGAGGACGGCCTCGGTCTGGCCGACGACGAGCGCACCGGCGCCCTGATCGTGGCCAAGGCCGTGCGTGAGCCGCTGCGCTGGATCGCCGAGAACGGTGGCGAGTCCGGCTACGTGGTGGTCTCCCGCGTTGCCGAGCTGGAGCCCGGCCAGGGCTACAACGGCAAGACCGGTGCCTACGAGAACCTGCTCGATGTCGGTGTCATCGACCCCGTCAAGGTCACCCGTTCCGCGCTGGCCAACGCAGCCTCCATCGCGTCGCTGCTGCTGACCACCGAAACGCTGGTCGTCGAGAAGGTCGAGGACGAGGACGCCTGAGCCTCCCTCTCCGGACACACCGCGGGGCCCCTTCCATTCGGGAGGGGCCCCGCGGTGTTTGTGTTCCGGTGGCGGGCTCAGGGTTGGCGGGCGGCCCGGATGAGCCGGACCGAGGCCCACACGACGAAGGCCAGGTAGACGACGGTGAACCCGATCGCCACGTAGTTGAGCGTGGTCAGGCCCACCTCGGGCGGCGTGCAGCCCTCGCCCTCGCAGGTGGTCACGGTCGCCGTGGTCGCGCCCATCACCCACACCATCGGCAGCAGCGTGCCCCAGGACAGGGCGCCCAGCACCCGCTGGCCCGGCGTCCACCGGGAGGACACCAGCAGCAGGACCAGCCCGACGACCCACATCGGGATGGAGATGAACCAGAGGACGAACACGAGTGCGGCGAGCACCAGCAGGACCGCCGCACCGGCCTCGGCTCGTCCGCGGTTCGTCTTGGTCGGGGCGACGTTCATGGGCGGCGGCATCGGCGGGGCGCCGGCCGCATCGACCAGCTCTGCGGGCGTGCCGAGCCGCTCGAGCACCTCGAGGATCTGCGCCTCGGTCGGGTCGCCGGACAGGGGAGGCTGTTCAAAGGCGTCGAGCAGGTGGTTCTCGATGTCGGCGACCAGTTCGTCGGCCTGCTCGCGGGGGAGTCGTTGGGCCTCGGCGCGCAGGCGTGCCAGGTAGTCGACAACGAACCAGTGGTCCAGTGCAGTCATCATCATCCTTGCCTTCCAGAGAGGATGTCATCGACGGAGAGCTTCAGTGCGCTCCATGCGTCCCGGAACTCGGCCAGCGCGTGGTGTCCGGCGGTGGTGAGGGAGTAGTACCGGCGGGGAGGGCCCGAGGGTGACTCGGCCCACGTGGTCTCGACCAGGCCTTCCTTGCGGAGCCTGCTGAGCAGCGGGTAGATGGTGCCTTCGCTGGCCAGCAGGCCTGCCTCGGAGAGCTCGGTCACCAGGTCGTAGCCGTAGCGCAAGTCGTCCTGCAGGAGCGCGAGCACGCAGTGCTCGAGCACCCCTCGACGAAGTTGTGTCACCGCCTGGACAGCTGCCATGCCTCACAAGGTACTCGCGAAGTACCTTGCGCCGCAAGAGTCCTGGGCGAACTTGTGTCAAGTCTCAGGAATCAGGTCATGGCTGCCGCCCCAGCTGGCGCTTACAGCCCCAGTTGTCGTTTGCAGGCCCAGTTGTCGTTTGCAGGCCCAGTTGGCGTTTGCACGTCGGGCAGACGTGCGGACTCAGCGTGGCGCTGCAAACCCGGGACGGAGGCTGGGCCAGTGGCTCAGACGATGCGGTGCATCCAGCCGTGCCGGTCCTCGGCCAGGCCGTACTGGATGTCGGTCAGCTGCTGGCGCAGCGCCAGCGTGGTGGCGCCCGGCTCGCGGCCGCTGACCACGTGCTGGCCGTCCTCGTCCTTCAGGGAGGCCACCGGGGTGATCACCGCCGCCGTGCCGCAGGCGAACAGCTCGGTGAAGTGGCCCGAATCGATGCCTTCATACAGTTCGTCCAGGCTGACCCGGCGCTCGGTAACCGACAACCCGGCATCCTCGACCAGGGTCAGCACCGCGCCGCGGGTGACCCCCTCGAGGATGGTCTCGCTCAGCTGCGGGGTCACCAGCTCACCATCGGCGCTGACCGCGAACAGGTTCATCCCGCCGAGTTCCTCGACCCACTGGTGTTCGGTGGCATCGACGAAACCGACCTGGCTGCAGCCGTTGGCCTCGGCCTCCTGCTGGGCGACCATCGAGGCGGCGTAGTTGCCGCCGCACTTGGCGAAGCCCGTCCCGCCGGGGGCCGAGCGGCTGTAACTGCGGGTGAACCAGATGTCGACCGGCACCACGCCGCTGCCACCGAAGTAGGCACCCGAGGGGCTGGCGATCACCGCATAGGTGACCTGGGTCGACGGCTTGACCGCCAGTGCCGCGGTGCGCGCGAACATGAACGGACGAAGGTAGAGGCTCTGCTCCTCGCCGCGCGGCACCCAGGCCTGGTCGAGGGTGACCAGCTCGTCCACGCTGGCCAGGAAGTCCTCGACCGGCAGCTCCGGCAGGCCCAGGCGACGGCAGCTGCGCTGGAAACGCTCGGCGTTCACGTCTGCCCGGAACCGCCAGACCGAACCGTCGGCATGGGCGTAGGCCTTCAGGCCCTCGAAGGCTTCCTGGGCGTAGTGGAACACCGCACTGGCGGGGTCGAGGGCGAAGGGGGCGTAGCCCACCACCCGGTGGTCGTGCCAACCGCCGTCGGCGGTCCAGTCAATCCGGGACATGTGGTCGCTGAAGATCGTGCCGAACCCGGGGGCGGCCAGCAGGGCCTCCCGCTCCTGTGCGCTGCGTCCGGTGGCCTGCTCAATGGTGAACGTCGTCGTCATAGTGGCTTCAGGTTATCGCCGGGCGCCGCCCGCCTAACGCCTGTGGCGAACGTGGACGTCCAGCGCCGCTCTCACTTTCTGGCTCAGCGGCCTCGGTGGATAGACTCGAAGCCCGGTCGATGGAAAGGCAGACGAGTGGATTACGAGCTCACCGCGGCAGGAGTGCCCCCCATGTTCGGGGCCCTGGGACTCACCTTTGACGATGTTCTGCTCCAGCCCGTGGAGTCGGACGTGATCCCCAGCGAGGTCGACACCACCACCCGCCTGTCCAAGCGCATCGACATCAAGATCCCGCTGGTCAGCTCCGCGATGGACACCGTCACCGAGACCCGCATGGCCGTGGCGATGGCCCGCCAGGGTGGGCTCGGCATCCTGCACCGCAACCTGTCCATCGAGGACCAGGCCCGCATGGTCGACCAGGTCAAGCGCTCCGAGGCCGGCATGGTCGACCAGCCGATCACCATCGCCCCCGAGGCGACGCTGGCCGAGGCCGAGGAACTGTGCGCCACCTACCGCATCTCCGGCGTGCCGGTCATCGACAAGGACGGGGTGCTGCTCGGCATCGTCACCAACCGTGACATGCGCTTCGAGGACGACCCGACCAGGCTGGTGCGTGACGTGATGACCCCGATGCCGCTGGTCACCGCACCGGTCGGTATCAAGCCGGACGAAGCACTCAAGCTGCTGGCCGCCCACAAGATTGAGAAGCTGCCGCTGGTCGACGAGCAGGGCCGCCTGCGCGGCCTGATCACGCTCAAGGACTACGTCAAGACCGACAAGTACCCGCACGCGTCCAAGGACCCCCAGGGTCGGCTGCGCGTCGGTGCCGCCATCGGCTTCTGGGGCGATGCCTGGGAGCGGGCGATGGCCCTGGTCGAAGAGGGGGTGGACCTGATCGTGGTCGACACCGCCCACGGCCACTCCAAGGGCGTCTACGACATGATCAAGCGCCTCAAGGCCGAGGCCGCCGCGAAGGACGTCGATGTCATCGGCGGCAACGTGGCCACCTACGAGGGGGCCAAGGCGCTGTGCGAGGCCGGCGCCGACGGCATCAAGGTGGGCGTGGGCCCGGGCTCCATCTGCACCACCCGCGTGGTGGCCGGTGTCGGCGTGCCGCAGGTGACCGCGATCCACGACGCCGCGCGAGCTGCTCGTCCGATGGGTGTGCCGGTGATCGGTGACGGTGGCCTGCAGTACTCCGGTGACATCGCCAAGGCGCTGGTCGCCGGCGCCGACACCGTGATGCTCGGCTCGCTGCTGGCCGGCTGCGAAGAAAGCCCCGGCGAACTGGTCTTCATCAACGGCAAGCAGTTCAAGCGCTACCGGGGCATGGGCTCGCTGGGGGCGATGGCTGCCCGCGGGCGCAAGGCCTCCTTCTCCAAGGACCGCTACTTCCAGGCCGACGTGGCCAGCGATGACAAGATCATCCCCGAGGGAATCGAGGGGCAGGTCTCCTACCGCGGCCCGCTCGAAGCGGTCGCCTACCAGCTGGTCGGTGGCCTGCGGCAGTCGATGTTCTACTCCGGCGCGCGCACCATCGGCGAACTGCACCGCAACGGGCGTTTCGTGCGGATCACCTCGGCCGGCCTGCGTGAGTCGCACCCGCACGACATCCAGATGACCGTCGAGGCACCGAACTACAACAGCCGATAGATTGTCACCGCGGGGTGGCCCCCGCACTCCACGGCGCGGGGACGGCCCGCGCCCCTCGACGCGATAGGCAGGCACATGTACGACATCGGACGCAGCAAGCGGGCAGAACGTTCGTTCAGCCTGGACGACGTCGCCATTGTTCCCAGCCGCCGCACCCGCGGGGAGGAGCAGGTCGACCTGAGCTGGAAGATCGACGCCGTCCAGCTGGAGTTCCCTATCCTGGCCGCCCCGATGGACTCGATCATGTCCCCGGCCACCGTCATCGAGGTCGGCCGCCTGGGTGGGTTGGGGGTGCTGAACCTCGAGGGCCTGTGGACCCGCTACGAGGACCCCGAACCGATCCTCGAGGAACTGGCCACCTGCGACCCGGCCGAGTCGACCGCCCGACTGCAGCAGGTCTACTCGCAACCCATCAGGGCTGACCTGATCCGCGCCCGGATGGACGAGATCCGCGACGCCGGTGTGCCGGTCGCCGGTTCCCTGTCACCCAAGAACACCCAGGAGTTCGGCGAGCATGTCGTGGCCAGCCAGCCCGATTTCTTCGTCATCCGCGGCACCGCCGTCTCGGCCGAGCACGTCTCTGACGTGGCCGAACCGCTGAACCTGAAGCAGTTCATCCACCAGCTCGACGTGCCCGTCATCGTCGGCGGCTGCGCGAACTACCGCACCGCCATGCACCTGATGCGCACCGGGGCGGCCGGCGTGCTGGTCGGCTTCGGCGGTGGCGCGGCCCATTCCAGCCGTGAGGTGCTCGGCCTCGAGGTGCCGATGGCCACCGCCATCTCTGACGTGGCCGAGGCCCGTCGTGACTACATGGACGAGTCGGGCGGGCGCTACGTGCACGTCATCGCCGACGGTTCGGTCGGCCGCTCGGGTGACATCGCCAAGGCGATCGCCTGCGGCGCGGACGCCGTGATGGTGGGTGCCCCGCTGGCCCGCGCCACCGAGGCCCCCGGACGAGGCTGGCACTGGGGTGCCGAGGCCTGGCACGAGTCCCTGCCCCGCGGCGCGCGGGTGCACTTCGACCAGGTCGGCTCGCTCGCCGAGATCCTGGTCGGCCCCTCGCACACCTCGGACGGCTCGATGAACCTGACCGGGGCCCTGCGCCGGGCAATGGCCATCACCGGCTACACCGACGTCAAGTCCTTCCAGCGCATCGAGATCGTGGTGCACTGACGTGGTTGACCAGCCCCCGGCCCCGCAGCTGGACGACGCCGCCGTGGTGGCGCGCCTGCAGCAGTTGCGCGGCAGCATCGACAACCTGGACGCGGCGCTGGTGCACCTGCTCGCAGAACGTTTCA
This sequence comes from Aestuariimicrobium sp. Y1814, assembly GCF_050113895.1. Classification (NCBI taxonomy): domain Bacteria; kingdom Bacillati; phylum Actinomycetota; class Actinomycetes; order Propionibacteriales; family Propionibacteriaceae; genus Aestuariimicrobium; species Aestuariimicrobium sp. Y1814. The sequence continues at coordinate 55,875 of NZ_JBNJRW010000011.1, read as the reverse complement.
AGGTGACCCGCCAGGTCGGGGAGCTGAAGGCGCGTGGGGGACTGCCGCCGGCCGACCCGGCCCGTGAGCAGCGCCAGATCGAGCGGCTGCGGGCACTGGCCGTCGACGCCCAGCTCGACCCGGAGTTCGCCGAGAAGTTCTTGACCTTCATCGTGACCGAGGTCGTCCGCCACCACGAACAGATCGCGCAGGAACACGCCTGAGCGCCGGCCGCAGGTGCGGCCGTCGCCCAGGATCGAATGTTGATGGGTTGTCGTGGTCGGGCCGGGTGCCCCGGTCCCAGAGCCGGGGGCTCAGAGCTGGCTGCTCCAGTCGCCGTAGATGTCGTCGGGCACCGGCGCATTCTTGCGCACGGCGGGCGCCGCGACGACCACGGCGCCGGGGGCCACGTCCTTGACGACCAGGGCATTGGAGCCGATCTTGGCGTCGGCACCGATCGTGATGTCACCGATCAGCTTGGCGCCGGCACCGACCAGTACCCGGTCCTCGAGGGTGGGGTGGCGCTTGACCTTGTCGAGGCTGCGCCCGCCCAGGGTGACCTGGTGGTACAGCATCACGTCGTCGCCGATGATGGCGGTCTCCCCGATCACCACACCCATGCCGTGGTCGATGAAGAATCGGCGCCCGATGGTGGCCCCGGGGTGGATCTCGATGCCGGTGAGGAACCGGATCAGTTGGCTGAAGGCCCGCGCGACGGGTTTCAGGGCCGGGCTGGTGTTCCAGAGTTTGTGCGCGAGGCGGTGCCCCCAGATGGCGTGCACGCCCGAGTAGACGATTGCCACCTCCAGCCTGGAGTTTGCTGCGGGGTCGCTGCGCATCGCCGCATCAAGGTCTTCCTTCATGCGGGCGATGAATCGGGTCAGCCCGGCCCTGGGTGTCGTCATGGGACGATTCTGCCTCAGGCCTCGTGCAGGTGCTTGAACAGCAGGCTGCTGAGGTAGCGCTCGCCGAGGTCGGGGATGATCACGACGATGTTCTTGCCCTCGTTGCCGGGGCGGGCGGCGATGTCGGAGGCAGCCTTCAGGGCAGCACCCGACGAGATGCCGACCAGCAGGCCCTCGGTGCTGGCAGCGGCGCGAGCGGTGGTCAGGGCGTCCTCGCTGGCGACCTGGACGACCTCGTCAACGACCGAGGCGTCGTAGGTGCCGGGCACGAAGTTCGCGCCGATGCCCTGGATCTTGTGGGGGCCGGGGGCGCCACCCGACAGGACCGGCGACTCGACGGGCTCGACGGCGATCACGCGGACGTCGGGGTTCTGCTCCTTGAGGTACTTGCCGGCGCCGCTGACGGTGCCACCGGTGCCCACGCCCGAGACGAGGATGTCGACCTTGCCCTCGGTGTCGGCCCAGATCTCCGGACCGGTGGTCTTGTAGTGGATGGCCGGGTTGGCCTGGTTCTCGAACTGGCGGACCAGGACCGCACCCTCCTGAGCGCCGATCTCCTCAGCCTTGGCGACAGCGCCCTTCATGCCCTCGGCGCCGGGGGTCAGCACCAGCTCGGCGCCGAAGGCCTTGAGCAGGGTGCGGCGCTCCAGCGACATGGTGTCGGGCATGGCCAGGACGACCTTGTAGCCGCGCGAGGCGCCGACCATGGCCAGGGCGATGCCGGTGTTGCCGGAGGTGGCCTCGACGATGGTGCCGCCGGGCTGCAGCTGGCCGCTTTCCTCGGCGGCGTCGATCATGGCCGCACCGATGCGGTCCTTGACCGAGTTGGCCGGGTTGTAGAACTCGAGCTTGGCGATGACGGTGGCAGGGGCGTCGATCAGGCGGTTGATCTTCACCAGCGGGGTCCGGCCGATGACGGCGGAGACATTCTCAAAAACGGTCATGCTCAGCCTGAAGTCGGCAGGGGGCCTGATTATTCCGAGATCCCACATATCGGACGAGACTTTCTTCGGCGCCCGGGGACGACCTCGTCCTCGCCCCGGGGGATCGGCGGGCGGGCAGGCCGGGGGCCGGGTGGCGGGTTGGCCCTAGAATCGCCCTCATGTCACACAACTCCGCGGCGTCCGCCGTACCCACCGGTGGTGAGGCGCTGCACGCCCCCGTGCTGGTCATCGACTTCGGTGCCCAGTACGCCCAGCTGATCGCCCGCCGCGTCCGCGAGGCCAACCTGTACTCCGAGATCGTGCCGCACACCGCCTCGGTCGACCAGGTGCTGGCCCGCAACCCTGCGGCCATCATCCTGTCCGGTGGCCCCCAGTCTGTCTACTCCGACGAGGCCCCGCAGGTTGACCCGGCCCTGTTCGAGGCCGGCGTGCCGGTGATGGGCATCTGCTACGGCTTCCAGGCGATGACGCAGGCGCTGGGCGGGGTGGTCGCCAAGACCGGGCTCAGCGAGTTCGGGCGCACGTCGGTCTCGGTGGACGACCGGGGCTGCCTGCTGGCGAGCATGGGCACCACGGCGAACGTCTGGATGAGCCACGGGGACGCCGTCTCGCGGGCGCCTGAGGGGTTCACCACCCTGGCCCACTCGGCGGGCGCACCGGTGGCGGCCTTCGAGGACCGTGACCGCAAGCTCGCCGGGGTGCAGTGGCACCCGGAGGTGCTGCATTCCGAGCATGGCCAGCAGGTGCTGACCGCCTTCCTGCACGACCTGTGCGGGCTGGCCCCCAATTGGAGCAGCGCCAGCATCGTCGATGAGCAGGTGGCGCTGATCCGTGAGGCCGTGGGGGACCGGCGCGTGTTGTGCGCCCTGTCCGGCGGGGTCGACTCGGCCGTGGCCGGTGCACTGGTGCAGCGGGCGATCGGTGACCAGCTGACCTGCGTCTTCGTCGACCACGGCCTGCTGCGCAAGGGGGAGGCCGAACAGGTCAAGCAGGACTTCGTCGCCATCACCGGGGCTGAGCTGGTGGTCGCCGACGAACGCGAACGCTTCCTGACCGCACTGGCCGGGGTCACCGACCCGGAGGCCAAGCGCAAGATCATCGGCCGCGAGTTCATCCGCACCTTCGAGGCAGTGGCCCGCGAACTCAACGACGATCGTCCGATCGACTTCCTGGTCCAGGGGACGCTGTACCCCGACGTCGTCGAGTCGGGCGGCGGCGAGGGTGCGGCCAACATCAAGAGCCACCACAACGTCGGCGGGCTGCCCGACGACCTGCAGTTCAGCCTGATCGAGCCGCTGCGCACCCTGTTCAAGGACGAGGTGCGCGCCGTCGGCACCGAGCTGGGCCTGCCGGAGTCGATGGTGTGGCGCCAGCCCTTCCCCGGGCCCGGCCTGGGCATCCGGATCATCGGTGAGGTGACCGCCGAGCGGCTCGACCTGCTGCGTGAGGCCGACGCCATCGCCCGTGAGGAGCTCACCGCCGCCGGTCTCGACCGTGACATCTGGCAGTGCCCGGTGGTGCTGCTCGCCGATGTGCGCTCGGTCGGGGTGCAGGGCGACGGGCGCACCTATGGCCACCCGATCGTCCTGCGGCCGGTCAGCAGCGAGGACGCCATGACCGCCGACTGGACGCGGGTGCCCTACGAGGTGCTCGAGAAGATCAGCACCCGCATCACCAACGAGGTGCGCGACGTCAACCGGGTCGTGCTGGATGTGACCAGCAAGCCGCCGGGCACCATCGAGTGGGAGTGAGCGCCGGCGTCGTCAGCGCTCAGTCGCCGAGGTTGGTGCCCACGTTGCGGGCTGCCCGCACCCAGGAATGGTCCTGGGGGACCAGCGCCAGGTTGCCGGCGACCTCGCCCAGCGGCACCGCCACGGTGTTCTCACCCAGGGAGCCGACCATGATGCCGTACTCACCGGCCTGGATGTGGTCGGCCGCCGCCGCACCGATCCGGGTGCCGAGCAGGCGGTCCTCGGCGCAGGGGATGCCGCCGCGCTGGACGTAGCCGAGGATCGTGACGCGGGTCTCCAGCCCCGTGAGGGCCTCCAGCTGGTGGGCCAGCCGGAAGGTGTGCTCCCGGTGCTCCTCCTCGACGCGGGCCAGGTTCTTCTTGGCGGCCGCCTTCGCGTCGGGGGTGCCGGCGTCCTTGACGAGTTGCTCGGCCGCACGCAGTTCGGCGGTGGCGGCCATGTCGCGGGCGCCCTCGGCGACGGCCACGACGCTGAAGTTCGCCCCCCGGGACTGGCGGGCCTTGATCGACTCGGCTACCGAGTCGACCGAGAACGGGATCTCGGGCAGCAGGATCGCATCGGCGCCCCCGGCCAGGCCGGCCCCCAGGGTCAGCCAGCCGGCCTTGTGGCCCATGATCTCGGCCAGGATCACCCGGTGGTGGCTGTGGGCGGTCGAGTGCAGCCGGTCGATGGCATCGGTGGCGATCTCGAGGGCCGTGGTGAACCCGAAGGTGTTGTCGGTGTGGGCGACGTCACGGTCGATGGTCTTGGGCAGGTGGATGACGTTGATCCCGGCATCGGCCAGCCGCATCGCGTTCTTCGCGGTGCCGCCACCGCCGAGTAGCACCAGGCAGTCGAGCTTGTTCTGCTCGACGACCTTGGCGATCTCGCCGGTCATGTCCCGGACCTCACCGTCGACCACCATCTTGTGGACCTTGTCACGGCTGGTGCCCAGGATCGTGCCACCGACGGTCAGGATGCCGGACAGGGCCGCCGAGGTCAGCTCGGTCGTCCGGTTTTCGGCGAGCCCCCGGATGCCGTCGCGGAAGCCGACGATCTCCATGCCGTGCGTCCCGATGGCTGCCTTGCCCAACCCACGGATGGCCGCGTTCAGCCCCGGTGAGTCACCCCCCGCAGTCAGGACCCCGATCCGCTTGCCCATGGCTCCTCCTCAGTACCGACGACTGCCTTGAGCGTATCCCTTGTCCTCGCTCCGCGTACTTGTCTGTCCTCGCTCCGCTCGGACGGCGCCGCCAAAACCTTGATCGTGGCGCGCTCGCTCGTCCCTCGCTCGCTTGCACGAGGGTTCACTCGTACCTCGTTCACCCGGCGGCGGTTGTGGGTGCGTCACTGCTGACGGCACCCCGCCAACGCGTTTGCGCCAGTTCCCTCCCTGAAATCCCTCTGGCAGGGATGGAACGGGGATGGAACTGGCGCATCCGTGGTCAGGCCGCCGTCCGGGTGAGCAAGGACGGGGCGGTACTCCTCAATCCTCCTTGTAGAGGTCGAAGGGGTCGGGGTCGGCAGCGCCGTTGCGGGCGCTGGTGGGCTGGGCCGGGGGAGTCTGGGCGGCGGGGCCGGGCTGGGCGCTGGGCTGGGCCGCCTTCTTGGCCTTCTGGTTGTCGTAGAACTTCTGGCCCTCGCTGACGGCCTTGTCCATCAGGGTCGTCGACTGGCCCTCGGCCGGCAGCACCGCCCAGGCGATCAGGTAGGCGACCACCACGATGCCGCTGGACACCACACCCAGGACGGCGGCGATGATGCGGACCAGGCCGACGTCGATGCCGGTCTCCTTGGCGATCAGACCGCAGACGCCGGCGATCATCTTGTCGTTCGTGCGGGTGTACTTGGTCATCTTTCCTCCGGTGTTCACATGGTTGATGTCGTGCTGCTGGGTGTTCATGGTGAGTCCTCACGTGTCTGGAAACGGTTCAGGGCCAGGCCGGTGATGCCCAGCGCGATCAGCGCGACTGGGGTGATGATGCCGACCAGTTGCCAGTCGATCGGGTACCCGAGCCCCCGCAGGGTGCCCAGGGTGGCGACGGCCAGGAAGATCAGTCCCCAGATGAGGGGGCTGGCATCGATCGTCCGGCGGTGCTTGCGTTCGGTCATGGGACGACCACCTCCGTCGCCCGCGCGACGATGTGGAGGGTGACGGTGGGCGAACCCGGGCGGCGCAGGTCGATGGTGCCCTGGTCAGAGCCGCCGCCGATGTCCTTGCCGCGGTGCTTCATGACCCCGCCCTGCAACCGGTACTCGATGACCGCGCTGGGGGGAGGCAGGATCGTCACCGACGAGGCGGTGGCGTCCACCGAAATGGTCATGTCCTCGGTGGGTTCCAGGGCCGACAGGTCCAGCGTGGTCTGCCGGTAGCGCAGCTCGAGGGTCTCGGGGACCGAGGCCACGGCGCTCCAGGTCTGGGTTCCCGACGGGCCGATGGGCTCCAGGTGGGGGGAGGCGAACGAGCTGAACATGGTGGCCACCAGCACCAGGCCGGACACCACCGCCAGCCGCGGGCGTCGTCCGAAGGCGCCCACCACCAGAGACAGTCCCACCACGGCCAGCGCGGCGGCCGAGGGCAGCATCCAGCGGTGCTCGGTCACCGGTTCGGCCAGGTAGTACACCGCCGTGAACGCAGTCGCGGCCAGTACCCACATCAGCAGGGTTGCCAGCCACGACGGACGACGCGAGTCGCGGCGGGTGGCCGGTACCGCTGCGGCCGCGGGGGTGGGCTCCGGTTCGCTGTAGGGGTCGAAGACCGGCATCGGTTCGGGTGGGTCGACCGGCAGCGGTGCATCGCTGAGGTAGACGGCCTCGAGGCGTGAGCGCCACGCCATCGAGGCCGAGTCGAACCGGGTCAGCGGCACCTGGCGTTCGACGCTGGCCGGGGCCCCGGGGACGAAGTAGACGTGCGGGTCGCCGGCGGCGCGGCGTTCAGCGCGTCGGGCCCACAGCCACACGCCGAGCAGGATCAGTGCCGGCATCGGGCCGAAGGGGAAGAAGCTGCCCAGCACGACCATGCCGATGATGCAGGCGATGACCAGGGTGACGATCACGCCGGCCCAGGGCCAGTTGCGCGAACTGGGGACCTGCTGGTGGATCCAGGGCTGGGTGGCGCCCTCCTCGGTCATCCACAGGGCGCAGAAGGCATAGAGCACGATGCCCACGCCCAGTGACAGGCCCAGCAGGACGAAGGCCAGTCGCACCAGCAGGGGGTCCACCCGGTAGCGGGCCGCGATGCCCGAGCACACGCCGGCGACCAGGCGGTCGTTGCGACGTTCCGTGCGCAAGAGGCCGTCGGGAACGTTGCTGGGGCGCACCTGGTGGGGTCGCGTCATGCCGGGCGGATTCACAGAACCCATCATTGCCGCCACACGGCCCCCACGGCATGGGGATAGACCCTGAACCGCACCTGACTTCGGCCTACGGACTGGCACCGGGGAGCGCAAGGTGTGAACCTTGAAGGGTATGAACCACCAGTCTGCCCGCCCGGCGCCGCCCGCCCCGGGATCGGATGCCCCAGCGAATGCCCGGGCCCAGGCCCCGGGGCGTCCCGGCGCGCCCGACTGGTTCCCGCCCACTGCCAACGGCTCCCACCCCGGTCCCGCCGGTCGGCCCGCAGCTGTCCCCGGCCCCCAGCCGCCGCCCGCCTACCCACCGCCCGCCTACCCGCCGAACCTGCCGGCCGTCCCCACCGACGAACCGCCCGTGCGCCGCGCCTATCGCGTCTCGGAGGGGTCCTGGCTCGCCGGGGTCTGCACGGGGATCGCCCACCACCTGAACTGGCCGGTCGGCGCGATCCGGATCGGGTTCGTCGCGCTGACCTTCGCCAACTTCATCGGGGTGTTCGTCTACGGGCTGCTGTGGATCCTGATGCCGCGCGGCAAGCCGGAGGCCCAGGCCCCCGGACTGGAGGCCGCCACCCGCACCAACCTGCGCACCACCACCCCCAGGCAGGCCCCCGACCGGCGGCGCGACGCCGGTGCCATCACCGCGATGGCCGTGCTGGGGGTCGGTGTCATCTGGGCCGCGCAGGTCTTCGGGCTCGGCATCCCGTTCAACTGGTTCTGGCCGCTGGCCTTCGCCGGCGTGGGCCTGGCGCTGATCTGGAAGCAGGCTGACGCCGCTCCCGGCCCTGACAAGGACACCAACAAGTGGGTGGCACCGCTGGTCAGCACCCACGGCTGGACCGGCATCACCCGCATGATCGTCGGCGGCGGCATGATCGTGATGGCCGGTTCCGCGGTCGTCGCCTCATCGGTGGGGTTGGCGCAACTGCCGGCGCTGCTGCTTCTGTCCGGCGTGATCGTGGGTGGCATCGGCCTGATCGCGGCCCCCTGGATCCATCGCTGGCGCCTCGAGATGCAGTCGGCCCGGGAGGAGAAGCTGCTCGCCGATGCCCGCGCCGACATGGCTGCCCACCTGCACGACTCGGTGCTGCAGACCCTGGCGCTGATCCAGCGCCAGGCCGACGACCCGAAGGCCGTGGCCGGCCTGGCCCGCCGACAGGAACGCGAACTGCGGGGCTGGCTCTACGATGACGCCAGCCCCGACGACACCCACCTGGCTGCCGCCCTGAAGCGGGCCGGCCAGGAGATCGAGGACGAACGGGGCGTGCCCATCGAGGTCGTCTGCGTCGGTGACACCGAACTGACCAGCGACCTCTCGGCGCTGGTCAGCGCCGCCCGTGAGGCGATGATGAACGCGGCCAAGCACTCGGGGGCCGATAAGATCGACGTGTACGGCGAGGTCGAGGACGACCATGTCGAGGTGTATGTGCGTGACCGGGGCAAGGGCTTCGACCTGGCGGAAGTCGCCGACGACCGCCAGGGCGTCCGGGCCTCCATCATCGGACGCGTGGAACGCCACGGCGGTCGGGCGCGGATCACCTCGGCGCCCGGCGAAGGAACGAACATCACATTGGAGATGGACCTGTGAGCGAAACCCCAGCCCCTGCCAGCCCAGCCCCTGAGAGCCCTGCCGGGGCGACGCCACCCGGGCCGGTGCGGGTCGTCCTGGTTGACGACCACGCCATGTTCCGGGCTGGCGTGCGCCACGAGTTGTCCCGCTTCGCCGACCGCATCGAGGTCGTCGGTGAGGGGGAGGATGTGTCCACCTCGGTCGCGGTGATCCGTGAGACCTCGCCGACGGTGGTCCTGCTCGACGTCCACCTGCCCGGGGGCGGTGGGGCCGAGGTCATCCGCCAGGTCGAGAAGCTGTCCATCGAGGCAGGCGAGGACCCTGCCACCCGGACGAAGTTCTTGGCGCTGTCGGTCTCGGATGCCGCCGAGGACGTGATCGGTGTCATCCGGGCCGGTGCCCGCGGCTACGTCACCAAGTCGATCGACTCCCAGGAGCTGGTGGAGGCCGTGGGCCGGGTCGCCACCGGGGACGCCGTCTTCTCGCCGCGACTGGCCGGGTTTGTGCTGGACGCCTTCAGCGGGGCCATCGACATCGCCAGCATCGACGAGGACCTTGACCGCCTCAGCCAGCGTGAGCGTGAGGTGATGAAGCTGATCGCTCGTGGCTACGCCTACAAGGAAGTCGCCCGCGAGCTGTTCATCTCGATCAAGACCGTCGAGACCCATGTCTCGAGCGTGCTGCGCAAGTTGCAGTTGTCGAACCGTCACCAGCTGACCAAGTGGGCCACTGACCGCAAGCTCGTGTGACCGCTGCGCCTGTCCGCGGGGGGTCACCAGTAGCGGCCCACCACGAGGGGGTCAGGGAGCGGACATGCCACGAGGGCCGGCACCGTGGGTGCCGGCCCTCGTGGGGTCAAGAGGTGGTTGACGGAATGTCAGGTGCTGGTCGTCAGGCAGCCTTGCTGCCCTTGGAGCGGATGAAGCCCCAGACCACGAGCACGATGAGGGAACCGATGATGGCGCTCAGCCAGGTCGCGAGGTTCCAGAAGCTCTGGTTGACGTTGACGTTGAACAAAACAGAGGCGAGGAACCCGCCGACCAGGGCACCGACGATGCCGAGGATGATGGTGACGAGCCACCCGCCGCCCTGCTCACCAGGCAGGATGGCCTTGGCAATGGCGCCGGCAATGAGTCCGAGAACGATCCAACTGATAATACCCATGGCTCAAACCTGCCATGGCTCGGGTGTGGTTTGTGCCAAATTGACATTGGAAAGCGCTTCCCCCGCGTGGAGCAGCGACAGAGTTTGGGCCAATTCTCAGCTTCAGGGCCTCAGAACACCGGTCGCCAGGGCGCCAGGAAGGACTCGGTCAGCTTCGCCAGGGGCGAGCGGCGGCGCCACTGGTCCAGGGTCAGCTCGACGCAGTTGGCGAGGTCTGACTCGAAGACCTCCTCGAGCTTCTGGGCCACTGCTGGCACCCGCCATTCGGCGTTGACCTCGTAGTTGCCGACCAGGCTGAGCCGATCGAGGTTGGCGGTGCCGATGGTCGACCAGTGCCCGTCGATGGTGGCGGTCTTGGCGTGCACCATGGCTCCCTGGTACAGGAACAGCCGCACCCCCTTCGACAGCAACTCGTCGTAGAAACCGCGCGAGAGCCAGTCGGCGACCACGTGGTTCGACTTGTCCGGCACGATGATGCGCACGTCGACGCCGCGCTGGGCCGCCTGGAACAGCGAGTTGGTGAGGTCGTCGTCGGGGATCAGGTAGGCGTGGGTCAGCCAGATGTGGTGGTCGGCCTTGTCGATGGCCTCCAGGTACATGTTGCGGATCGGGTAGACCTGCCACCGTGGGGTGTTGCGGTGCACCTCGAGGCTGGCATTCCAGTCACGCCCCGTGGGGGATTCCAGCTGGTTGCTGGCGGCCTTCGGGAACAGCCCCAGCGGCCTCATGTTCCAGTAGTCGACGAAGGCGTTCTCGATCTCGGCGGCCGCCGGGCCCTGGACCCGGGCGTGCGTGTCACGCCACCGGTCGGCATACAAGGAGCCGATGTTGTAGCCACCGATGTAGGCGTCGTCGCCGTCGACGACCAGCAGCTTGCGGTGGTTGCGCCCGGCGTTGCGCGGCAGTGGCAGGAGACTGCCCACCAGCGGGTGGCGCCGCACGTGGATGGAATCGGGCAGGTCGAAGAACCGCTGGGGCACGACCAGGTTCGCGAACACGTCGTAGGCGACATGGACGCGGACCCCACGGCCGGCCGCCCGGACCAGGGCGTCCTTGAAGGCCTGGCCCACCTCGTCGCCCTTCCAGATGTAGGTCTCGAAGTAGACGTACTCTTCGGCCGACTCGATGCTGGCCAGCATGTCGGCGTAGAGGTCCTCGCCAAAGGTGTAGACCGTCACCCGGTCGGTGCCGAGGTCGATCTCGCTGGGTGGCACTGTGGGGAACTTGCGGACCTTGCGCTTGCGGCGCGCGATCACGTCGACCACGCTCAGCACGAACATCACCGCGACCTGGGCGCTGAGCACCGCGGTGGCCACCCACCCCACCAGGCGCTGGGCTCGGGCTAGCAGGTGGGTCAGGGAAGCGCGGGGGGAGCTCATGCCCGCAAGCCTAATCAGGAACGCCACGGCAGGCCGACTAGGGTGGTGCGGGCCATGACCGAACACCCTGACCTGTTCTCGTTCTTCGCCCCGGACGAGGTCGTCCCAGCACCGGCGCGGACCCCTCGTCCGCAGGCCGCCGACGGGGCACCCGCAGTGCGCCCGACCGACCCCGCCGAACTGCTCGCCGGCCTGAACACCCCCCAGCGAGAGGCCGTCATCCACGCCGGGTCACCGGTGCTCGTGGTGGCCGGGGCCGGGTCGGGCAAGACCCGGGTGCTGACCCGGCGCATTGCCTGGCTGGTCAGCCAGCGCGACGTGCACCCCGGCTCGGTGCTGGCCATCACGTTCACCAACAAGGCAGCCGCCGAGATGCGCTCCCGGGTCTCCGACCTGGTCGGCGGACGGGCCAAGCTGATGTGGGTGTCCACCTTCCACTCGGCCTGCGTGCGCATCCTGCGCCAGGAGATCGACCGCCTGGGCATCAAGAAGACCTTCTCGATCTATGACGACACCGATGCCAAGCGCCTGATGGGCCTGGTGCTCAAGGAGCTCGAGGTCGACCCGAAACGGGCGCCGGTGCGCGGGGTGATGAACTGGGTCTCGGCGCAGAAGAACGAGTGCATCGACTTCGAGACCGCCGCCAAGAACGCCGGCACCGGTAACGAAGAGATCTTCGCCGAGGCCTACCGGGTCTACCAGTCCCGCCTCGTCGAGGCCAATGCCCTCGACTTCGACGACCTGATCATGACCGCGGTCAACCTGTTCAAGGCCTTCCCCGACCTGCGTGAGCAGTACCGACGCCGGTTCCGCCACGTGCTGGTCGACGAGTACCAGGACACCAACAACGCCCAGTACCAGCTCATCCAGATGCTGTGCGGGCGGTGGGAGCCCGATTCCGGCCTGCTCGACGGGACCCCCGTGGTGGAGGCCCCCGAACTGATGGTGGTGGGCGACTCCGACCAGTCGATCTACGCCTTCCGCGGGGCCACCATCCGCAACATCCTGGACTTCGACCAGGACTTCCCGGGGGCGCGCACGATCCTGCTGGAGCAGAACTACCGCTCCACCCAGAACATCCTCACCGCCGCCAACGCGGTGATCTCGCGCAACTCGGGTCGTCCGGACAAGAAGCTGTGGACCGAGGCCGGCGACGGGGACCTGATCACCGGGTATGTCGCCGACACCGAGCACGACGAGGCCCAGTTCGTGGCCGACGAGATCGACGCGCTGGCCGATGCCGGCAAGCACAAGTACTCCGACGTGGCGGTTTTCTACCGGACCAACGCCCAGTCGAGGGCCTTCGAGGACGTTTTCATCCGCACCGGCATGCCTTACAAGGTCGTCGGGGGTCTGCGCTTCTACGAACGCAAAGAGATCCGCGACGCCATCGCCTACCTGCGCGCCATCGCGAACCCGGCCGACGAGGTGTCGGTGCGCCGCATCCTGAACGTGCCCAAGCGCGGCATCGGCGACCGGGCCGTGGCGACGGTCGAACTGTACGCGGCCGAGCACCGCACCAGCTTCGGGGAGGCACTCGAGCAGGCCGCCGAGGTGCCGGGGCTGGCCCCCCGATCACGCAAGCAGGTCGAGGGCTTCGTCGAGCTGATGGCCCGCCACCGCCGCTTGGTGGCCGACGGCGCGGCCGCCGACGACGTGCTCGCCTCGATCCTGAAGGAGTCGGGCTACGTCGAGGAACTGCAGGCCTCCACCGACCCGCAGGACGAGACCCGTATCGAAAACCTGGTCGAGTTCACCTCGATCGCCGCCGAGTTCGTCGCCCAGGCCACCACCTTGGACCTGACCCCGCCCGAGGGCGGGCCGAACGGGCCCGACGACCCCGACGGCATCGACCTGGCGGCCGGCAGCCCCGAGGCCGACCCGTCCCTGCCGGCCTTCCTGGAACGGATCGCCCTGGTGGCCGACGCCGACCAGATCCCCGATTCCGGGGACGGCACCGGGGTGGTCACCCTGATGACGCTGCACACAGCCAAGGGCCTGGAGTTCGACACGGTCTTCCTCACCGGCTTCGAAGAGGGCATCTTCCCCCACCAGCGGGCCCTGGCCGACGCCGGTGAGCTGTCCGAGGAACGCCGGCTCGCCTATGTGGGGCTGACCCGCGCCCGACAACGGCTCTACCTGACCCGGGCGGCGGTGCGGTCTGCCTACGGCACCCCGTCCTACAACCCGCCCAGCCGGTTCATCGAAGAGATCCCGGCCCACCTGCTCGACTGGCGCCGGCTCGGTTCGGCCGTGAGTTCGTGGGCCTCGACGTCGGCGACGCGCAACTGGCAGTCACGCCAGGCCGTGGGCGCGCCGTCCGGGCCGGCATTCGGGTCCGGACGAGGACGGATGCCGTCGCTGCCGCAGGGCCGGGCCGCCAGGGCAATCCCGACGCTGGACGTGGGGGACCGGGTGATGCACACCTCGTTCGGCATGGGGACCGTGGTGGCGACCAGCGGCGCCGGCGATGAGGCCAAGGCTGATGTGGACTTCGGGTCCGCCGGGGTGAAGCGGTTCATGCTGAAGCATGCCCCGATGGAGAAGCTCTGAGGCAGGGTCTCAGGCGACGCCGATGCCGCGCAGCCAGGCCATCGGGTCCGCGGCCGAGTACACGTCACCGGGCAGGGTGCCGGCGGGGTAGTACTCGAAGTGCAGGTGTGAGCCGTGGCTGTTGCCGGTGTTGCCGACGTAGCCGATCAGCTGGCCGGCCTTGACGGGCTGGCCGGGGGAGACCACGGTGCCGCTGAGGTGGGCGTACAGCGTCGAGCCACCGTTGCCGTGGTTGAGGACGATGTGGGTACCGGCCCACCAGCCGGCCCGGGACTGGCCGATGATGCCGGAGGAGGCGGCGTAGACGGGGGTGCCGGTGGGGGCAGCGAAGTCCTGGCCGGTGTGGTAGCGGGCCCAGACGCCGGTCTTGCCGAAGGAGGCGCTCATCGTGTAGGTGCCGGCCTTGAGGGGCATGGCCGCGCCACCCTTGGTGATGGCCTGCAGGTCTTCGACCGACAGGTCGAAGCCGGAAGCGTTGTTTCCCGCCTGCAGTTGCTTGAGCAGCTCGGCAGCCTTGCGCTTCTCCTCCTTGATCCGCTCGGCCTCGGCCTTGACCTTCTCGATGTCGGCGTCCATGAGCTTCTGGCGCTCGGTGGCCTCGGCCTTCGCCTGGGCATCGGTGACGCTCTTGTCGTTGGCCTGCAGAGACACGGCGCGCTGCTGGCCCTTGGCGTTGGCCAGGGTGGAGCTCAGCTCGGCGCGCACGCTGTTGCGGTTCGGGGTGGTGCCGCGCTGGCCGAACAGCCCGCCGACCTCATTGCCGGTGGAGGTGTTGCCGGCGGCGTTGGCCTGGGCCTGCTGCTGGGCGTCGAGCTTGAGGTTCTGCGGGGCGGCGTGCGAGGTGTCGGGGTTGTTGGTGTCCTGGACGATCGAGACGCTGGCCTGCTGGGTGGAGCTCGCGGCCGCAGCTGCGGCGACCCCACCGGCGCCGAGGACGGCCAGCCCGCTCACGACCAGGCCGACAGCGGCCTGGCGCAGCACGCCGCAGCGGCGGGATTCCTGGAAGTCGGTGACCGGGGCGTCGGATTGGGCGTCGGCGAAAGTCCGGCGGATGGCCAGACGGGCCAGGAGGTCCTGCACGATGCTCCTTGCGGTCAATTGGTACTCACAACACGAGGAACCTTAGCAATTCTCAGGTTGAACTCATAACCCGGGGCGGGAAATGGACAGGCTGCCTGGGCAACCTGTCCATCCGGGGATCCCACGTGGGGACGTTTGTGCTTGTCAACCGGCAGTGGTGGGGGACTGGCCGGGGTGGCTTCGTCCGCTGGGAGAAGTTCCCACCTGACGGTCGAGCGCGATTTTTCTCAGGCGACGCCGATGCTGCGCAGCCAGGCCATCGGGTCGGCGGCCGAGTAGACGTCGCCGGGCAGGGTGCCGGCGGGGTAGTACTCGAAGTGCAGGTGCGAGCCGAAGCTGCGGCCCTCGTTGCCCACGTAGCCGATCAGCTGGCCGGCCTTGACCGGCTGGCCGGCGCTGACCACGCGGCCACTGAGGTGGGCGTACAGGGTGGAGCTGCCGTTGGCGTGGTTGATGGTCACGTACTTCGACCCGGCCCAGCCGGCGGCCGACATGTTGGCGCTGACCACCCCGGACGAGGCGGCGTAGACGGGGGTGCCGGTGGCGGCCGGGAAGTCCTGGCCGGTGTGGTAGCGCGACCAGGAACCGGTCTTGCCGAAGGAGGCGCCCACCGAGTAGGTGCCGGCCTTGAGCGGGAACGCGCCGCCACCCTGGCTGATGGCCTGGACATCGGCGTTCGACAGCTTGAAACCGTTGGTGGTGGTCGAGCCGGACTCGGAGCCGGACTCGCTGTCGGCCTGGGTGGTGGACTGCTGGTTCTTGGCGGCATCGGCGGCGGCCTGGGCCTGCAGCTGCTTGAGGAGTTCAGCGGCCTTGCGCTTCTCCTCCTCGATGCGCTCGGCCTCGGCCTTGACCTTCTCGACGTCGGCATTCATCAGCTTCTCGCGCTCGGCAGCCTCGGCCTTGGCCTGGGCGTCGGTGACGCTCTTGTCGCTCTCCTGCAGGGAGGTCGCACGCTGCACGCCCTTGGCGTTGGCCAGGGTCTTGCTGAGCTCGGCGCGCACCGCATTGCGGTTCGGGGTGGTGCCGCGCTGGCCGAACAGGCCACCGCTGCCGTCCTCGCCGGTGTTCTGGGCGTCGGCATCGGCCTGGGCGGCCTTCTGGTTGGCGTCCAGCTTGAGGTTCTGGGGTTCGGCCTTGGAGTTGTCCGGCTGGTCGGCGTCGACCACCAGGGTGGTGTTCGACTGCTCGGTCGAGGTCGCGGCGGCGGCCATCGCGATGCCGCCGGCGCCCAGCAGGCCCAGCGAGCCGACGATCAGGGCAATCACGGTGGGGCGCAGTGCCCGGCCGATGCGCCCGGTGGCGTCGTCCTCGAAGTCAACGACGGGCGCCTCGGCGGTGCTCCGGTTGAAAGCGCGGCGCAAGGCCAGGCGGTTCAACGTTTCCTGCACGGTACTCCTTGGGTTCGTGGCCAGTGGGGTGACACCGGCTTCCTGATGAAATCTTAGCGTTTCTCAGGAAGAACTCAAAAACGGCCCTGATGCTCTCAGGATCACCAGGAGTTGTCTCAGGATTGAAACGTGCCGCCCCTGCTCGACGGTTTCAGACCCAACGCCGCAGCGAGTAGGCTGACCGGCGGCGAAACTCCAACGACACAGGACGGAGTCCAAGGGTGGATCTCTACGAGTACCAGGCCCGTGACATCTTCGAGCGGCATGGGGTTCCCGTGCTCCGCAGCCTCGTTGCTTCGACCCCGGAGGAGGCTCGGGCCGCGTACGAGCGCCTCGGGTCGTCCGTGGTGGTGGTGAAGGCCCAGGTGAAGATCGGGGGGCGCGGCAAGGCGGGCGGCGTGAAGCTGGCCCGCAGCGCGGACGAGGCTGCCGAACGCGCAGCCGAGATCCTCGGCATGGACATCAAGGGCCACACCGTGCGCAAGGTGATGATCGCCGAGGGCGCCGACATCGCTGAGGAGTACTACTTCTCCCTGCTGCTGGACCGCTCCAACCGCCAGTACCTGGCGATGTGCTCGGTCGAGGGCGGCATGGACATCGAGCAGTTGGCCGAGGAGCGGCCCGAGGCGCTGGCCCGGATCCCCGTCGACCCCCGCAAGGGCATCGACTGGGACGCCGCCGACGCGATCGTCGAGGCTGCCGGCTTCCCCCGTGAGGACTGGTCGCGCGTCGCCCGCGTGCTGGGCAGTGTCGGCCGGGTCTTCATCGAGGAGGACGCGACCCTGGTCGAGGTCAACCCGCTGGTGAAGACCAAGCAGGGCGACATCATCGCACTGGACGGCAAGATCAGCCTGGACGACAACGCCCGCTTCCGGCACAAGCACCATGACCTGCTCGAGGACAAGCAGGCCGACGACCCGCTGGAGGCCGCGGCCCGCGCCAAGGACCTCAACTACGTCAAGCTCGACGGCTCGGTCGGCATCATCGGCAACGGCGCCGGCCTGGTGATGAGCACCCTCGACGTGGTCGCCAAGGCCGGTGCAGACCTGCCGGGTTCGCCCCACCCCGCGAACTTCCTCGACATCGGCGGTGGCGCCTCGGCCCAGGTGATGGCCAACGGGCTCGAGATCATCCTGTCCGACCCCCAGGTGAAGTCGGTCTTCGTCAACGTCTTCGGTGGCATCACCTCGTGCAACGAGGTCGCCTCCGGCATCGTCGCCGCCATGCAGATGCTCGGCGACAAGGCGGTCAAGCCGCTGGTCGTGCGTCTCGACGGCAATGCCGTCGACGTCGGACGAGAAATCCTGCGCGAGTTCGCCCACCCCCTGGTGACCGTGGTCGACACCATGGACGCCGCTGCCCGCAAGGCCGCCGAACTGGCCGCCACCTCGACTGATTCGGAGGCCTGATCCATGGCGATCCTGCTCAACAGCTCGTCCAAGATCATCGTCCAGGGGATGACCGGCTCTGAGGGCCGCAAGCACACCCAGCGCATGATCATGTCCGGCAGTCGCATCGTCGGCGGGGTGACCCCTGGCAAGGGTGGCCAGTCGGTCCTCTTCGAGGAGGACCCGGTGCCGGTGTTCAACTCCGTCGCCGACGCCCGTGCGGCCACCGGTGCGAACGTGACCGTCATCTTCGTCCCGGCCGCGCACACCAAGAACGCCGTCCTCGAGGCGACTCGGGCCGGCATCGAGCTGATCGTCTGCATCACCGAGGGTGTGCCCGTGGGCGACACCGCTGAGTTCTACGCCGAGGTGGCCGAGTCGAACTCGCGCCTGATCGGGCCCAACTGCCCCGGCCTGATCTCGCCCGGCAAGTCGAACGCCGGCATCATCCCGGCCAACATCTCCGGGCCCGGACGCATCGGCCTGGTCTCGAAGTCGGGCACCCTGACCTACCAGATGATGTACGAGCTGCGTGACATCGGCTTCTCGACCGCGGTCGGCATCGGCGGTGACCCGATCGTGGGCACCACCCACATCGACTGCCTGCAGGCCTTCGAGGAGGACCCCGAGACCGACGCCATCGTGATGATCGGCGAGATCGGTGGCGACGCCGAGGAGCGGGCCGCCGACTACATCCGTGAGCACGTCACCAAGCCCGTCATCGGTTACGTCGCCGGCTTCACCGCACCCGAGGGCAAGACGATGGGCCACGCCGGTGCCATCGTCAGCGGCTCGGCCGGTACCGCCGCCGCCAAGAAGGAGGCCCTCGAGGCTGCGGGTGTGCAGGTGGGTCGTACCCCGAGCGAGGCCGCCGCGCTGATGCGCGAGGTCATGCGGGGGATCGCCAACGCCTGAGTGGAATTCCTGAACGGCCGCGCCCGCACCCCCGTGGGGGTGCGGGCGCGGTCTGTTTCGTCCGGTGGTGTTTCGTCCGGCCCGGCTCGTCCGGCCTCCTCAACCGCGCCCCTCAACCGCGGATGCGCCAGTTCCTGCCCCGTTCCTTCACTGGTGGCGTGATATCTGGGCAGAAAGTTGCGCAACGGCGCTCAGCGGGTGCGGACGAATGAGTCCCTGCGTCGGTCGGTGGGCCTCAGCGCGACTGGGTGATGCGTTGGCCGGCGCGGGCCGCGAGCAACAGCCAGGAATCGGTGGTGAAGTCGAAGTTCTCGCGGGTGTTCGAGACCAGGTAGGTGACCCGCTCCCCGGAGACCACGACAGCGACCCGGAAGTAGACCTTGGTGTTCTCACCGGTGGCCTGGGTGACCAGAAAGATGCGCCCGGTGACCACCTGGCGGTTCTGGCCGGTGATGCTGAGGGTGCGGTCTTCGCTGACCTCGGCGGTTTCGGTGCGGTCGGCGCAGGCAGCGATGTCGTTGCCGAGCTTGTCGGCGAAGGCCTTCGCGGCGTCGGCATCGGGGAACAGGAACCGGACCTGGTCGACACCGAAGGCTTCAGGCGCGCGGTCATCCTGGCTGAGCAGGTAGGAGCGCTGTTCGCGTTCAGTCGGGCCGTTCACCGAGGCCAGGGTGATGTTCTCGCACTGGCTGCCCTTGGTGGTCACCTGGCCGACCTGGGTGGCGCTCCACAGGCCCTGGCCCGAGGTGATCCGGGGGACGTCCGACTGGGCGAGCCACCCGTAGATCGGGGTCGGCGGCACCACTTCGGGGCGCACGGACAACTCGGTCGGGCACGTGCCTGAGGCAGACGTGCACAACCGCTTGGCCGGTTCCAGTGCAGCGGCAGCCACGTTGGACGGGTCCATGGCTTCGTCGTTCTGGGCCACGTCGAGCATCGAGACGGCCGTGCCGGTGCGGCTGAGCACCACGGTCCGGTACTGCACGGTCGGGTCCTGGTAGGCGATGGTCACCGAGAAGGACTCGTCGGCCAGGCCGTCGACGGTGGCCGCACTGTTGAGCAGGGCGGGCACGTCATCGCAGGCGCTGAGCTTCGCCAGTCGCACCTGGTAGGCCTGCTGGGCCAGTTCGGCGGTGGCGTAGGAGTCCAACCGGTGCAGCGCGGCCAGCGCGCTCGACTCGGTGGAGGTGAGCACCCGCTGGCGGGTGATCTGCGCGTTCGGCAGGCCCTCCGGGTTCGTCATGCAGGTGACCTGCGCCGAACTGGGCAGCACTTCGGTGAGGGTTTCGGTGGTCGCCCAGCCGGCGCCGCCGAGCGCGGCCGCCGCCTCGGCGTCCGTCAGCAGGGACGCGTCGGTGACCGCGTCCGGGGTCGACGGGCTGGGGTTGGTGCTGGGCGACTGGGTCACGGTGACCGACACATCCGGACGACGGGCCTGCTGGACGGTGAAGTAGGTGGCCGCGACGATCAGCGCCAGCACCAGGACGCCGACCAGGATACGGGTGGGCCACGGGTTGCGGGCTGCGCTGGTGGTCAGCTCGTCCTCGGTGGGCTCGTGCTTGTCGGGCTGGCCACCGGTGGACTGGGTGCCAGCGGTGCCGGCGCCACCGGCTGCGGCAGGCGCCTCGGTGGTGGCTGCGGCTCCGGCCGCGGCTGCTGCACCGGGGGCCTCAAAGCTGGGGGCTTCCGGCGGGGTGGTCGACGTGGTGGCCGAGCGGCGCGGGGCGGGGCCGGCCGCGCCGTCGTCGTCCCCGGTGCTGAACCGGCCACCGCCGGGACGCACCGGTTCGGGCGGCGAGGGCACCTCGCCGGACGGGGTGGCCGAGGTCGCGGTGCCCGGGCGCATAAAGGCGGCGTGGGTGGGGAGCGGGGCCACCGGGCCGCCGGGGACCGGCGGTGCAACCACCGGGGGAGCGGGCACCACGGCCGGCTCGTCCGAGGCTTCGTCTGCAGGGGACTCGTCGGCAGGGGACTGGTCGGCAGGGGGCTCGTCGTCCGTGGGCTCGTCGTCCGTGGATTCGTCGTCCGTGAGTTCGTCCACGGGGACGATGTCGTCCGAGGCCTCGCCGTCCACCGTCAGCGGCTGGTCCTCAGCCGCCTCGTCCGGGGCCTCAGGGACGTCCTGCTCGCCGGCCTCGTCAACCTGCTCCTGGTCCGGTTCCGGGTCTGCGAACCGCCCACCACGGCGTGCCGGGGCGGACGCCTCGCCTGCGGTATCGTCGATGACGTCCGGGTCGAGTGGATCGTCCGAGGCACGGCGGGCTCGCCTACCGGTCTCTGGGCGTTCGTCGCTCACGGGAATCCTTCGCGGTTGGCAGCAGAGATGCTGGGACCTGTTCGGGTCCTGGGACACTCCTGAGGGGTCAGCGGTGTGGACATGTACTTAACCCCAGATCTTGCAGGGCGTCGGCCAGTTTACCAAGGGGAACACGCCTAACCGCGTCGGGATGAGAGGAGCAGGTGTGGCAGCAGCACGTCGCCGGCGACAGGTGGGTGACCTGGACGTCGTCGTGGACGGCAGCGGCGACACCGAGCCGACCCGTCCCGAACCCTGGCTGCCCTGGTGGTTGGCCAGTGCTGCCGCCGGTGTGCTGTCGGTGGCGATCTCGTGGGTGCTGGTCTGTGGGCTGTTCGCGCTGGGCTGGTTGGCCACCACCGACATCGACTTCTCCGGGGTGTTCGTCAATGGGACGAGGGTCTGGCTGCTGGGCTTCTTCGCCGGCGCCGACGTCGCCGGGTTGCACCTCACCATCACCCCGCTCGGGATGACGCTTGGCAACCTCGCCCTGGCGCTCGGGTTGGCGAGCTTCGCGGCCGGCCAGGCCAGGCTAGCGGCCCCTGAGGAACTCAGCGGCCACCAGCGCCGCAACCTGGCCCTGCGGGTGGCGGCGGTTTTCACCCTCGCCCACACCCTGGCCGTGCTGGTGCCCAGCTTCTTCGTGGCCACCGCCGAGCAGTCGGCCCGGGCCATGGTCGGGGCGCTGGCCATCGGCGCCATCGCCGCACTGGTGGCCGGTGCCCGCGGTTTCCAGTGGCGGGTCACCGAGGACTGGCCGCACTGGCTGCGCCCCGTGCCCGCCGGGGTGGGGGCTGCCGTGCTGGTCATGCTGACCACCGGCGCACTCGTGCTCGCCATTGGCCTGATCAGCAACCGCGACCGCATCGTCGCCCTGCACCAGGCCCTCGAGCCGGACACCCTCGGCTCGATCCTGCTGCTGGTGCTGCAACTGCTGTGGCTGCCGAACCTGCTGGTCTGGTGCACCTCGTGGGCACTGGGTTCCGGGTTCCAGGTCGGGCTCGGCTCGGTCGTCAGCCCCGCCCAGAACCAGCTTGGGCTGCTGCCCTCCATCCCGGTGCTCGGCGCGCTGCCCGAGACCGGGCCCGGGTCCTCGTCCCAGCTGTGGTGGCTGGCCAGCGGCCTGCTCGCCGGGGCGATCGGGGCACTGGTCGTGCTGCGCGCCCGGCCCCGGGCCCGCTTCGACGAGACCGCGCTGGTCGGTGGCCTGGTCGGCGTGCTGGCCGGCCTGGTGCTGGTCGCCCTCGGGATGCTGTCCAGCGGTGACCTCGGCACGGGACGACTGGTCGACCTCGGGGTGCGTCCGACCGCCCTGTTCGTGATGGCGCCCACCCTGCTCGGTATCGCGGGGGTGGTCACCGGCGCCGTGACCGGCTTGCTGCGCCGCCCCGCCGCGCCCGCCGAGCCCGACCCGGACGACTCCGCCGCCGCCGTCGACGTCGACCCCACCGACACCAGCCCGGACGAGACCGACGATCTCTCCGGCGACGATGACGAACCGACCCGGATACGCGATGTTCGTTAGGCTGACCAGGTGACATTCCGCGTCCTCGTCCTGGTGTCGGGCTCAGGCACCCTGTTCCAGGCCCTCGCCGACCACCTCACCGGTCGCGGCGACATCGAACTGGTGGCCGTCGGCGCCGACCGCGAATGCGAGGGCCTCGACCGCGCCCGGGCACTCGGCCTGCCCACCTTCGCCCACCCGCTGCCCAAGGGCGCCGACCGCGCCGCGTGGGACGCCGAACTGACCCGCAAGGTCGCCGACCATGCGCCCGACCTGGTGGTCAGCGCGGGGTTCATGAAGCTGCTCGGGGCCGAGTTCCTCGCCCGCTTCGCCGGCCGGACGATCAACACCCACCCTGCGCTGCTGCCGTCCTTCCCCGGAATGCACGGCCCCCGCGATGCCCTGGCCCACGGGGTCAAGGTGACCGGGGCGACCGTCTTCCTGGTCGACGCCGGGGTGGACACCGGCCAGATCCTCGCCCAGGGCGCCGTCGACGTGCTCGACGACGACACGGTGGACAGCCTGCACGAAAGAATCAAGGTCGTCGAACGACACCTGCTGGTCACCGTCGTCGACCAGCTGGCCCAGCAGCACACGAGTGGAGAAGACAATGAGTGACGCCCAGCCCATCAAGCGAGCCCTGGTCTCGGTCTACGACAAGCAGGGCCTGGCCGAACTGGGCCAGGCGCTGGTCGCCGCCGGCGTCGAGGTCGTCTCGACCGGTTCCACCGCGAAGGTCCTCGCGGGGGCCGGCGTCCCGGTCATCCCCGTCGAACAGGTCACCGGCTTCCCCGAATGCCTCGACGGCCGGGTCAAGACCCTGCACCCGAGGATCCACGCCGGCATCCTGGCCGACCGCCGCCTCGAGAGCCACCGCGACCAGCTGGACGAGTTCGGCATCGCCGCCTTCGACCTGGTCGTCTCGAACCTCTACCCGTTCACCGAGACCGTCGCCTCGGGGGCAGCCCCGGACGAGTGCATCGAGCAGATCGACATCGGCGGCCCCTCGATGGTGCGCGGGGCCGCGAAGAACCACCCGTCGGTGGCCATCGTCACCAGCCCCGACCAGTACCCCGACCTGCACCGGGCCCTGGCCGAGGGCGGCTACACCCTGGCCGAGCGGCAGGCGCTGGCAGCCGCCGCCTTCGTCCACACCGCCGAGTACGACATCGCCGTGGCCAGCTGGATGGGCTCGGTGCTGACCGACAGCTCCGGCGGGGACAACTTCCCGGCCTGGGTGGGCGGTTCCTGGACCAAGCAGGGCACCCTGCGCTACGGCGAGAATTCCCACCAGCCCGCAGCGCTGTACGCCTACGCTTCCGGCCCCGAGGGCATCACCCAGGCCGAGCAGCTGCACGGCAAGGCGATGAGCTACAACAACTACACCGACGGTGATGCCGCCTACCGCGCCGCCTACGACTTCGCCGACCCCACGGTCGCGATCATCAAGCACTCCAACCCCTGCGGCATCGCCTCGGGCGCCGACATCGCCGAGGCCCACCGCAAGGCCCACGCCTGCGACCCGGTGTCGGCCTTCGGCGGGGTCATCGCCACCAACCGGCCGGTCAGCCTCGAGATGGCCAAGCAGGTCGCCGACATCTTCACCGAGGTCATCATCGCTCCCGGCTACGAGGACGGTGCGGTCGAGGAACTGCAGCGCAAGAAGAACATCCGCATCCTGGTGGCGCCCGCCTACACGCACAGGGCCCGGCAGCTGCAGCCCATCTCGGGCGGCGCCCTGCTGCAGGCACCCGACCAGATCGATGCCGACGGCGACGACCCGGCCAACTGGGTGCTCGCCAGCGGCGAACCGGCCGACGAGAAGACGCTGGCCGACCTGGCCTTCGCCTGGCGTGCCTGCCGGGCCGTGAAGTCGAACGCCATCCTGCTGGCCAGCGACCGGGCGTCGGTGGGTGTCGGCATGGGCCAGGTCAACCGGGTCGACTCCTGCAAGCTGGCCGTCGACCGTGCCGGGGCCCGCGCCGGTGGCTCAGTGGCTGCCTCCGACGCCTTCTTCCCCTTCTCCGACGGCCCGCAGATCCTCATCCAGGCGGGGGTGCGGGCGATCGTCCAGCCCGGTGGTTCCGTGCGCGACGAGGAGACCATCGCCGCTGCCCAGGCAGCCGGGGTGACCATGTACTTCACCGGCACCCGCCACTTCTTCCACTGAGTTCGCGACCACCCAGTCCGGACACGACCCGATCACGAGGCAGACGATGACTGCACAGGTTCTCGACGGCAAGGCCGTCCACGCCGCCATCAAGGACGAACTGACCGCCAGGGTGCAGGCCCTGGCCGGGCAGGGCATCGTCCCCGGCCTGGCCACGGTGCTGGTCGGTGACGACCCGGCCAGTGAACGCTATGTCGCCATGAAGCACCGCGACTGCGAGCAGGTCGGCATCGCCTCGATCCGCGTGCAGCTGCCGGCCGATGCCAGCCAGGCCCAGGTGGACGAAGCGCTGCGCCAGCTCAACGAGGACGATGCGGTCACCGGTTACATCGTCCAGCTGCCCCTGCCGCGCCACCTCGACGAGTTCGCGGCCCTGGCCGCGATCGACCCCGACAAGGACGCCGACGGGCTGCACCCGATCTCGCTCGGCAAGCTGGTGCTCAACGAACCCGCCGCCCTGCCGTGCACCCCGCGCGGCATCGTCGAGCTGCTGCGGCGCCACGGCCTGGAATGGAAGGGTGCCGAGGTCACCGTGATCGGCCGCGGCACCACGGTCGGTCGTCCGCTGGGCCTGATGCTGACCCGGCGCAGTGAGAACGCCACCGTCACCCTGTGCCACACCGGCACCCGTGACGTCGCCGCCCACACCCGGGGGGCCGACATCATCGTCGCGGCCGCCGGGGTGCCCCACATGATCACCGCCGCGATGATCAAGCCGGGCGCGGTGCTGGTCGACGTGGGCGTCAGCCGGGTCGACGGCAAGACCGTGGGCGACCTGGCCCCCGACGTGTGGGACAAGGCCGGCTGGGTCACCCCCAACCCCGGTGGGGTGGGCCCGATGACCCGCGCCATGCTGCTCAGCAACGTGGTCGACCGCGCCGAGCTGCTGGCCGGCGCCTGAGTTGGTGCCCCGGGATGAGCGGTGTCTGAGATGAGTAGCGGGGGAGCGCCCGGCGCGCCCGGTGGCATGCTCACCAAACTGCGCAACCAGTGGACCCTGTTCCTGGTGCTGCTGGCGATGGCCGGCTCGTGCGCCTACTTCGCAGCCGGACACTGGCGCCGCGGGGCCTTCGCCTTCGGCATGACCGTGCTGCTCGCGGGGGTCTTCCGGCTGGTGCTGCCCACTCGCCGGGTGGGCTTGCTGGCCGTCCGCAGCCGCTGGTTCGACTGCCTGTTGCTGCTCGGTGCTGCCGCCGCGCTGATCATGCTGACGCTGGTGGTGCCGCCGTCCCCACCGCCGTCGGCGGGCTGATCGGCCGCCGGCCGCCCAGGCCCCGCACGCCCACCAGCCACCTCGCAACAGCAAGGGGCCCGCACCGACAACCTGTGTCGGGCGGGCCCCTGCTGTACTGCTGTTGATCAGATCAGGCCGAGTTCCTTGACGGCGTCGCGCTCGTCGGCCAGCTCGGCCACCGAGGCGTCGATCTTGGCGCGGCTGAAGTCGTTGATCTCCAGGCCCTGGACGATCTCGTAGGTGCCGTTGGCCACCGTCACGGGGAACGACGAGATGAGGCCGGGCTGCACCCCGTAGGAACCGTCCGACGGGATCGCCATCGAGACCCAGTCACCCTCGGCGGTGCCGTTGACCCAGTCGCGGGCGTGCTCGATGGTGGCGTTGGCGGCCGAGGCCGCCGAGCTCAGGCCACGGGCCTCGATGATCGCGGCGCCGCGCTTGGCGACGGTGGGGATGAAGGTGTTCTCGATCCAGTCCTGGTCGTTGACCAGCTCGGCGGCGTTCTTGCCGCCGACCTTGGTGTTGAACAGGTCGGGGTACTGGGTCGAGGAGTGGTTGCCCCAGATGGTCAGGTTGGTGATCTCGCTGACCGGCACACCCAGCTTGGCGGCCAGCTGCGACTTGGCGCGGTTGTGGTCGAGGCGGGTCAGCGCGGTGAACCGCTCCTGGGGAATGTCGGGGGCGTTGGTCATCGCGATCAGGGCGTTGGTGTTGGCGGGGTTGCCGGTCACCACGACCTTGATGTCGTCGGCCGCAGAGTCGTTGAGTGCCTTGCCCTGGGCGGTGAAGATGGCGCCGTTGGCGCTGAGCAGGTCACCGCGCTCCATGCCCGCCTTGCGGGGCATGGCGCCGACCAGCAGCGCCAGGTTGGCGCCGTCGAAGACCTTGTTCGCGTCATCGCCGATCTCCACACCCGCCAGGGTGCCGAAGGCGCAGTCGTCGAGTTCCATCACGACACCCTCGAGCGCCTTCAGGGCGGGGGTGATTTCCAGCAGCCGCAGTTCCACGGGGACGTCGGGACCGAAAATGGCCCCCGAAGCGATCCGGAACAGCAGGCTGTAGCCGATCTGACCGGCAGCGCCGGTGACGGCAACCTTCACGGGAGTGCTCACGGTTTTCCTCTCATCGTCGAGTTCGGGCCGCAACGACCAGGCCGCCGGGTCCACTGGGTCTGACCCTACCGAACCTGCCGGGTCGTCCAGTACGCGGGGTCGACGGCGGACGAGCGCGAAATGCGCCGGGCCGGGCAGGCCCGGCCCCAAGGGGTGGCCGGTCGTCCGACATCGGGCCGGGCCCGACCGCTGCGGCACGACAACGGCGGCCCCGGTGAATTCCACCGGGACCGCCGTGGGTGAGTCGCTGTGCAGAGGGGGTGCACAGGGGCTGCTGGCTGAACCTCAGACCAGGACGCCGGTGACCTGCTGGAACTTGGCCCGGGTCGCCGGGCCGAAGCGACCGTCGACGGTCAGGCCGGTGCGGCGCTGGAACTCCTTGACGGCGTTCTCGGTCTTGGTGCCGTAGATGCCGTCAGTGGCCAGTGGGGTGTCGGCGTAGGACGGGAACCAGGTGTTCATCGTCTTCTGCAGGGTGGTCACCCGGGCGCCGGTCGAGCCCTTGGCCAGGGTGGCGACGGTGCTCGGGGGCGGCGTGGTGCTGCCGGTGAGCTTGTTGTAGTAGGTGTTGATGCTGGAGTAGCTGCCCATGAACTCGAAGTGCATGGTGTCGTACTTGGTCGGCGAGGTGTAGTGGCCGCCCCAGTAGAAGCCGTGGTTGATCCACATCTTCACCACTGCCGGCGGGATGTCGGACTTGAAGGTGGTCGACTGGGGGTTGCTCTGCCAGTTGATGTCGATCGCACGACCGTAGGCGTGGTTGGACGGGGTGCGGGTGCCACCGATGAAGCGGCAGTTGTAGGCACCCGTGTCGGCCTTGCGCAGCGTGTAGCCCATGGCCACGGTGCGGCGCATCAGCTCCTGGACCAGCGGCTGCAGTTCGGAGCGGACGTGGGCGGTGGCAGCACCGGCAGTGGCGGCCTTGGTGGGGACGTTGCAGGTGATGCTGCTGCCGCTCACCTTGACGCGGGCGGCGTCGTCCCAGCCGGACGGGGTGCGGACCCAGGTCATGACGGCGGCGGGGTACTGGCTGCGGGTGTAGGCGTCGGCGATGCTGGCGGTCCCGGCGACCAGGCCGGCCGACAGCGTGGCGACCAGCGCCACCGTGCGGGCTTTCTTGAAGAGGTTCATGTCCGTGCTTTCTCGAGGAGGGGTGGTGAAAGTGGATCCGTCACAGCGACGGGTCAGGAGGACTTGTTGTGCCCGGGGAGGGGACCCGGGCACACAGCGGCAGGCTGGCGGGTACCTGCCGCTGCCGGCCACCGCCAGGCGATGGCTTTCCGGGGCCGCGATCAGTCGATCAGGCTGCCCCAGGTCTTCAGGCCAACCACACCGTCAGCGGCCAGGCCGACCGACTTCTGGTAGTTGATGACCGCGGTGCGGGTCTGCGGGCCGAACTTGCCGTCGATAGCCCCCGAGTAGGTCCCGTGCGCCTTCAGCTCGACCTGCAGGGCGGTCACGGCGGTGCCGCTGTCACCCTCCTTGAGGGTCGGGACGAGGGCGGTGAAGGTCTTCTCGCCGGCCACGCCGTCGGCGACCAGGCCGCGGGAGGACTGGAACTGCTTCACGGTGTTGGTGGTGCCAGCACCGAAGAGGCCGTCAACGGTGATGGTGTAGCCCTTCGAGCGCAGCAGGTACTGCAGAGTGGTGGTGGCCGCCTTGTTGGTGGTGCCCTGCTTCAGCGAGGGGAAGGAGGTCTCGGTTGACGGCGGGGTCACGGTGCCACCGGAGTAGCGGCTGTGGATGCTGTTGGCGGCGTTGATGCGGGCCTGGTCAGCGTGCACCGAGGGGCGCTCGTAGTACTTGCGCACGGCCACCGCAGCAGCGCTGATGGTCGTGGTGGCCTTGATCTGGTTGTAGGCGTTCTTCTCCTTGCCGGTCAGCTCGTGCCAGATGAAGTCGAGCTGCAGTTGCAGGTCCGACCAGGCCTTGCCCTTGCTGTTGGCGTAGTTGTACAGGTCGGTGCGGCGGGAGCCTTCCCACTGGGCGAGGCCGCGGCCGGGGCCGCCACCGAACTGCACTGCCGCCGGGTTGATCGGGTCACGGCCGGACTCGACGACGAAGTTGCCGATCAGGCCGGCGGTCTGGGCCTTGGTGAAGCCCTTGTTGATGAAGAAGTCCCAGGCGACCTTGTTGTTGTCGGCTGCCTGGGCCTGGACGGGGTTGCTCAGGTGGAGCCCGGCAACCAGGACGAAAGCTGAGACGATGCCCGCGATCAGACGCGACACCATGGACTTGCGCATGAGTGGTCCTTCCGTTGTGGAGGTCCCCCGGATGCAGAAATCTGGGAAGGGGGGCGGTGAGGGGAGTCCGCCCGAGGAAGAACCTAGGTGAGCCTGAGCCCAGGTGTCAGTACTTTCAAGAATTTTTCACACTTGGTGAGCGACGTCTCGTCCGACCCACGCCCACGTAGCTGGATTCCCGGTGAATCGCGTAGTCAGTACGGATTCAACCAACTCGGCGCCAAGTGCCCCGGACTAGGCCTGATGCTATGGAGAACCTGAGAAACGTTGTTCTGGAACGCCGTTCGGCGCCGCCCTGGGGGCGACGCCGAACGGGTACTAACTTTTGGCCAGACTTTGCCGGTCAGTGCGAGATGGCACCTTCTGCGCCGGCTCCGGTGAGGGAGCGGACCTCCATCTCGGCATTCTTGGCGACATTCGGTTCCTCCTTGGACAGCAGGGTCCCGAGGATGCCGCCCAGGAAGCCGACCGGGACGGAAATGATTGCCGGGTTGTCCAATGGGAACCAGGCGAAGTCCATGTCCGGGAACATGGCCGTCGGCACACCGGAGACGGCGGGGGAGAAGATGATCAGCACCAGGGCGCTGATCAGGCCGCCGTAGATTGACCACAGCGCACCCTGGGTGTTGAACCTGCGCCAGTACAGCGAGAACAGGATCGAGGGCAGATTGGCCGAGGCCGCCACGGCGAAGGCCAGCGCCACCAGGAAGGCGATGTTCTGCGACTTGGCGGCGATGCCGCCGACGATGGCCAAAGCGCCGATGACGATCACCGTGGTGCGGGCCACCTTGAGTTCGGCCTCGGGGCTGGCCTTGCCGCGCTTGATCACCGAGTTGTAGATGTCGTGGGCGAACGAGGCCGACGAGGTGATGGCCAGGCCGGCCACGACGGCCAGGATGGTGGCGAAGGCGACGCCGGCGATGACTGCCAGGAAGACGGTGCCACCCACGCCCTGGCCGGGCAGCCAGAACGCCAGTGCGGGTGCTGCCGCGTTGGCCTTGCCGGGCAGGGTGTTGATGGTGTTGGCACCCACGAGCCAGGCGGCGCCGTAGCCGAGCACCATGGTGAACAGGTAGAAGGCGCCGATCAGCCCGATCGCCCAGGTCACCGAACGGCGGGCTTCCTTGGCGGTCGGCACGGTGTAGAAGCGCATCAGCACGTGCGGCAGGCCGGCCGTGCCGAGCACCAGGGCGATCGACAGCGAGACGAAGGCCAGCTTGGAGGTGCCGGTGGCGCCATACTTCAGCATCGGGTTCGACAGGTCGATGGTGCGCCCGGCGTCAGCCGAGGCGGTTTCGTTGGCCTTGCCGATCAGGGCCGACAGGTTGAAGCCCGTCTTGGCGAGCACCCACAGGGTCATGATCCCGGCGCCCGAGACGAGCAGCACGGCCTTGATCATCTGCACCCAGGTGGTGCCCTTCATGCCGCCGATGAGCACGTAGCAGATCATCAGCACGCCGACCACGACGATGACGACGTTCTGCATCAGCTCACCGCTGACCCCCAGCAGCAGGCTGACCAGGCCGCCGGCGCCGGCCATCTGCGCCAGCAGGTAGAAGAACGACACCGCCAGCGTCGAGATGGCCGCGGCCATGCGGACCGGGCGTTCCTTGACGCGGAAGCTCAGCACGTCGGCCATGGTGAACTTGCCGGTGTTGCGCATGGGTTCGGCGACCAGCAGCAGGGCCACCAGCCAGGCGACCAGGAAGCCGATCGAGTAGAGCAGGCCGTCGTAGCCGCTGAGGGCCACGGCACCGACGATGCCCAGGAACGAGGCGGCCGAGAGGTAGTCCCCGGCGATCGCCAGGCCGTTCTGGCGGCCGTCGAAGGAGGCACCGCCGGTGTAGAACTCCTTGGAGGTCTTCTTGCCGCCGGTGGAGACGCGGATCACGACCGTCAGGGTCACGACCACGAACAGGATGAAGATCGCGATGTTGGCGATCGGGTTGCCCAGCTTCACGGTTTCGAGGATCATGAGCGGCCCCCTTCCAGTTCGGCGCGCAGCTTGCCAGCGATGGGGTCAAGGTTCTTGTTCGCGTGGCGGATGTACAGGGCCGTGATGCCGAACGTGGTGACGAACTGCAGCAGGCCCAGCAGGATGCCGAGGTTGACGTTGCCCACGACGGGGGTCTGCATGAAGTCGACCGCATAGGTGCTGAGCAGCACGTAGCCGAAGTACCAGACCAGGAAGGCGACGCTCAGCGGGAAGGAGAAGTTGCGGAACTTCTTGCGCAGTTGGGCGAACTCGTCGGAGTTCTGCATTGCGATGAAGGCGTCGTCGCTGATGCGGGAGTCTTCGGGGTCGAGGGACGGGTGCTGTGTTTGCGGAGAGGTCACGACACTCCTTGGAGGTGGCCCCGGGGAAATCGTCCGGACGGGGTTGGCGACCGGGCATGACCGGACGGCGACTTTGCCGGCGACCCTGCCCGCAGGGCGTTGGATCGGCGCCCTCGCAGGAAAAGTAACCTGTCAAGGCGTGCCCTGACGACTCGTTGAAAGCGAGCATTGGCACTTTGTGACGAGATTCACGCTCAGCGCGGCGCTCCTCGGCCGTAAATGGTGAGCAAAATCACAACCGCCGATGCGCAGGTTCTTGCCCCAAATACCCGCTGGCAGCGATGGATCCGTGAAGGAAACTGCGCATCCGCGGGAGGGGTGGCGGCGCGCGGAGTGAGGGCCGGGTGCGCTACTGGGCGCATCCGGGGAGAGGGGTCAGTCGAAGACGACTGAGCGGGCCCCGTCCAGGAAGACGCGGTGTTCGGCGAACAACTGAACGGCGTCGCTGAGGGTCATCGACTCCTGGTCCTGGCCGACCTCCACGAGTTGCTTGACGGTGCGGGAATGGTCGACGCGGACCACGTTCTGTTCGATGATCGGGCCCTCGTCGAGGTCTGCGGTGACGAAGTGGGCGGTGGCGCCGATCAGCTTCACGCCGCGGGCATGGGCCTGCCGGTAGGGGTTGGCGCCCTTGAAGCCGGGCAGGAAGGAGTGATGGATGTTGATGGCCCGCCCAGCCAGGAACTCGCACAGCTCGGGGCTGAGGATCTGCATGTAGCGGGCCAGCACCACCAGCTCGATCGCCTCGTCCTCGACGACCTGGCGCACCCGCGACTCGAAGGTGGCCTTGGTCTCCGGGGTGACGGGGTAGGACTCGAAGGGGATGTTGTAGAACTTGGCCAGCGGCTCCAGGTCGGGGTGGTTGGCCAGCACCACGGGGATGTCGACGGTCAGCCGGCCCGAGCGCTGGCGGTAGAGCAGGTCATTGAGGCAGTGGCCGGCCTTGGAGGCCAGCACCAGCGTGCGCAGCGGACGACCGGCTTCGTGCACCGACCATTCGCCGTCGAAGCGTTCGGCAACGGGACGAAGCTGCTCCCGGAAGCGCTCGAGGTCGAGCACGGAGTCGACCTCGACCCGCATGAAGAACCGCCCGGTGTCGGTGGAGGAGAACTGCTGCAGCTCGGTGATGTTGCCGCCCTCGGCCCCGCAGGCGCCGGTGATGGCATGCACGATGCCGGGGCCGTCGAGGCAGGTGAAGGTCAGGACCCAATGGAACATGCGGCCATCGTAGTGGGACACCTAGACTCCAGGCGTGACTGAATCCGCCGTGCCGACCGCGTCCCTGCCGCCGGCGGAGTTGCTCGTGACCGTCGCACGCTGGCTGGACGAGGGTGCCCGCTGGATCGCCGTCGACGGGCTCGGGGCCAGCGGCAAGACCACCCTGGCCGACCAACTCGCCGCCCACGTCGACGGCCTGGCCGTGGTGCACCTGGACGACTTCACCCGGCCCGGTGCGGTCGGCTGGGAACGTGAGCGGTTCCGTGAGCAGGTCTACGAACCCCTCCGGGTCGGTGTCGCCACTCGCCACCAACGCCACCACTGGACCAGCACCGAGCCGACCGACTGGGTCGAACTGTCGCCCGGACGAGGGGTGCTGGTCGAGGGGGTCGGCGCCAGTGAACCGCCCGAGGGCCTGGTCTGGGACCGGGTGCTCTGGGTGGCCGCCCCGCAAGAGCGCCGCCACCGGCGGGCCGAGGCCCGTGATGTCGGCCGGTTCGAGTGCTGGGCGCAGAACTGGCGCCCGGTCGAACAGGAATGGTTCGAGCGTGCCCGGCCCTGGCGCGGGGCCGACCTGGTCTGGGTCAACCCCTGAGCGCCGCTGCTTGGGCGTCCCTTCGGTCGTCAGCCCGTGAAGTCAACGCCTGGAACGCAATGCCCGCACGGGTGCCCGCGACAGCGCCAGTGGCTGAGGCGGTCGGCGGCATCCGATAAGTTGGCACCCATCAGCGTTGACCCACAGGAGCACATCGATGTCGCAGACCATCCACTGGACCAAGATCGACGAAGCCCCGGCCCTGGCCACTTACTCGCTGCTGCCGATCGTGCAGTCCTTCCTGGCTGACAGCGGCATCGAGGTGGTGACGGCAGACATTTCACTGGCTGCCCGCATCCTGGCCCAGTTCCCCGAGCGTCTCAGCGACGAGCAGCGGGTGCCCGACGAGTTGGCCAACCTGGGCGCCCTGACGCTCACCCCCGAAGCGAACATCATCAAGCTGCCGAACATCTCGGCATCGGTGCCCCAGCTCAAAGCCGCCATCGCCGAACTGCAGTCCCAGGGCTTCGACGTGCCCGACTACCCCGAGCAGCCGTCCGACGACGAGCAGGTCGACATCCAGGCCCGCTACGCCAAGGTGCTCGGCTCGGCCGTGAACCCCGTCCTGCGTGAGGGCAACTCCGACCGCCGCGCACCAGCCTCGGTGAAGGCCTTCGCCCAGAAGCACCCCCACCGGCTGGGCCCCTGGACCGCCGACAATGCCGCCGAAGTGGTCTCCATGGTCGACGGTGACTTCTACGGCAACGAGCAGTCAGTGGTCACTGAGCAGGGCACCACCCTGAGCATCACCCTGAAGGCTGCCGACGGCACCACCACGGTGCTCAAGGACGGCGTCACCACCCTCGACGGCGAGATCGTCGATGCCACCTTCATGAGCGCCGCGGCGCTGCGCGAGTTCTACGCCGACCAGATCGAGGCCGCCAAGCAGCAGGGCCTGCTGCTGAGCCTGCACCTGAAGGCGACCATGATGAAGGTCTCCGACCCGGTGCTGTTCGGCCATGCCGTCTCGGTGTTCTACGCCCCCGTGCTGCTGAAGTACGCCGAGGAACTGGCCCGGGTCGGGTTCAACCCCAACCAGGGCATCGGCGACCTGTACGCCAAGATCGCCACCCTGGACGAGGCCACCCAGCAGGCCATCACCGGCGACATCGACGCGCTCTACGCCGAGCGCCCGGCCCTGGCCATGGTGAACTCCGACAAGGGCATCACCAACCTGCACGTGCCCAGCGACGTCATCATCGACGCCTCCTTGCCGGTGGTCATCCGTGACTCCGGGCAGATGTGGAATGCCGCCGGTGACCAGCAGCATACCTTGGCCATGGTGCCCGACCGCTGCTATGGCCCGATGTACCAGGCCGTCATCAAGGAGCACAAGGCCAACGGCGCCCTCGACCCAGCCACCATCGGGTCGGTGCCGAACGTCGGCCTGATGGCCCAGAAGGCCGAGGAGTACGGTTCGCACCCGACCACCTTCGTCATCCCCGCCGACGGCACCGTCGAGGTCACCGATGCCGGCGGCAAGGTGCTGATGAGCCACCAGGTGCAGGCCGGCGACATCTGGCGGATGAGCCGCGTGCGCGACATCCCCGTCCAGGACTGGGTCAAGCTCGCCGTGACCCGTGCGCGGGCCACCGGCGCCCCGGCGGTCTTCTTCCTCGACTCCGAGCGGGCCCACGACCGCAACGTCATCGCCAAGGTCGAGCAGTACCTGCCCCAGCACGACACCGAGGGCCTGGAGATCCAGGTGCTGGCGCCGGTCGAGGCCGTCACCTTCTGCCTGGCCCGCATCCGTGAGGGCCGCGACGCCATCTCGGTGACCGGCAACGTGCTGCGCGACTACCTCACCGACCTGTTCCCGATCCTCGAGCTCGGCACCTCGGCGAAGATGCTCTCGATCGTCCCGCTGTTGGCCGGTGGTGGACTGTTCGAGACCGGCGCCGGTGGTTCGGCGCCCAAGCACGTGCAGCAGTTCGTGGCCGAGGACTACCTGCGCTGGGACTCGCTGGGCGAGTTCTCGGCGCTGGGAGCCTCCCTGGAACACGTTGCTGCCACCTCGGGCAATGTGCGCGCCGGCGTCATCGCGGCCGCCCTCGACCGGGCGATCGGCCGCTTCCTCGACGAGAACAAGTCCCCGGCCCGCAAGGTCGGCCAGATCGACAACCGCGGCAGCCACTTCTACCTGGCCCTGTTCTGGGCCGAGGAACTGGCCGCCCAGTCCGACGACGCCGACCTGGCCGCCCGCTTCCAGGGCATCGCCGAGCAGTTGCGCAGCAACGAGCAGGTGATCAACGAGGAACTGATCGCCGTCCAGGGCCAGCCGGTCGACATGGGTGGCTACTACCACCCCGACCCGGCGCTGACCGAGGCGGCCATGCGCCCCTCGGCCACCCTGAACGCCATCATCGGCTGAACCGGACGAAGGGGAGCGCGTCGATCTCGTCTAGGCTTGACCCGTGAACAAGAAGTCCAGCACGGAGTGTGACAGTCCCGGGCCCCTCGTGGGCAGCAGCAGGAATCGGGGGGCTGACCTGTAATGGGTGTGCTGGGCAACATTGCACTGATCTTCCTGTTCATCATCATCGGCGGTGTGTTCGCAGCCGCTGAAATGGCGCTGGTGACGCTGCGTGAGTCGCAGGTCAAGCAACTGGCGCAGCGGGGCAAGCGTGGGCAGGCCATCGAGCAGCTGACCTCCAACCCCAACCGGTTCCTGTCAGCGGTGCAGATCGGCGTCACCCTGGCCGGCTTCCTGTCGGCATCCTTCGGTGGCGCCACCCTGTCGGGGGAGTTCGCGCCGGTGCTGGTGCGCATCGGCATTCCCGAACGCATCAGGGTCTTCGGCGGTGAGTTCGCCTTCGCCGAAACCCTCGCCCTGGTGCTGATCACCATCCTGATCAGCTACTTCTCGATCGTGCTCAGCGAGTTGACCGCCAAGCGGCTGGCGATGCAGCGCGCCGAGGGCTTCGCGATGGCCTTGGCCCCGATGGTCAACGGCATCGCCACCGCCGCCCGCCCGGTCATCTGGTTCCTGGGCAAGTCGACCGACGTCGTGGTGCGGGTCCTCGGCGGCGACCCCGGCGCCTCGAAGGAGGAGGTCTCCGACGAGGAGATCCGCGCCATGGTCTCGGGCTCTGCCACCCTGGGGGACGAGGAACGACGCATCGTGGACGAGGTCTTCGATGCTGGCAACCGTTCCCTGCGTGAGGTGATGGTGCCGCGCACCGAGGTCGACTTCCTCTCCGGTGACATGCCAGCCTACAAGGCGATCCGTGCGGTCCAGGGTGCCCCCCACTCCCGCTACCCGGTCACCGACGGCGGCCCTGACCGGATCGCCGGTTTCGTCCATGTGCGCGACCTGATGGACCTCGACGTGGCCACCCGTTCGGCCCCGCTGAGCCAACTGGCCCGCCCGGTGGTGAGCCTGCCCGGCACCGTGAAGGTGCTGCGGGCGATGACCGACATGCGCCGCAAGCGTGCGCACCTGGCCATCGTGCTCGACGAGTACGGCGGCACCGCCGGCATCGTCACCCTTGAGGATCTGATGGAGGAACTGGTCGGTGACATCACCGACGAGTACGACGTCATCGACGAGGCCCAGCAGGTCCACCAGCAGTTGCGTGACGTCGAGGGCCTGATGACCATCGAGGAGTTCGCCGAACGCAGCGGCTACGTGCTGCCCGAGGGCCCCTACGACACGGTGGCCGGGTACTTCATGCACCAGTTGGGCAAGGTGCCGAGCCTCGGTGACACCATCCAGGTCGAGCTGGAACGCGACCGCCAGGGCGCCGCCGACCTGCCCGAGACCCGCGGCTACACCTTCACCGTGAACGAGCTCGACGGACGCCGCGTGGCGTGGCTGAGCGTGCACCACGTCGAGCCCGCCACCGGCGAGGTGACCGACGACGAACCGGCTGGGGCGCAACCAACTGCTTCCTGACTCACCGCCGACCCCGCGGCCGTGGTAGAAAATCCTTGTCAACTGCAGGTCGTGGCGCAGAAGGGGTGAGGACTGCTCGTGAATGCTGGCACGGAATCGGCTCAGGACGACGGATCGGCACTGCTGGCCTCACCACAGGTCGGTGAGCTGCTGGCCGCGGCAGCCAGTCACGCCGGGGGAGAACTGCTCTCCTGGACGATGGAGCACATCGACGCCCACCCCGGGCACTCCACCACCGCGACCTACGCCGCGCGGGTGCGCTGGCCCTACGGTGAGCGCGACGAACTGCTGGGCGTCAGCGCCCGCACCGGTCCGCGGGTGCCCACCGACAACCGGGCCGACATCTTTGCCGACGGCGACCGCGAGGTGGCGGTCTGGCTCTACCCGAAGGACCCCGACCTGCCCGGCCTGATGGTGGCCGCCTACCCCGAGCGGATGGCCGAGCTGGTCAACGAGCACCAGCTGGTCTCACGCCCGGTCAGCGCCGACCAGGTCAGCCTGGCCATGATCGGCTACCGGCCCCGCCGCCGGGCGGTGCTCAGGATGGACATCACCGACCCGGCCGAGACCTTCTACGTGAAAGTGCAGCGCCGCAAGCAGTTCGAGGAGGTGCTGCAGCGCCACAAGCTGCTGCTGGAGGCCGGGGTGCCCTCCCCGGGGGTGGCCGCCGCCACCAGCGAGCACATCCTGGTGCTGAAGGCCCTGCGCGGGCGTTCCCTGGCGAAGGCAATGTTCGACCCGGTCGACCCCTGTACCGCCGAGGACCTCATCGCGACCCTCGACCAGATGCCCGCCTCGGTGAGCCGGCTGGAACGGCGCCCACCGTGGACCGATGCCGTGCAGCACTACGCCTCGATGGTGACCGCCGCGATGAGCTCCCAGGCCGACCGGTTGCAGTGGATGGTCACCCAGGTCGAGCAGGGCCTGGCCGGTATCGAACCCGGCAATGAACCCACCCACGGCGACTTCCACGAGGGCCAGGTCTTCGTCCAGGACGGTCGGGTCTCGGGCATCCTCGACATTGACACCATCGGCCCGGGTCGGCGCGCCGACGACCTGGCCTGCCTGGTCGCGCACCTGTCGACCGTGCAACGGATGAACCGGCAGCAGGCCGAACGGGTGCACCACCTCATCCGCACCTGGGTGCCCGTCTTCGACACCCGCGTCGATCCCGTCGAGCTGAGACTGCGGGCGGCCGCGGTGATCATCTCCCTGGCAACCGGCCCCTACCGCAGCCAGGAGCCGTCCTGGCAGGCCGAGACCATCGCGATCCTGGACGCTGCCGAGGCCCTGGTCCGGCAGGTGGTCTGAGCCGCCCCGAGCCCACCACCCTCGTCCGGGCTTGGGGTTTTGCCCCCGGAACCACCGCTGACATTTCGCTGCGATAACAGTTTGCGCGAACCGGTCCTGCGGCAGTACGCCGAAGGTGAACAACGGGTTACAGTGACTCTGCTGTGGCCGGGCATCCCGAC
Organism: Aestuariimicrobium sp. Y1814; assembly: GCF_050113895.1. Lineage (NCBI taxonomy): Bacteria > Bacillati > Actinomycetota > Actinomycetes > Propionibacteriales > Propionibacteriaceae > Aestuariimicrobium > Aestuariimicrobium sp. Y1814. Next base: position 17,451 of record NZ_JBNJRW010000011.1, on the reverse strand, counting down.
TCCGGCAGCCATTGGCGGGCAGGTGCGCCTGGCCCTCAAACCCTTTCTGCTCAGGAGGCAGTTCACGTGAAGAAGTCATTCCTGTCCGGGGCAGCCGCCTTCGCGGCTCTCGCCCTGGTGCTCACCGCCTGTGCCGAGGCGCCCGACGCCGGCAACACCACCTCGACGACGACCGCAGCCACGACTGCCGCCACCAACGGTGGCGAGGGGTTCAAGGCTTGCATGGTCTCCGACTCCGGTGGCTTCGATGACAAGTCGTTCAACCAGACCTCCCACGACGGCCTGGTCAAGGCCAAGGAAGAACTGGGCATCGAGACCGCCACCATCGAGTCGGCCGACACCAAGGACTTCGACACCAACATCAAGGCCATGGTCGATGCTGACTGCAACATCATCGTGACCGTCGGCTTCCTGCTGTCGGACGCCACCGTCGCTGCCGCCAAGGCCAACCCGAACATCCAGTTCGCGATCGTGGACGACAACCCCGCCTCCGCCGCGGATCTGACCAACTTCAAGCCGCTGGTCTTCAACACCGCTGAGTCCAGCTTCCTGGCCGGCTACTACGCCGCCGCGCAGAGCAAGACCGGCAAGGTCGGCACCTTCGGCGGCATGAAGATCCCCACCGTCACCATCTTCATGGACGGCTTCGCCCAGGGCGTGGCCTACTACAACCAGACCAAGGGTGGCTCGGTCCAGGTGCTCGGCTGGGATGCCGAGAAGCAGGACGGCCAGTTCGTCCCCGAACCGAACCCGTTCGACAACATTGCCGGCGGCAAGGCAACTGCCCAGAACCTGGTGAGCCAGGGCGCTGACATCATCTTCCCGGTCGCCGGCCCCGCCGGTCAGGGTGGTCTGCAGGTCGCCAAGGAATCCAACGGCAACGTCACCGCCATCTGGGTCGACACTGACGGCTGCGTCTCGGCCGAGGAGTTCTGCTCGGTGATCCAGACCTCGGTCTACAAGGGCATGGACGTGTCGGTGTTCGACGCGATCAAGGCCGCCAAGGAGGGCACCTTCACCAACGAGGCCTACGTCGGCACCTTGGCCAACGGCGGCACCGGCATCTCGCCCTTCCACGAGTTCGAAGGTCAGGTCTCCGACGAACTGAAGGCTGAACTCGACAAGATCAAGGCCGACATCGAGTCGGGCGCGATCACCATCGAGTCGCAGTCCCAGCCCAAGTGATCACCGGCCTCGGCTGAGGGCAACGGCGCTTTCAGTCGGGCCATCCGCGGGAGGGGTCCCCAGGACCCCTCCCGCTCACTGTCTGGCGGCTGAGTTTCGGCTTGTGGCCGCCCAATACCCCCCCCGACTGTGGAAGGATTCAGCGCGTGACCACCAGCACTGACGCCCAGGTCCCGCCCCGTGCCGTTTCCGGGGACGCAGAGCCGCTCGCGGATGGGTTGAGCCTGCGCGGCATCACGAAGCGCTTCGGCTCCCTGACGGCCAACGACGCCATCAGCCTCGACATCGTCCCCGGGCGCATCCACTGCCTGCTGGGGGAGAACGGCGCCGGCAAGTCGACGCTGATGAACGTCCTCTACGGTCTGCTCGACGCCGACGAGGGCACCATCTACGTCGACGGCCAGCCGCAGAACTTCAAGACCCCGCGCCAGTCGATGGCCGCGGGCATCGGCATGGTCCACCAGCACTTCATGCTGGTCGACGTGTTCACCGTCGCCGAGAACATCATCCTCGGTCGCGAACAGGCGGTCGGTGGGGTGCTCAGCATGGGCCGGGCGAGGCGCCGCGTACGTGAGCTGTCCGACCGCTACAAGCTCGACGTGCACCCCGATGCGGTCATCGAGAACCTCCCGGTGGGTGTGCAGCAGCGGGTGGAAATCCTCAAGGCGCTCTCGAACGACGCGCGTTTCCTGATCTTCGACGAGCCCACCGCCGTGCTCACCCCGCAGGAGATCGACGACCTGATGGCGATCATGCAGGCGCTGCGTGACGAGGGTCGGGCGATCGTGTTCATCACCCACAAGCTGCGTGAGGTGCGCGCCATCGCCGACGAGATCACCGTGATCCGGCGCGGCAAGGTCGTCGGCCACGCCGAGCCGACCGACTCCGAGAACCATCTCGCCGAAATGATGGTGGGCCGCTCGGTGAACCTGGATGTGGCCAAGTCCGACCCCGTGCTGCGTGACGTCCGGCTGCAGGTCGACGACCTCACCGTGGCCGACCCCTCCGGGGCCGTGGTCGTCGACGGGGTCAGCTTCGACGTGCGAGGCGGCGAGATCCTCTGCGTTGCCGGTGTCCAGGGCAACGGCCAGTCCGAACTGGTCGAGGCGATGCTCGGCACCATCCCCGTGCTCGACGGCACCGTCCGGATCGACGGCGTCGACACCGCCCGGATGACTCCACGGCAGACCATCGAGGCCGGCGTCGGCTATGTGCCCGAGGACCGCCAGCACGACGGCTTCGTGGCCAGCTTCTCGGTGGCCGAGAACCTGGTGCTCAACCAGGTCGACCACTACACCAGCGCCGGCAACCTGCAACTGGGCCGAATCCGCACCAACGCCGAACACCGGACCAAGGAGTTCGACATCCGCACCACCTCGATCGACCTGCCGGTCAGTTCGCTGTCGGGCGGCAACCAGCAGAAAGTCGTCCTGGCCCGGGAACTGTCCCGCTCGTTGTCGGTGCTGCTGGCGAGCCAACCGACCCGAGGCGTCGACGTCGGCGCCATCGAGTTCCTGCACCAGCGCATCGTCGCCGAACGTGACGCCGGCACCGCCGTGCTGATCGTCTCCACCGAGCTGGACGAGATCGAGGCGCTCGGTGACCGCATCGCGGTGATGAACAAGGGCCGCATCGTCGGCATCGTCCCGGCGGGGACACCCCGAGAGGTGCTCGGCCTGATGATGGCCGGCATCAGCGCCGAGGAGGCATTCGCGTCGACCGGGGCGTCGGCCGACGACCAGCCCGAGGACGGCACCAAGGAGGAGGGCCAGTGAGCAGCCACACCCCGGACGGACCGCAGAGCCCGGACCAGGCTCTCGATGACGGTTCCCACCTCGGGCCGGAGACCGCGAACACGGTGATTGTCGCCGGCGGCCCCGCCGCCGCGGGACCACCCCTGGAGGGCCGCGCCAAGTGGCGCTTCCCCTGGGCCGATGTGCTGGTCACCGTGGGCGCGTTCTTCCTCGCCTTCCTGGTCGGCGCGATCCTGATGGTGGTCTCCGACCCCGAGATCGCCCGCACCTGGACCTACTTCTTCGACCGCCCCGGTGATGCCCTGTCGGCCTCCTGGGGCAAGGTGAGCCGCGCCTACGGGGCCCTGTTCTCAGGTGCCGTGGGAAGCTGGCAGGCCTTCACCCACACCACCGCCCAGGCAGCGGGACTGATCTGTGCCGGGTTGGGCATCGGCCTGGCGTTCCGGGCCGGCCTGTTCAACATCGGTGGCCAGGGCCAGGCCATCTGGGGCGCCATCGCCGCCGCCTGGGTCGGGTTCACCATCAAGGGCCTGCCGCTGGTCGTCCACCTGCCGCTGGCCATCATCGCCGGCGTCCTGGCCGGCGCTGTCTGGGGTGGCATCGTCGGCCTGCTGAAGGCCCGCACCGGTGCCCACGAGGTCATCGTGACCATCATGATGAACTACATCGCCACCGGCACCCTGGCCTGGCTGCTGACCACCACCGCCTTCCAGCGGCCCGGACGCGCCGACCCGATCTCGCCGATCGTGGAATGGACCGCCACCTTCCCCCGGCTGGAGGGCGGCCAGCTGCACCTGGGCTTCCTGCTCGCGCTGGTGTCGGCCTTCGTCGTCTGGTGGTTGATGGAGCGCACCGCCCTGGGCTTCCAGATCCGTGCCGTCGGCGCCAACCCGAACGCCTCGGCCACCGCGGGCATGTCGGTGCCGCGGATCACCGTGATCACCATGGCCCTGTCGGGTTCGCTGGCCGGCCTCGCCGGTGTGCAGGCCGCCCTCGGCCCGATCGCGGCAGCCACCCCGACGCCGCTGTCGGCCGGGCTGGTGGGCAGCATCGGTTTCGACGCCATCACCGTGGCCCTGCTCGGGCGCTCGCGCCCGCTCGGCATCGTGCTGGCCGGGCTCCTGTTCGGCGCCATGCACGCCGGTGGCCTGCGGATGCAGTCGATCGCGCAGACACCACTCGACCTGACCTACGTGCTGCAGGCACTGATCGTCATCTTCGTGGCGGCCCCGCTGCTGGTGCGGACCCTGCTGCCGTTCCTGAAGGCCCGACCCCGGCGTCGTCCGGCGGCCGCCGCCAGCGCTGAAGGAGGTCTCGCATGAGCACCACGACCACCGACACCCCGGATGCGCCCACGCCTGACGCCCCGGCGGTGACCGAGACCGACGAGGTCGTCCTGCGCACGACCGAGTCACGCGAGTCACGCACCCACCGCATGTCGATGGGCGCGCTGCTGCTCGTCATCGGCGTCCTGATGGGCTACCTGGTCACCCAGACCAGCGGCAGCGCCCAGTTCGCCCTGTCGAACGCCTTCGACGAGGTGCAACTGCCCACCTTCACCCTGCCCGGGGTGCCGGTGGTGCTGCTCAGCGCGCTGGTGCTGCTGGTCGCCGGTGGGCTCATGGTGGCCCTCCGCCTGCCCGGCAGTTGGCCGGCCGTGCTCGGCACCCTGGCCGGGTTGGCCACCGTCGTCGGATTCCTGACCTGGGCCGCGGCCGGACGAGGGCTGCCGTTCCAGCTGAGCAACCAGATGGCCGGCACCATCATGCTCGCCACCCCGCTGATCTTCGGTGCCCTGTGCGGCATCATGTGCGAGCGCGCCGGCATCGTGAACGTCGCCATCGAGGGCCAGATGCTGACCGCGGCCTTCACCGCCGCCGTCGTCGGCTCACTCACCAAGTCGATCACCTTCGCCATCATCGGCGCGGTCATCGCCGGTGTGCTGATGGCCGCGATGCTGGCGCTGTTCACCATCAAGTACCTGGTCGACCACGTCGTGCTCGGCGTGGTGATCAACCTGTTCGCCTCGGGCCTGACCGGCTTCCTGTTCGACCAGTTGGTGCGCCCGAACTCCGGCCAGTTCAATGCCGCCCCGACCATGAAGGCGATGCCCATCCCGGTGCTCTCGGAACTGCCGTTCATCGGCCCGGTGCTGTTCAGCCAGACGATCCTGGTCTACCTCGCCGGCATCGCGGTCGCGCTCGCCTGGTTCGTGCTGTTCAAGACCTCGTGGGGTCTGCGGATCCGGTCGGTGGGTGAACACCCCCAGGCCGCCGACACCGTGGGCATCAACGTCTACGGCATCCAGTGGAGCGCGGTGCTGTTCGGTGGCGTGTTCGCCGGCCTCGGTGGCGCGTTCTTCACCGTGGGTTCGATCGGCGCCTTCAACAAGGACATCACGGTCGGCAACGGCTTCATCGCGCTGGCCGCGGTGATCATGGGCCGCTGGCACCCGATCTTCGCGGCCGTCATCGCCCTGTTCTTCGGCTTCGTGACCCAGATGGCCACCCAGCTGCAGACCCTCAGCACCCCGATGCCCAGCCAGTTCCTGCTGATGCTGCCCTACGTGGCCACCATCATCGCGGTGGCCGGTCTGGTCGGTAGGGTGAGGGGCCCGGCACACGACGGCAAGGCCTACGTGAAGGCCTGACCTGCGCCGGGCGTGAAGGAGGCAGAGGCGATGACGTCGTCCGTGACATCGACAGGTCCCGACTGGGAACAGCTGCGCAGCCACGCCATCAGCATGGCCGCGCGGGCCTACGTGCCCTACTCCCACTACCCGGTGGGTGCTGCCGCGCTGGTCGACGACGGCCGCATCATCGGGGGCTGCAACGTCGAGAACGCCGGCTACGGGGTCACCCTGTGCGCCGAGTGCGGCCTGGTCTCCGACCTGGTCGTCGGCGGCGGGGGACGACTGCTCGCCTTCGTCTGCGTCAACGCCGACGGCGACCTGATCACCCCCTGCGGGCGCTGCCGGCAGCTGTTGTGGGAACACGGCGGTGCGGCCCTGCAGGTCTGGTCACCGGCGGGTGTGGTGCCGATGACCGACCTGTTGCCGCAGGCCTTCGGGCCTGAGGACCTGGACGTCGTCGCCACCCGGCACCCCGCCCAGTGATCACCGCTGCTGCCGACGGGTCGGCCCTGTCCAACCCCGGACCGACCGGCTGGGCCTGGTACATCGACGACGACCGCTGGGCGGCCGGCGGCTGGCCGCACGGCACCAACAACATGGGTGAGCTGATGGCCGTGCTCGACCTGCTGAACCAGACCGCCGGGCTGCAGGAACCGTTGCGGGTCCTGTGCGACTCCCAGTACGCCATCAACGCCATCACCAAGTGGACGCCGGGCTGGAAACGGCGCGGCTGGCGCAAGGCCGACGGCAAGCCCGTCCTCAACGTGGAACTGCTCACCCAGCTCGACCGGGCCATGCAGGGCCGCGACGTCAGCTTCGAATGGGTCAAGGGGCATTCCGGCCACGACCTGAACGAGAAGGCCGACGAACTGGCCAGGGCCGCCGCCACCGCCCACCGCGACGGCCGACCCGTGCCCCACGGCCCCGGGTTCACCGGTGCACCGCCGGCGGCAGCGCTCGACGTCCGCCCCGGCCAGCAGCTGGACGACGACCTGTTCAGCGTAATGCCCGCCCCCGCCGACGAGGGCGAGCCGCCCCTGCGGTCGGTCGACGAGGCACCCGCCGACGGGGTACCAACGGACGAGGTGCCCGAGGTGGATGCCACCAGCCAGGTGGTGGTCGCCCTGGTCGAACGCACCCGGGAACTGCTCGACAACACCACGCGCAGCAGCCCCGAAAGACTGGCCCGACTGCTGCACCCCGACCTGGTCCGTCACGACGGCGCCGGGCGGGTGCAGACCTACCGTCGGCTGCTGCAGGGCCTCGACCCGATCGAGGTGTCCCCGCACCTGGAGGTGCTCGGCATCGACGAGTTGGCCGACGACGTGGCGGTGCTGCGCTGGCGGCTCACCCTGGGGCACCGGCGACTGCTCGTCGCCTCCACGTGGCAGCGGGGCGTAGGGGGGCAGCGTCGTCCCGACGGCTGGTTGCTGCGCCTGGAGCAGGTCACACCGGTGCTGTGAGCCGGGGTCCGCGGCTGGTGACGAACTGCCGCGGGCCCGAGGTCGGGTATCGTGCCGTCGGTGCCGACCGCAGCTGGAGGAGACTCGTGACCAACTCGTTCGACGTATGGGCCCCCCGACCGCAGCAGGTGGTGTTACGTGCTGCCGGCACCGACTTCCCCATGGTGCGCGATGAGGAGGGGTGGTGGCACCCGGCACAGGAACTGCCCGCCCACGTGCTGACCGGGGACGTCGACTACGGCTACGTCCTCGACGGTGAACTCTTCCCCGACCCCCGCAGCCGCTGGCAGCCCGACGGGGTGCACGGACTGTCGCGTACCTTCGACCCCGCCGCGTACCAGTGGGGCGACCAGGACTGGACCGGCCGGCAGTTGGCCGGCTCGGTGGTCTACGAGCTGCACGTCGGCACCTTCACCCCGCAGGGCACCCTCGATGCCGCCATCGAGAAGCTGGACCGGCTGGTGGAGGTCGGCGTCGACCTGGTCGAACTGATGCCGGTCAATGCGTTCAACGGTGAGGCCGGCTGGGGCTATGACGGGGTCTACTGGTACGCCGTCCACGCGGCCTATGGGGGACCGGCTGCCTACCAGCGCTTCGTGGATGCCTGCCACCAGCGCGGCCTCGGCGTCATCCAGGACGTCGTCTACAACCACTTCGGCCCCAGCGGGAACTACCTGCCGCGCTTCGCGCCCTACCTCAACGACGATGTGCAGACCGGCTGGGGTTCAGCGGTCAACCTCGACGGGGAGGACTCCGACGAGGTGCGCCGCTACATCCTCGAGAACGCCCGCATGTGGTTCGTCGACCACCACGTCGACGGCCTGCGGCTGGATGCCGTGCACGCCCTGGTCGACCGCACCGCCTTCCACCTGCTGGAGGAACTGGCCGTCGAGACCGAGGCGACCAGCGCCTTCGTCGGTCGTCCGCTGTCGCTGGTGGCCGAATCGGACCTGAACGACCCACGCCTGATCACTGCCCGCGAAAGCGGCGGCTACGGCCTGACCGCGCAGTGGAGCGACGACTTCCACCATGCCGTGGTGGCCAACCTGACCGGCGACGACTCCGGCTACTACGCCGACTTCGCCAGCCTTGAGGCGCTGGCGAAAGTGCTGGAGACCGGCTTCTACCACGACGGCACCACCTCCTCGTTCCGCGGACGACGCCACGGCCGCCAACTCGACCGACCCACCACCCCCACCTGGCGACTGGTCGTCGCCTCGGACAACCACGACCAGATCGGCAACCGGGCCGACGGCTCGCGGCTGTCGAGCCAGGTCTCGCGGCGCCAACTCGCGATCGCGGCGGTGATGACCCTGCTCAGCGGTCCCACCCCGATGGTCTTCCAGGGTGAGGAATGGGGCGCCGACACCCCCTTCGCGTTCTTCAGTTCGCACCCCGAACCCGACCTGGCCGCCGCGGTGACCGCGGGCCGGCTTGAGGAGTTCGCGAAGATGGACTGGGACCCGGCGAGCGTGCTCGACCCGCAGGACCCGGCCACCTTCGAGGCCTCGAAGCTGGACTGGTCCGAGCTCGACCGCGAGCCCTTCGCCGAGTTGCGCGAGACCTACCGCCGACTCGTCGAACTGCGCCGCAGCCACCCCGACTTCACCGACCCCCGCTTCAACTCGGTCTCGGTCCGCATCGAAGCCGACCAGCACTGGATGCTCATCGAGCGCGGCGAAGAGATGCTGATCGTGGTGAACTTCGGCGCCGACGAAGCAGTGGTGGAACTCGAGGACTCCAGCGCGGTGCTGTTCAGCACCGGCGAGGTGGCCCTGGACGAGCGCAGCCTGCGGCTGGGGGAGCATGCCACCGCGGTGCTGCAGGTGGTGGGCCTGGACGAGCCCCGCCACACCCTCACCACCTAGCGCTGGCGAAGGGTTCCGCCACGCACCACTAGGATGAAACCCATGTGTGCCAATGTTCTCGCCGCTGTCGCGTGGCCCTATGCCAATGGTCCGCGCCACATCGGTCACGTGTCCGGCTTCGGCGTTCCCTCCGACGTGTTCGCCCGCTACATGCGCATGGCCGGGCACCGGGTGCTGATGGTCTCGGGCACCGACGAGCACGGCACCGCGATCCAGGTGAAGGCCGACCAGGAGGGGCTGACCGCCCGCGAGACCGCCGACAAGTACCACGGCATCATCGCCGCCGACCTGCAGGGCCTGGGGCTGAGCTACGACCTCTACACCCGCACCACCACGCAGAACCACCGCGAGGTCGTCCAGGAGGTCTTCCGCAGCCTGCACCGCAACGGCTATGTCGTCAGCCAGGTGCAGATGGGGGCGATCTCACCCAGCACGGGCCGCACCCTGCCCGACCGGTTCATCGAGGGCACCTGCCCGCACTGCGGCTACGACGGTGCCCGAGGTGACCAGTGCGACAACTGCGGACGCCAGCTCGACCCCATCGACCTGATCGACCCCCGCTCGCGCGTCAACGGTGAGACCCCCGAGTTCCGCGAGAACGAGCACTTCTTCCTCGACCTGCCGGCGCTCGCCGATGAGCTGGGTCGCTGGCTCGACACCCGCACCGACTGGCGTCCGAATGTGTTGGCGTTCAGCCACAACCTGCTCAAGGAACTGCGCCCCCGGGCCATCACCCGCGACCTCGACTGGGGCGTGCCCATCCCCGTGGAGGGCTGGCAGGACAACGACATGAAGCGCATCTACGTGTGGTTCGACGCGGTGATCGGCTACCTGTCCGCCTCGATCGAGTGGGCCCGCCGATCGGGCAACCCGGAGGCGTGGAAGGACTTCTGGCACGGCGGCAGCGCCAAGGCCTACTACTTCATGGGCAAGGACAACATCGTCTTCCACTCCGTCATCTGGCCCGCGATGCTGCTCGGTGCCAATGGCCAGGGTTCGCGTGGCGGGGAACCGAGCGAGGTGCTCGGCACCCTCGACCTGCCCACCGAGATCGTCTCCAGCGAGTTCCTCACCATGAAGGGTTCGAAGGTGGCCAGCTCGCGCGGCGCCTCGATCTTCGTGGGGGACTTCCTGCGTGAGTTCGGCCCCGACGCGCTGCGCTACTACATCGCGGTCGCCGGCCCCGAGAACCAGGACACCGACTTCACCTGGGAGGAGTTCGTCCGGCGGATCAACTTCGAACTGGCCAATGAGTGGGGCAACCTGGTCAACCGGTCCATCTCGATGGCCCACAAGAACAATGGGGCCGTCCCGCCGGCGCACACGCTGCTTGGCGCCGACTCCGAACTGCTGGAGGCCTCGAGGAACGCCTTCGACGTGGTCGGGCAGCTGCTGTCCCAGAGCAAGCTCAAGGCAGCGGCCACCGAGGCGATGCGCGTGGTCGGGCTGGCCAACAAGTACCTGTCCGACATGGAGCCCTGGAAGCTCAAGGACGACCTGGAACGACGCGACACCGTGCTGCACGTGGCCCTGCAGGTGGTGCAGGACTGCAACACCCTGCTTACCCCCTTCCTGCCGCACGCGGCGCAGAAGGTGCACGAGGCACTCGGTGGCACCGGCGTCTGGGCAGCCATGCCCGAACTGGTCGAGGTCAGTGAGGGCGAGGCGACCTACCCGGTGCTGACCGGCGACTACACCCAGCAGCAGGCCACCTGGGCCTCGACCCCGATCGAGGTCGGACGCCCGCTGGCCAAGCCGAGCCCCCTGTTCGCGAAGCTGGACGAGTCGCTGGGCCAGACCGGACCGTCCTGGGCCCCCATCCAGCCGGCGGAGGGCTGAGCCCTGCTCCCGGCGCCCCGGGTACTTGGCGCCTAATGCGGCTGTCGGCTGCGGCTGATCCCTTCGACCTCCGCAGCGGCGGCAGCCATGCCGAGCGGGGTGAACCCCGCGGCGAGGGCCCGGCGTCGCAGCGCCGGCTCGAGTCGCAGCAGGGCGATACCCCGGCGCACCAGCACCGAGGGAGGCTTGCGCCGCTGCCGCAGGTCGCGCTGCAGCCGCCTGACGAAATTGAACCAGCGCGGCCGGTCCAACCAGATCGCCTCCACGGGCACACCCTCCTGCTGCAGTGGCGCAAGCAGGTCGATGGCGAAGATGCCCTCACAGATGACGGCGGGGGAGCCGGCGGCGTTGAACTGGTGGCTGCCGAACGCCTGGCTGCGGGAGATGTCGTAGTTGGGCACGGTGGCTGACCCGGTGCGACTCAGGCCGGCCAGGGTGCTGGTGGCACCTGCCAAGTCCCAGGTGCGCACGTCGTCCCAGTCGACGATGCTGCCGCCGCCGGGCAGGGACCGCACCGGCAGGTCGGGGTGGTCATGGTCAAAGTAGAAGTCGTCCAACCGCACCTGGGGAACACCGGTCTGGCTCGACAGCCGTGACTTGCCGCTGCCCGACGGGCCCGCCACCAGGATGATCGTGCAGCTGCTGGGCTCAGGACTCATGGATGGCAGGGTACCCAGCCCGGGCGCTGATCTGCAGCCCCCGGTTTCCCCTTCGGGGCCCGCAAACCCCGCCGGCGCACACCGATTTGACGACACCGGACGACCTCAGTAATGTTGATCAGGCCCTGAGGGTGAGACGGACAGGCCGAGAGGTCCTGGACGAACCCGGGGGCCACCACCCAATGACGATGTCGGGATGAGGCGTGCGTTCACAGAGAACCCGCTGAGGATCCCAGCACGGAGTCTGCCCGGATGGTGTGGGTCGGAAGCCGGATTTGACTCTGGTGGGGGGCCCGGGTAGTGTTGCTGAGGTTGTCGCGAGGCAGCGGAAGTAGCTCCTGGCTAGGGGTTTCACTGGTTTTCAGTGGCTCGGGGTTGGGGGTGGCCGGTGGGCCGGTGGGTTTGACAGCCTGCGGGTGGATCGGTAGTGTTTTTCAGGTTGCCCCTTGCTGAGGCTCTCGGATTTGAGGGTTGAGGTGTGGGACGCGGTCGGATCTTGAGAACTCAACAGCGTGTCTAAAGTCAATGCATAGTTTTATTTTTGCATCCTGACTGTGCCATCTTTGTGGTGGTGGGGTTGGGGTGTGTTTTTTCCCGTGCCATGCCTTTTGGGTGTGGTTTGGGTTCCTTTGATTGATGGACAGTTGAAGACCAGCTTGGTTTTCTTTTGCTGGGCATCGAACTTGTTGACGTCGTGATGCTGGCTGCCTTTGGGTGGTTGGTGTTTGGCGATATTTTTCAACGGAGAGTTTGATCCTGGCTCAGGACGAACGCTGGCGGCGTGCTTAACACATGCAAGTCGAACGGTAAGGCCCTTCGGGGTACACGAGTGGCGAACGGGTGAGTAACACGTGAGTAATGTGCCCTTGACTCTGGGATAACAGTTGGAAACAGCTGCTAATACCGGATATGACCTGGTCCTGCATGGGGTTGGGTGGAAAGCTTTTGCGGTCTTGGATCAACTCGCGGCCTATCAGCTTGTTGGTGAGGTAGTGGCTCACCAAGGCTTCGACGGGTAGCCGGCCTGAGAGGGCGACCGGCCACACTGGGACTGAGATACGGCCCAGACTCCTACGGGAGGCAGCAGTGGGGAATATTGCACAATGGGCGCAAGCCTGATGCAGCAACGCCGCGTGCGGGATGACGGCCTTCGGGTTGTAAACCGCTTTCACCTATGACGAAGCTTTTTGTGACGGTAGTAGGAGAAGAAGCACCGGCCAACTACGTGCCAGCAGCCGCGGTGATACGTAGGGTGCGAGCGTTGTCCGGAATTATTGGGCGTAAAGAGCTTGTAGGCGGTTGATTGCGTCAGAAGTGAAAACTCAGGGCTTAACCCTGAGCCTGCTTCTGATACGGGTTGACTAGAGGGAAGTAGGGGAGAACGGAATTCCTGGTGGAGCGGTGGAATGCGCAGATATCAGGAGGAACACCGGTGGCGAAGGCGGTTCTCTGGACTTTTCCTGACGCTGAGAAGCGAAAGCGTGGGGAGCAAACAGGCTTAGATACCCTGGTAGTCCACGCCGTAAACGGTGGGTACTAGGTGTGGGGGACTTCCACGTTCTCCGTGCCGTAGCTAACGCATTAAGTACCCCGCCTGGGGAGTACGGCCGCAAGGCTAAAACTCAAAGGAATTGACGGGGCCCCGCACAAGCGGCGGAGCATGCGGATTAATTCGATGCAACGCGAAGAACCTTACCTGGGTTTGACATGTACCGGAAACATTCAGAGATGGGTGCCCCCTTTTGGGTCGGTATACAGGTGGTGCATGGCTGTCGTCAGCTCGTGTCGTGAGATGTTGGGTTAAGTCCCGCAACGAGCGCAACCCTCGTCCTATGTTGCCAGCGGGTAATGCCGGGGACTCATGGGAGACCGCCGGGGCCAACTCGGAGGAAGGTGGGGATGAGGTCAAGTCATCATGCCCCTTATGTCCAGGGCTTCACGCATGCTACAATGGCTGGTACAAAGGGCTGCGAACCTGTAAGGGTGAGCGAATCCCAAAAAGCCAGTCTCAGTTCGGATTGGGGTCTGCAACTCGACCCCATGAAGTCGGAGTCGCTAGTAATCGCAGATCAGCAACGCTGCGGTGAATACGTTCCCGGGGCTTGTACACACCGCCCGTCAAGTCATGAAAGTCGGTAACACCCGAAGCCGGTGGCCCAACCCTTGTGGAGGGAGCCGTCGAAGGTGGGACTGGTAATTAGGACTAAGTCGTAACAAGGTAGCCGTACCGGAAGGTGCGGCTGGATCACCTCCTTTCTAAGGAGTCTGTTTGGCCGGCACCACCTCTTGAGGGGTGTTTGGTCCAAGTGCTGGTTCCGGGGCGTGTGTTCCCGGCCGGCGCAGGCACTTTGTGGAGCATTGACCTGCGGATCTGTGGTGATGCTGTTCGTTCAGTACTGCCCAACTCGTTTCGTCTTCGGACGCTGGTGGGTTTGGGTGTGGAAGTCGACGGTGTCAGTTATGGGTCCTGGACACGTTGTTGGGTCCTGAGGGGCCGACCGTTCACACTTCTTGTGGGTGTGTGTGGTTGTGTTTCTTGGCGGACCATGGTCTGCACGTCCCTGGTTGTTGGGGGGTGTGGGGGTGGGCTCGGTTGTTGTTTGAGAACTTCACAGTGGACGCGAGCATCTTTGTAGATTTTTGTTTTTTGTTGGACAAGCTACTAAGTGCGATCGGTGGATGCCTAGGCACCAAGAGCCGATGAAGGACGTTGTAACCTGCGATAAGCCTTGGGGAGCTGGTAAACGAGCTGTGATCCGAGGATTTCCGAATGGGGAAACCTGGAATACCGGAGTCATGTCCGGCGACCTCTGCCTGAATATATAGGGCAGTTGGAGGGAACGTGGGGAAGTGAAACATCTCAGTACCCACAGGAAGAGAAAACAATAGTGATTCCGTGAGTAGTGGCGAGCGAAAGCGGAAGAGGCCAAACCGTGCGTGTGTGAGAGCTGGCAGGCGTTGCATGTGCGGGGTTGTGGGAGCATTCAGTCGGGACTGTCATCCTGGCAGGGAGTTAGAAATGATGGGTGAAGTTGAACGGTCTGGGAAGGCCGAGCGTAGAGGGTGAGACTCCCGTAAACGTAAGTTCGTCACTCCTGAGTGTTTTCCCAAGTAGCACGGAACCCCTGAAATTCCGTGTGAATCTGGCGGGACCATCCGCTAAGCCTAAATACTCCTTGGTGACCGATAGCGGACAAGTACCGTGAGGGAAAGGTGAAAAGTACCCCGGGAGGGGAGTGAAATAGTACCTGAAACCGATCGCATACAATCCGTCGGAGCCTTTCGGGGTGACGGCGTGCCTTTTGAAGAATGAGCCTGCGAGTTAGTGGTGTGTGGCGAGGTTAACCCGTGTGGGGGAGCCGTAGCGAAAGCGAGTCCGAACAGGGCGTTGAGTCGCATGCTCTAGACCCGAAGCGTAGTGATCTATCCATGGCCAGGGTGAAGCGAGGGTAAGACCTCGTGGAGGCCCGAACCCACTTGGGTTGAAAACCGAGGGGATGAGCTGTGGATAGGGGTGAAAGGCCAATCAAACTACGTGATAGCTGGTTCTCCCCGAAATGCATATAGGTGCAGCGTTGCGTGTTTCTTGCCGGAGGTAGAGCACTGGATGGTCTAGGGGGCCCACAAGCTTACCGAAATCAACCAAACTCCGAATGCCGGTAAGTGAGAGCGCAGCAGTGAGACTGCGGGCGATAAGGTTCGTAGTCGAGAGGGAAACAGCCCAGATCATCAGCTAAGGCCCCTAAGTGGTAACTAAGTGGAAAAGGATGTGGAGTCGCGGAGACAACCAGGAGGTTGGCTTGGAAGCAGCCATCCTTGAAAGAGTGCGTAATAGCTCACTGGTCAAGTGATTCTGCGCCGACAATTTAGCGGGGCTCAAGTTATCCGCCGAAGCTGTGGCATTCACGCGTGTACCTGACCCTTTTGGGTCCAGGTGTGTGGATGGGTAGGGGAGCGTCGTGTGTGCGGTGAAGCTGCGGGGTGACCTGGTGGTGGAGTGCACACGAGTGAGAATGCAGGCATGAGTAGCGAATGACGGGTGAGAAACCCGTCCGCCGAATATCCAAGGGTTCCAGGGTCAAGCTAATCTGCCCTGGGTAAGTCGGGACCTAAGGCGAGGCCGACAGGCGTAGTCGATGGACAACGGGTTGATATTCCCGTACCGGCGAAAACGAGCAAGTGTCGAATGAGTTGATGCTAAGGACGGAAGGCATTTGATCCCTTCGGGGTGATGGTGCTGACTCTCTGACCCAATGCTTTAGTAGGCAAGCTGCGGAGGGACGCAGGAAGGTAGCCCATCCCGGGCGATGGTTGTCCCGGGCTAAGTGTGTAGGGTGTGTGGTAGGTAAATCCGCCATGCGTGTGCCTGAGACATGAGGGGGAGCAGACTTTGGTCTGTGACTGGGTGATCCTATGCTGCCTAGAAAAGCTTCGTGAGTATTGTTTAGCCGCCCGTACCCCAAACCGACACAGGTGGATAGGTAGAGAATACCAAGGCGATCGAGATAATCATGGTGAAGGAACTCGGCAAAATGCCCCCGTAACTTCGGGATAAGGGGGACTGGATACGTGATGCCACTTGCTGGCTGATGCGTTGAAAGTCGCAGAGACCAGGCCCAAGCGACTGTTTACCAAAAACACAGGTCCGTGCCAAGTCGTAAGACGATGTATACGGACTGACTCCTGCCCGGTGCTGGAAGGTTAAGGGGAAGTGTCAGCGTGAGCGAAGCACTGAACTTAAGCCCCAGTAAACGGCGGTGGTAACTATAACCATCCTAAGGTAGCGAAATTCCTTGTCGGGTAAGTTCCGACCTGCACGAATGGAGTAACGACTTGGGCGCTGTCTCCACCATGAACTCGGCGAAATTGCATTACGAGTAAAGATGCTCGTTACGCGCAGCAGGACGGAAAGACCCCGGGACCTTTACTATAGTTTGGTATTGGTGATTGGGACGACTTGTGTAGGATAGGTGGGAGACTTTGAAGCGGGCACGCCAGTGTTCGTGGAGTCATCGTTGAAATACCACTCTGGTCGTTCTGG
The DNA here is from genome assembly GCF_050113895.1 of Aestuariimicrobium sp. Y1814. Classification (NCBI taxonomy): domain Bacteria; kingdom Bacillati; phylum Actinomycetota; class Actinomycetes; order Propionibacteriales; family Propionibacteriaceae; genus Aestuariimicrobium; species Aestuariimicrobium sp. Y1814. The sequence goes on along the minus strand of NZ_JBNJRW010000011.1, from coordinate 1,010 downwards.
TTATCTAACCTAGGTCCATTATCTGGATCAGGGACAGTGCCTGATGGGTAGTTTGACTGGGGCGGTCGCCTCCCAAAAGGTAACGGAGGCGCCCAAAGGTTCCCTCAGCCTGGTTGGCAATCAGGTGTTGAGTGTAAGTGCACAAGGGAGCTTGACTGTGAGAGGGACACCTCGAGCAGGGACGAAAGTCGGGACTAGTGATCCGACGGTGGCACATGGAAGCGCCGTCGCTCAACGGATAAAAGGTACCCCGGGGATAACAGGCTGATCTTGCCCGAGCGCTCACAGCGACGGCATGGTTTGGCACCTCGATGTCGGCTCGTCGCATCCTGGGGCTGTAGTCGGTCCCAAGGGTTGGGCTGTTCGCCCATTAAAGCGGCACGCGAGCTGGGTTCAGAACGTCGTGAGACAGTTCGGTCCCTATCCGCTGCGCGCGTAGGAATCTTGAGAAGGGCTGTCCTTAGTACGAGAGGACCGGGACGGACCAACCTCTGGTGTGCCAGTTGTCCTGCCAAGGGCACGGCTGGTTGGCTACGTTGGGGAGTGATAACCGCTGAAAGCATCTAAGCGGGAAGCACGCTTCAAGATGAGGGTTCCCACAGATGAATCTGGTAAGGCCCCCGGCAGACCACCGGGTGATAGGTCGGATGTGGAAGTGCTGAGAGGCATGGAGCTGACCGATACTAATAGGCCGAGGGCTTGTCCCTCACACTCAATTTGTCTACAAAGATGCTACGCGTCCACTGTGTTGTTCTCGAGGAACAACCAAGCACCCGGTCCGGCCGGCCCTTGTGGGTCTGGCTGGCAGGGGTTCTGGTTGATATCTCCATAGTGTTACGGTGGCCATGGCGAAAGGGAAACACCCGGCTCCATTCCGAACCCGGAAGTTAAGCCTTTCAGCGCCGATGGTACTGCAGGAGGGATCCTGTGGGAGACTAGGACGCTGCCGGACTTCAACACACCCCCTGGTGAGTCCCCTGATCGGGACACACCAGGGGGTGTTTTCATAC
>NZ_JBNJRW010000010.1:0-130138 GCF_050113895.1 Aestuariimicrobium sp. Y1814 | reverse complement strand
CAAGTCCCGGGTAGTGGTGTAGCGGTTGGTGATCCTGTGGGGCGGGGTTAGCTGGCGAGTGCGGGCATGGTGGTCTCCTGTTCGGGCTGGTTGGTGATGCGGGTCATGCGGCTCTTGGCGAGGGTTTCGAGGCCGAGGTAGCGGCGTCCTTCGGCCCATTCATCGGTTTGCTCGGCCAGGACAGCGCCGACGAGCCGGACGATTGCGCCCCGGTTCGGGAAGATCCCCACGGAATCGGTGCGGCGGCGGATCTCCCGGTTCAACCGTTCGGTGGGGTTGTTCGACCAGATCTGGTGCCAGACCTCGACGGGGAACTGGGTGAACGCGAGGATGTCGGCCCGGGCCGCATCGAGGTGCTCGGTGGCCTCGGGCAGCTTGTCGGCGGTGTAGTCCAGCAGCCGGTCGAACTGGGCGTGGACGGCATCGGCGTCGGGCTGGTCGTAGACCGAGTGCAGCATCGCCTTCACCGCGGGCCACAGACTTTTCGGGGTGATGGCCATCAGGTTCGCGCTGTAGTGGGTGCGGCACCGCTGCCAGGACGCTCCGGGCAGGTTCGCCGCGACCGCCTCGACCAAACCCGTGTGGGCGTCGGAGGTCACGAGACGGACCCCGCTCAGGCCGCGGGCGACCAGGTCGGCGAAGAACTCGTTCCAGGCCGGGCCGGTCTCGCTGGTGGCGACGCGCAGGCCGAGGACTTCGCGGTGCCCGTCTGCGTTGACTCCGGTCGCGAGCATCACCACCGAGTTGATGACCCGGCCGCCCTCGCGGACCTTCATGGTCAACGCGTCCGCGGTGACGAAGGTGAACGGCCCGGCCTCGCCCAGGGGTCGGTGGCGGAACTGCTCGACGTGTTCGTCCAGCTCGGCGGCCATCCGGCTCACCTGGGACTTCGACAGCCTGTCGATTCCCAATGCCTTGACCAGCTTGTCCATCCGGCGCGTGGACACGCCGGCGAGGTAACAGTCCGCGACCACGGTGATCAGGGCAGTCTCGGCGCGCTTGCGGCGTTCCAGGAGCCAGTCAGGGAAGTAGCTGCCGGTGCGTAGTTTCGGGATCGCGAGGTCGATCGTGCCGGTGCGGGTGTCGAGGGCGCGGTGGCGGTAGCCGTTGCGTTGCGCGGCCCGGCCCGGGGTGGGCTGGCCGTAGTCGGCGCCGACCACCGCGTCAGCATCAGCACTGAGCAGGGCGTTGAGCATGGTCTGCAACAGACTGCGCATCATGTCCGGTGATGCCTCGGTAAGCAGCTCGCCAAGAACGCGGGCAGGGTCGACAATGTGTGGAGCGGTCATCGTGATGGTCCTTCTCGAGTGAGTTGTGAGAGATGAACTCGAGGATCACGCGGTGACCGCCCTGTCGTCCAGACCCGGGCCGCCCCGCTACACCACTATCTGGGACTCAACTCACCTGCCCGGCCATGGACACCACCCAGGGGTGGCAAACCGTTCGACCACCAACGGTTTGCCACCCCTGGGACGGGTCAGGCCAGCACGAGCACTACGCTGAAACTGCGTTACACCAATCAGGCCCCACACCGCGGGCCCAAGTGCCTCCTCAAGCCCTCCGGGCTGGAAGGAATCCCATGTCAATCCTGTCCTCCGCGTGGGACGTGCTGTGGTTCATGCTCACGGCGTTCGTCTTCATCGCCTACCTGATGGCCCTGTTCTCGATCATCACCGACCTGTTCCGCGACCGGGAGCTCAGCGGCCTCGCCAAGGCCGTCTGGTTGATCTTCCTGATCTGGATGCCGTTCATCACCGCCGTGGTCTACCTGATCGTCCGTGGCAAGGGAATGGGGGCGCGGGCCACCGCTCGAGCCGATGAGGCCCGGGAGGCCACCGAGGCGTACGTCCGGTCCGTCGCCGGCACCAACCCGGCGGCCGAGATCGCCCAGGCCAAGCAGTTGCTCGACAGCGGGGCGATCACCCCGGACGAGTTCACCCGCCTGAAGAACTCCGCGCTGGCGCACACCACCACCTGACACCACCCCCCAGCCCCGAGCCACACCCCCACAGCGGTGGCAAACCGTTCGACTACCAACGGTTTGCCACCGCTGTGCTCGATATCCATCGTTCTCGAGACGGCAACCCCACCGGCATGTGAGATTGAGTACATGAACTGTCAATCAGGGTGCCGCTGACATGACCAACATCCCCTCACCTGACCCGACCCGCTCCCCGGAGTTCCTGCAGACCTGGGTCCGCCAACCCCTGACTGCCCTCACCGCCGTCATGGCCATGGTCTACGGCCTCGGCTTCCCCCTCAACTGGTGGGGCGAGACCAACACCACCCTTGCCATCATCGGCGCCCTCGTGGTGGGCCTGCTGTTCGTCGCCTCATTGCTGCTGGCCTACAACAAGTCCCGCGCCCGAGCCTGAGGCCCCGCTCAACAGCCCTGGGAGGCACCATGGGGCGGGGGCGGCAACTGCGGACGATGCCACCAGTTGAGCATCCGGCGGTGCTGCTCCTGGTGGCTGACCCCGGGCCCGGACAGGTCGGGGGTGACCGGCACACCGCCGACCAGGTTCAACAGGAAGTTCGGCAGCAGCCCGGCGAACTCGGTCAACTGCCGCAGCTGGGCATCGACCTGGGCGGGTGCGCGGTCACCGGTGATCGATGACAGCAACGCATCGCCCTCGAGCCAGAGCACGGAGGCGGGGCTGGTCCGCATAAGCAGTTCGATGGCCCGCGGGTGCAGCACGTCGTGGGCGAACCGCGGCGACGGGCTGGTGACGTGGAAGAACGCGTTGAAGGCATGGTTCTCGAAGTCGATGTCCTTGCCGGTGTTGAAGAGTGTCTCTGGGGTGACCCGCACCGGCGGGAAGTCCGCCCCGGGGAACCGCACCCCGCACACCTGCTGCTGCACGGTGTGGCTGTTCTTGCCCGACTGCACCAGGTAGGAGTACTGGAACCCGAACACGTCGACGTTGTCGAACCGGCCCCAGAACCCGCGATTGGCCTTGCGCTGGGACCCCGTCCCGAACGGGGGGCCCTTGAAGCGGTCCACCATCTGCGGCCACTGCTCGCGGTACCCCCAGCCGCGGGCACGCGCCCACCCGGCCCACAACGAGTCGAGCTGGCGCTGCTGGCGTTCGTTCATGCGGGCCAGTGCGATGACGCCCCAGATGGTCGCCCCGAAGACGACCACAAAAAACACGAGCATCACCAGCAGGGCACCGCCAATGACGGCCTGGGGAACAAGCAGCACCCGCCCAGACTACGGAAGACGCGGCTCACCACATTTCATGACGCCGTTACTCTTGACAGCCACCCCACCGGGGAGGAAGCTCGAACCAGCATGGCCATGCACTGCTGATGTCCATAGTCCGCCCGCGCGATGTGCACACCGCCGACCCACGGATTGCGCCGCCCCGCGGCAGCCCCCTCAAGCCCACTGCGCAAGGAGCACATCATGGGCTACTACATCAAGGACCTCTACGTCGAACGGGTCCCCAAGTTCAGATGGCATGACAAGCTGACCAACCCACCCACGATCCCCGAGACCTCGCCGATCATCAAGGTGGCAGCACTCACGCCCGCACTGGGTCGCTACAACAGCGGTGGCGGCGGCGGTACAGCGCTGCCTGCCGACGACACGACCCTGTACACGATCCCGACACCCATCACCCCCATCGTCACCCCGGTGGGAAGGCTGGAGTTGTCCGATCTGCAACTCGTCAAGGAGAACCTCCTGGCGACCCTCAAGGCAGTCGACCTGCAACTCGAGAAGATGCAGCCCTCGGCTGAAGAACTGGACTACGCCCGCAAGGTCATCGGGGGCTGACATGTCCGGCCCGGCCGGTGGGCGTTTGGCACACCTGAGCCAACGCGCCACCCGACGAGCGGCTTCGCTCACCGGCCGGGCAAGCCCACCGGCGGACGAGGAACTCCGCGCCACCCCCGTCCCGCTCCCCCACCCGCTCCCTGACCAGACAGGCCCCGGCCCCGCAGACATGGTCACCAGCGACCCGCTGGCCGCCTTCCTCTACACCTACGGCTCACACCCGGTCCCACCCGAGCTTGACCCGGCCTGGCCGATGCTGTTGCTGCGCCGCGCCGAGTTGTCGGTACGCCACGACCTGGCCGACCACACCCGCAGCTCCTCCCCCGGCTGGCTGAGCTGGACCCACACCGGGGCCGACATCACCACCCTGCTGCACAAGGTCTACGCCAGCCCCACGGTCGCCGCCCTGCCCCGGGCGCTGCCGATCATCTTCGCCACCGCCATCGCCGAAGCCGTCCCGGCCTGGAAGGTGGGCGCGACCCTGCGGGGAATCCATCGTCCTGACAAGGTCGTGCTGTACCTGCCCACCGCCGACGACGCCGACGCCACCGCCGAGGCCCTCGACCGGGCCCTGACCGGCATTCCCGCGCACGGGGTGGCTTTCACCGGGCAGGTCGGGTCCGGCATCGCCTCCCGCGGCCTCGACCACGGCACCATTAGTTGGCGGGCCCTGGTCTGCCATGCCCTGGCCCAGCACTTGCGCGAGGCCCGCGCCACCCTCGGCGGCGACTCCCCACCAGAGCTCGTCGCCACGACGGCGCTCACCGCCCTCGCCTCGTCCGGCTACGACACCCGCAGCTGGCGCCCTGGCCCAACACCGGTGGCGGTCAGGCCATGAGCATCACCGAGGTGGTCTTCTGCCTGCCCGACGACGTCCACGCCGTGCCCGACCCCACCGGCGCCGAGGTGCTGGTCGCCCGACGCGGCAGCCGTCTGCCCCCGCAGGTGCTCTCCGACGACGCGTGGGCGCTGCTGCAACGCTTCCGCACCCCGGCCACCCTCACCGCCGCGATCATCGACCACTGCCGCGAGTTCGACCGTGACCCGGTCACCACCCTCGACGAGGCGTTCGCCGTGTTGGTGGCCCTGACCCAGCATGACCTGCTCGTCCCCGAGGCCGAGGCGGCCGCCCTCGTCGCCCGCCTCACACCCCACCGGACGATCGGGCAGGCCACCCTCACCGCCCCGATCCGGGTGCTGCGCGACAGCGAACTGTGGTGGGCCCGACTGCCCGGGGGCGGCACGGCGGTCGTCAAGGTGGTCGACGAACCGACCGTGGGGCCGGACCTGTTCACCCGGGAGGTCACCGCCCTGCAGCGGTTGGCCGGTGGACCGGTGCCCGACCTGCTGTGGCACCAGCCGAGCGGCACCGGCGGCACCATGCTGCTCAGCTGCGCCGAGGGTGACCCGATCGACCTGGCCGCCCTCGACGAGCGTGGCCACCGGCCGCCCCACACCGCCATCAGCCTGGTGCTGGCGATGCTCGACGCCTACACCGAGGTGCATGCCCGCGGGGTGCTGCACGGCGACGTGCACCCCGGCAATGTGCTGGCCACGCCAGCGGGGCGCATCCACCTGCTCGACTTCGGCCTGGCCGCGATCACCGACTGCGACCTCGGCCCCCCGGCACGCACCGCCGGCGGTGAACACCTCGACCCGCAGATGGCCGCCGCCCTGCTCGCCAACCCGGACACCACCCCTGACTCCAGCCACCTGCCCGACCTCGACCTGCCGGCCGAGGTGTACACGATCGCCGCCCTGGGCTTCCGGGTGCTGACCGGCCATCCGCACCTCGACCTCGCCGTCGAACGCCACCAGGCACTCACCCTGATCACCACGGCACCACCCCGACCGTTCACCGAACTCGGTCGTCCGGCCTGGCCCGCGGTCGAACGGGTGCTCGCCCGGGCCCTGGCCCACAACACCGACCGCCGCACCGGTTCAGTGGCCAGATTGCGCGAGGAGTTGTCGCAGGCCGCCCTACAGTAGGGCCATGGAACCCGAGCAGTCCGGCCCGCCGGTGAACCCCGTGCTCAGCGCGGTGCTGGGCCTGTTCGCCTCGCCCCGGCTGAACATGCGTGAGGACTACACCCGGGTGCGCCGCCTGCAGCGGTGGATGGCCGGGCCCACCGGCCGCTTCCACACCCTTGACCGGTCCATCGTCGCCGAGGACGGCCACGAGATCCCGGTGCGGCTCTTCCTGCCCAAGCAGCAGACCCACGACGACGCCCTGCTGTTCTTCCACGGCGGTGGCTGGGTGATCGGCGACATCGACAGCTACACCCCCAGCTGTTCGGCGCTGGCCGATGCCACCGGACGAGTGGTCTGCTCGGTCGACTACCGGCTCGCCCCCGAGCACCCCTTCCCGGTCGGGTTCGAGGACTGCCTGCGGGTCACCCGGGTGCTGCTCGACGACCCCGATGCCCTCGACCTCGACGACCCCTCGGCCCTGACCCTGATCGGCGACTCGGCCGGCGGCAACCTGGCCTCGGCGGTCAGCCTGCGACTGGCCGAACTCGGTGGGCCGATGCCGAGCCGGCAGGTGCTGCTGTACCCGGCGACCTGGTACGACCACGACCCCGAGACCTCACCGTACGACTCGGTGCGCGAGTACGGCACCGGCCTGCGGCTGACCGCCGCCGAGGTGATGGACTACATGGCGCTGTACGTGCCCGACCCCGACGCCCGGCGCAACCCGCTGGTCGCGCCACTGCTGGCCGAGAACCCGGTCAACCAGCCCGACACCCTGGTGGTGACTGCCGAACTGGACCTGCTGCGCGACGAGGGCGAGGCGTGGGCCGAGAAGCTGCGGGCGGCAGGCAACGTCGTCCGCCTGGAACGCGCCCCGGGAGCACTGCACGGCTTCATGACCCTGCCCCGCTTCGCGAAGCCTGTGCTGCGCTTGCATGCGGTGATCAACGAGTTCCTGGCCACCCCGGCCAAGACAGCGGCGGCAACCCGGTGAGCCAGCCGGTCGACCCACGCGCCCCCGCTCACCAGCGGCGGGCCTGGGTGCGGCTGGACAACGCCTCGAACATCTTCCTGGCCGCGATGAGCAGCGTCGACACCAAGGTGTTCCGGCTCAGCGCCGAGGTCGACCACGAGGTTGACCCCGACCTGCTGCAACACGCCCTCGACGTGGTCTACGACCAGTACCTGCTGTACCACTCGGTGCTGCGCCGCGGCATTTTCTGGTACTACCTCGAGCAGAGCGACCTGCGCCCCCGGGTCAGTGCCGAGGTGCTGCCGCCGTGCGACTACATCTACCACTACGACCGCCGCAACCTGCTGTTCCGGGTGGTGCACCACCGGCGCCGGATCGTGCTGGAGGTGCTGCACGCCCTGTCCGACGGCACCGGCGCCTCGTGGGTGCTGCAGGACCTGGTCACCGAGTACCTGCGACTGCGCCACCCGGACGATGCCGACCGCAGCACCGCGACCACCGGCGTCAAGCACGACCTGTCGCCGGACAGTTTCGGGGTCTTCCACCCCCGCCAGCCGGCCCTGTTCGCCGAGGCCGCCCAGCCGGCAGCGCTGGAGGCCTCCGACCAGATCGACACCGAACCCACGGCGGACGAGCAGCCGGGCGGCCGGCGGGTGGGGCTGTCGCGGGACCTGTTCGGCGACCGGCAGCGGCGGGTGCACCGCATCCGCGGGCGGCTCACCCCCGACCACCGCACCCGGGTCATCGAGCTGGAGATGCCGGTGGGCCAGCTGCTGCCGCTGGCCCGCGAGGCCGGGATCTCCCTGACCATCTGGCTGACCGCGCTGTTCCTGCACGTGATCCGGCAGGTCGATGGGCCGGCCTGCCGGGGTCGGACGATGGCGGTCTCGGTGCCTGTCGACCTGCGCCAGCGCTTCGAGTCCGGTTCAGCGCGCAACTTCTTCGCCACCACCCGCCTCGAGTTCAACGAGGACGAGGCCGACTTCACCGCGATGTGCGCCTCACTGGCCGACCAGTTGGCTGCCCAGACCACCCCGGCCGCGCTGGAGGCGAAGCTGCGCAAACTGATCGGTTTCGAGCACCACCCGCTGGCGCGGATACTGCCTCGTCCGGTCAAGGACCTGGTGCTCGGGGCGGTGAACCGGCTCAACAACCGCAACCTGACGGTGGCGATGACCAACATCGGACGGGTCGGGTTCCCCGCCGACGTCGACGGGCATGTGCGGGCGGTGCACCTGGCGGTCTCGGCGGCCAGGCCGCAGTTCAGCCTGGCCAGCCATGGTGACGTGCTGACGCTGAACTTCACCTCACCGTTCGTCGAGACCGACCACCAGGCGGCGTTCGTCCGGGAGTTGACCGCGCGGGGCGTCGACGTGTCGCTGGCGGTCGGCAAGGTCACCGAGGACGAACTGGACCCGGCGCCGGCAGGGGGTGGCTGAGGTGGGCCACTGCCCGGACTGCCGCACCGACATCCGCGGGGACTGGCCGTCGTGCCCGTTGTGCGGCCAGGCCCTGGCCGCGGCCGGCGACCTCGCCGGGGACGAGGGTGGGGCGCCGTGGCCGGACCTGCCGCTGCGCTTCGACTGGCACGTGGTGCTGCGGGTGATCCTGTGGGTCTCGGTGGTGGTGATCGCGGCGACCCTGGGGGCGATGGTGTTCATCCCGGTGCCGTGGGTGCGGCTGATGGTGCTGGGCTTCGCCGCGCTGTGGCTGGTGGCGCTGATCACGATCCGCAAGCGGCGCAACATCGCCAAGATCATCGTCTACCTGGTGGTGGTCTTCGCCGGGTTGTGCGTCTACGCCGACCACCTCAGTGGGTGGCGGGCCTGGTCGACGACCTATGTGATCCCGATCCTGTGCGGGGCCTCGATCATCGTGTTGCTGGTGGCGGTGCGGATCGTGAAGATGCGCCCGGGTGACTACCTGGTCTACTCGTGGCTGACCCTGCTGTTCAGCGTGATCCCGGCGCTGTTCCTGGCGTTCGGGTGGGTGAGCATCACCCTGCCGTCGTGGATCTCGGTGGCGATGGGGTTCGCGATGCTGGTGTGGATGCAGGTCTTCCACGGCGCCGAGGTGCAGCACGAGGTCCGCAAACGGCTGCACCTGTGAGCCCGACCGGGGTCCTGAGTGGTGCGGGGCCCCGGCGCTCAGCGCCAGGCGCCGCGGACGTGCTGCAGCGGGTAGACCGCCGCGTCGTCGGCGCCGAGTTCGAAGGCGGCGCGCTGCGGCCAGTGCGGGTCGCGCAGGGCCGCTCGTCCGAGCAGCACCGCGTCGGCCCGGCCGTCGGTGAGGACCTGGTTGGCGTGGGCCGGGTCGGTGATCAGCCCCACCGCGCCGGTGGGGATGCCGGCCTCGTGGCGGATCCGTTCGGCGAACCCGACCTGGTAGCCGGGGCCGAGCGGGATGTCGACGGCCGCGTTGCCCCCCGAGGAGGTGTCGACCAGGTCGACATCGTGCGCGCGCAGCAGACGGGCGAGCTCGATGCTGGCCTTGATGTCCCACTCCCCGCCCTCGACCCAGTCGGTGGCAGAGATCCGGACGAACAGGACCCCGTCCCACTCGGCGCGGATGGCGTCGACCACCTCGAGCAGCAGGCGGGCCCGGTTGGCCGGGCTGCCGCCGTACTCGTCGGTGCGCCGGTTCGACAGCGGGGAGAGGAACTCGTGCAGCAGGTAGCCGTGGGCGGCGTGCACCTCGATCACGTCGAAGCCGGCGGCGGCCGCTCGCCGGGCGGCCGCGGCGAAGTCGGCCACGACCTTGGCCAGCCCCTCGAGGTCGAGTTCAGCGGGCGCGTCGTAGGTGTTCAACGCGACCGGGCTGGGTGCCACGGTGGTCCAGCCACCATCGGCGGCCGGGATCGTGCCACGGGGCCCCGGCGGGGCCAGACGGGTGGTGGTGCCGGGCTGCGGGAAGGGCGGCCACGAGCTGGCCTTGCGGCCCGCGTGGGCGAGCTGGATGCCGATCTTCGAGCCGCGGGCATGGACGAAGTCGACCACCCGACCCCAGGCCTCGGCCTGCTCGTCGTTCCAGATGCCGGCGTCGGTGGGGCTGATCCGCCCTTCCGGGGAGACGGCGCTGGCCTCGGTCAGCACCAGCCCGAAGCCACCTTGGGCGAAGGCCCCCAGGTGCACCAGGTGCCAGTCGTTGACCACTCCGTCGCCGTCCCAGCAGGAGTACTGGCACATGGGTGCGGTCCAGACCCGGTTGGCAAAAGTGGTGCCGCGCAGGGCCAGCGGCGAGAACAGATCGGTCATGACTCCATCAAACGCGGCCGCGGTGGGCGCTATTCCGCTCGTCCACGGGCGGCGGCCGTGCGGTGGCGCGTTACCGTGGAGCCGACCGGCCCGGGTTGCGGTCCGCCACCGGGCACCCACCACAAGGAGCCAACATGGCCATCGACCTGTCAGCGCACACCAAGGACACCATCGGGAAGTTCTTCGACCACTCGGTGCTGCCGAAGAACAGCACCGAGGACGACATCCGCCAGGGTTGCCGCATCGCCAAGCAGTACGACACCGCTGCCTTCTACGCCTCCAGCGGGTACTGGCTCGACGTGATGAAGGAGGAACTGGCCGACTCCGACGTGCTCATCGCCACCGGGGTTGACTTCCCGTGGGGTGCCCAGCCGACCACCCTCAAGGCCGCCGAGACCGAGTACCTGGTCAAGAAGGGGGCCCAGGCCCTCGACATCTGCATCAACGTCGGTGCCGCCCGCAGCGGACACTGGGATGTCGTGGAACAGGACCTGCGTGCCTTCAAGGACGCCGCGGGCGGTGCCGTCACCAAGGCGATCCTCGAGGTGTGCTTCCTGACCGATGACGAGATCACCCGTGCCGCGACCCTGGTCGCCGAGGCCGGACTCGACTACGTGAAGACCTCCTCGGGCCAGTTCGAGGGCCCCTCGATGGAGCAGTTCCTGGTGATGAAGAGGGCCGTGGCGGGCTCGTCCACCCGCACCAAGGTGGCCGGGGTGAAGTTCCCGCGACCCCAGAACGCCTACGCCTTCATCCTGGCCGGCGCTGAACTGATCGGCACCCGGGCCACCCCGCAGATCGTCGAGGCCTTCGACAGCCTGCGCGAGATCGGCCTGATCCCGGGTGGTGCGCAGGCATGAGCACCACGCTCGGCGAGGTCGAGGCGATCATCTGGGACTTCGACGGGGCCCTGGTCGATTCCCTGCCCGGGATCGCCCACGGCGTGGGCGAGACCATCACGGCGATGGGGCAGCCGGCCCGCACCCCCGAAGAGATCCGCGGCATGCTCGGTGGTGGTGCCCGCCAGATCTTCACCATGCTGTTCGGTGAGAGCCACCCCGACCTCGTCGAGCCGGCCCTGGCGCACTTCCACGAGCACTACCCCCGCCTGAGCACCCACGGGGTCACCGCCTACCCCGGCGTCCCCGAGGCCCTGGCCCAACTCGCCCGGACGAAGAAGCTCGCCATCGTGACCGCCAAGATGCGAGCCGCCACCTTCGCGGTGCTCGACAAGCTGGGCCTGGCCCAGTACTTCGACCTGGTGGTGAGCGCCGATGACGTCACCCGCATGAAACCCGACCCCGAGGGAATCAACAAGGTGCTCGAAGAGTTGGGTGTGGCCCCGGAGCGGGCCGTGTTCATCGGGGACATGAAGACCGACGTCGCTGCGGGTCGGGCAGCCGGCGTCCATGCCGTCGGGGTGACCTGGGGCTACGGGGCACGTGCAGATCTGGTACTTGCTGAGCCGGACCTGCTGGTTGACTCGGTGCCCGAGTTCATGGAAGCGCTGGGTTCAGCCTGACGGGGTGATCGCGGTGCGGCCGGGTTGAGGGACTGCGGCCGCACCGCGATTCTGACTGCCTGCGCCAGCAGGGCCCCAGCAACAGTTCCGGCGCCAGCACCCAGTCGAGCGGCCTGAGCGGGGGCACCACGATTCACCAGCCCTGAGGCTCACCCCTGATCGACGCGCTCACCCCTGGGCGGAGGCGAGTTCGGCGCGGATCTCCTCGACGAAGCTGATGACCGCGTCCTCGCCGGTCACCGGTCCTCCCGCGAGCATGTCATCTACGCCGAACAGGACGGCGGAGGGGCTGCCGTGGGCCTCCAACAGTTGGGCCAGGCGGTGTTGCGGGTCGTACAGCGCACGGTCAGCGATGGCCGCCACGCGGGGGTCGGACTGGTCGAGTTCCTCGGGCCCGGTTAAGGCATAGACGGGTCGCACCGCCACCGCCGGGTGCAACTCCCGGGACCATTCGTCAATGCGTTCGCTGACCCGCAGGCACGGCGCGCAGTGGCTGTTCACGAAGACCAGCAACAGGGCCTGCTGACGGGCGAGGTCACGCAGCAGCGGGCGATGCCCCTCGGGGGTGACGAGTTCGGCGAACGGCGTCGGCTGGCGCTGGTAGTCGAGGACGAGTTCGTCGTCGAGGGCCCCGGGCTCGTGGGCAGTGCCCTGCTGGCGGCGGCCAGGGGATGCAGCCGATGGCGTGGGCCCGCCGACGATCAGCACCGCGAGGGCCACGACCAGCACGCAGACCAGCAGCCACCCCCAGTCGGCGGCGCCGGCCTGCCACCACCGCAGCAGCGGCGCCCTGCCGTCGAGGATGGCGGCCACCACCGCCAGCACCCCGAAGACGACCAGGACCGCATTGCGCCACAAGGTCCGGCGGTCGACATCACCGAGGCCGAGTTCCCCGAAGCAGCCACACTCGACAGGCTCGTCGAAGCCCAGTGCCCGGGCGATCACCACGAGGTAGGTCACCATCAGGGCGAGGGTGATACCCGCCGCCACGACTCCGAACGCTCCCGGCAGCACCAGCAGCAGGACGGCCAGCACCAGTTCACCCCAGGGCAGCACCTTCGGGGCAATGGAGTTCGACAGCCACGGCGGCATTCGTAGCGAGACGAAAGAGTCAGCGGCGGCTCGGGGGCTGCGGAGCTTCGCCACACCACTCAGCGCCAGAACGAGGGCCAGCACCAGCGGTGCCGCCAGTCCGAGGGATTGCATCACGCAGGTGATCTTACGCACAGCCCACTCGCGCACCGCGGTCCGGAACCTGAGAAATGGCCAACCCCATTGTGTGAATCGGTACACGGTGTACTAGATTCATCCACGATCCCCTCTCAACTATAGGATCGAGTTGCGCCATGACCACTGCTAACCAGAACCCCCGCCCCGGCATTAGCCGGCGTACGGTCGCGACGGGTATCGCCTGGAGCGTCCCGGCCGTCGCGATCGCCACAGCATCGCCTGCGATGGCTGTGAGCCCCGGGCCCGGCACCGTGACCCTGACCGGCCACAGCTGCAAGCTGCCCGGTAACGCTGCGGCACCGTACACGGACGGCTCGGTCTACACCGCCACCATTTCGAACACGACGGCCCAGTCGCTCGACTTCGAGATCACCAGCTTCACGCGTGGCGCGGCGACGCAGCCCGGGGCGAACATTGCAGTCGTGAAGCTGAGCAGTTTGCCAGCTGGTCCCTGCTGCGTCAACCTCGGCAACGAGTTCACCGTTCCCGCAAACTCCAGCGGCACCTACGCCTTCGTCACCCAGGACTGGGGCAGCAGCGGCTCTGGCGGTCTGGTTGTGGGCTACAACGTGAATAATGTCACCCAGACGCCGGCCACCGGCGGTGACGGCGGAAATGGGCCCATCCCGGGCAACTGCGGCAGCGGCGGAAGCTGCTCACTGACCTCTGCCCAGGAGGCCTGCATCGAGGCAGCTATCGGCGTCCCGGGCTGCTCCGGCAACTGCAGTTGACAACCGCAGCCCAACCCGGCTGCTGCTGCTCGCCGCGTTGAGTCTGCTGGGTGCGATCACCCTGCTGCCCATCGGGTGGCAGCTGAACCGGTTCGTGGTGTGGGTCTACTACCAGGGCCTGCACATCTATGCCTGGCCCCGCAATGAGTGGATCACGCTGGGGTTGCTCGCGCATGCCCTCAACGTCCTGCTGACGGTCCCGCTGGGCCTGTTGGCGCGGCTGGGGCTCCCCCGCCTGCCCTGGTGGACGATCCCACTGGGCGTCCTGGTGCTGAGCGCCAGCATTGAGTTGGCCCAGTGGCTGTTGCCCTTGGGGCGCGAGGGCACGGTGGCCGATGTGCTCACCAACACCCTGGGCGGGTTGGTCGGCGCCCTGCTGGGCCAGTGGTGGCTCAGTCGTCACGCCCAGGGAGCCGACCCGTTGACCGTGACTGAGCACTCGTCCGACTAGAGCCCACCCTCTGGGAACGTCAGCCGCACGCCCGCAGGAAGTCTCTTGGGCAGCAGCGGCGGGATGCGCTGAGCCCCCTTCAGCTCCTTCCAGGCCTCCAAGGGCCTTCCCAGGCGGAGGTAGCCAACGGCATTGCCTGTGCGACGGGTGGTGAACGGGCCGCCGAGGGTCCGACACGTGCGACCGGCAAGCCTCGCGCCACGAGTGACTGAGGTAGCGACGTCCAGGTACTGGTCGACCACCACCCGGGGGCATGTTCAGCCTCCACGTAGCTGCGCATCCTCAGGGCGGGGTCATATCCCGCCAGCAGTTGAGCGGCCAATGTCTCTGCGTCCGGCCACGAGGAATCCAGCAGGCCCGAATAGGAGTCCATGCGCATTCGTTCCACGTTCTCGTGATTCACATAGCCCTTCGCGCCATACAAGTCGAGGACGAAGACATTGCGGTTGCAGGCCATCGCCTCGATTACCCCGCGACCGATGGAGAAAACGACATCTGCCCAGTTGAGAGCCTCAACCGGGTCGTCCACGGCGGTCGCACCCCCCACCACCCTCAACTCAAGCCCTGCCAGCCGGCACGCTTCTTCAATCAACTGGCGAGCGGCACCCTGCTTGTTGGACAGGAACAAAGCACGGGCGGGCCGCTCCCCAACCGGCGCCCGCTCAGCGAACTGATCAAGGTCCACAGGGTTGCGAATGAGCTTTGCTCGCCACGGAACGTGCGCCGCCGTCAACTCGTCGACGGCTACATAGGCGTCGGCCCCCGGGGAACCCACTCCTGCTGGGGCGTAAACCCATGCACGGTGTAGATGCATCGCCGCATACTCGTCTTGCGGATGAGCCCGAAGGCCTCATTGTGGTTCACCAGCGCCGGTCGTGGGCCATTCCGGGTTCGTGAGGTGCGAACTGGGGATACAGGCTGTTGCCGGTCACACTGAACAGTCGAACGTCGTCACCCCTGCGGACGAACTCGGCGGCCGTGGTGCCCACCCAGCGCTGGGTACCAGCGCGGTCGTTCAGGTCATAGTTTGTGAGGAGCACTCTCACTGTTGCACCGCCGACGCGATCAGCGCAGCTGGTTCTTCCTCGCCGAGTTCCCATGCCGGGGTCGGTTCCTCGCCGTACTCCTTCAACCGGTTGCGCTGCCAGAAGTCGCGGACCCACGCCGGGGCGTTCGGATGGTGCACCCAGGCGGGCAGGCCACGCTGGGCGGCTTCGAGGGTGCCGGTGGAGAAGATCGACACGACCGGACGACCCAGTTCCGGCAGCGGCAGGCCACTGTCCTCGAACTGCACTCCCCGACGCCGCAGCCACTGGTGCCCGGCGCGGGAGAGTGCATCGCTTTCCACCGGGTGGGGTCGGTAATCAGCGCCGTGACTGCGGCAGAACCTCTCGTAGGTCCTCAGCTTGTCCAGTCGCGGCAACTCGATGCCGTGCAACTGCCCCAGCATGATCGGGCGCTCATTGCGCAGCTCGACGCGGGGGGCGTGCCCGGCCTGCCACAGCATCTGGGAACCGACCACCTCCCAGGTGATCGAGGGCCGGTCAGCACTCCAGAAGTGGGCGTCGGCCTCACTCCAGGCCAGCAGGTGGTCCCCGTCGTTCAGCGGCGGCGCCCACGGGGTCATCAGCCCGTGCTGGACGACGATGAACCGCATGCCCCGTCCCTTGGCCCAGGGTTCCACCAGGCTGGACAGCCAGTTGAAGGCACCCAGGGAGAGCACCTGCTCGACCGACCCGGGTATCTGCGAGGGCCCGACGAACTCCACCCTGTGCCAGTCACCACCGGGTAGTTCGGGGTCCTCGACCTGGGTGAGTACCGCGACGCGGGAGAGGTCGTCGACGTGCCGCAGCGGGTCGTGGATGACCAGCCTGCAGCTGGGTGAAAGGTTGTCCATGATCACCAGTGCGCGCGGTTCCTGACCATCCGGCAGCCACAGCGTCGCCGGGGGTGGGTCGGTGGGGCGTACCAGAGCCTTGACTCCGCGAAGCCTGCCGAGCACGCCAGCGCGGCCACGGGCCCACTTCTCCCAGGCCCTCAGGTCGCTGGGGTGGCGCAGCCCGCTCATGCCGGCTGCGTCTCGGAGATCACGCGCGCCGGGACCCCGGCGGCCGTGGCTCCGGCAGGGACGTCGCGGGTCACGATCGACCCGGCGCCGATGGTGGCATCGTCCCCGATGGTGACGCCGCCCTTGATGAGCACCTTCTCGCCGATGAACACGTTGCGCCCGATGACGATGGGGCCGTCCTTCAGCACTTCGGTGTGGTCTTCGACACCGTGCTTGCCCGAACTGATCGTCACGTCATTGGCGATCATGGTCCGGTCGCCAATCGTGACGTCGTCGACGGCATGGATGTGGCAGCGGTAGCCGATGAACACGTCATGGCCGATCGTCAGTGCGGAGGTGAACTCGGTCTGCAACCAGCCGTGCTCTCGGACCAGCAGGCCCCGACCGATGAACATCTGGCTGATTCCCCGCACCGCCAAGGGGCTGACGATGATTGAACCAGTGCCCAGCCTGCCAAAGCTGGAGCGCACCACCGGCATGAACAGTCGGGCTGCGTGGAATCGCAGCGCCGGCGCCTTCTCCAGCAGGAACCCAAGCTTCATCGGCTCTCCTCTCGCGAGTGTCCGGCCAGTCTGGCACACGACCGACCGCTGGCGACAGGGGGTGATCGTGGCTACCCGGATCCTCTGGCCGGGGCCGTCGGCTGCACCTCATGCGCAGCTTCGGCGGCGCCGCGACGATCCTTGATCCGACGGTGCAGGCGGCGGCTGAGTCGCTTCTCGACCAGTTCGTGGACCGCCCACGCGAGCAGCAGGGCCACGACGAGTGCCAGCACCCGCGACGGCCAAGGTCCCACGTAGTCGACGGTGCGCTCCATCACGACGTAGCCGATGTTCTGGTGCAACAGGTACAGCGGGTACGAGATCGCACCCAGCCAGGTGAGCACCCCCCAGCGCAGCACCGGCACATCCCGCTTCAGGATCGTTGCAGTGAACAGGACCACCACCAGGCCCACCAGCAAACCCGACTGCCAGTTCGTCACCAGCCCCTCATTCACGACCGCCAGGATCGCCTGGACGGCGAAGACCGGGTGCAGCCTGCCCCCGGCATGCTTGAGGTACAGCAGCATGCCCAGGCCGAACAGCGGGGCGTACTGGGCCACCGAGGCCGCCACGATGATCTGGGTGAGGCCGGAGTCCACCACCCGGTCGAGCAGGATCAGGCCCAGCCCACCCACCGACCACACCAGCGCACCCCGGGTGACCAACCACTCAGGCACTGTGCGGAATAGCGCCAGCGCCAGCCCGATCAGGATGTAGAAGACCAGTTCCCGCGCCAGTGACCAGTAGACACCGTCGAAGTCCCGCACCCCCACGAAGCTCTGGAACATGGTGGCGTTGACTGCCAGTTCCCAGAGTGGGCGGTACAGCAGGGTGACCCTGAACCCGAACACGAAGGCGATCGTCAGCGCCAGGCACGCCCAGTAGGTCGGGTAGAGGCGTACGAACCGGGCCACTGCGAAGTCACCGGCGTTGCTGTAGCGCCGGGTCGACATCAGGATCACGAACCCACTGATCATGAAGAAGAGATTCACGCCGAGCCCGCCGTAGCGGAAGGTGAAGCGGAGGTCCTGGTGGTCGACGAAGAACACGTCGAAGTTCAGGGTGTAGTGGGTCACCAGGACCAGCACGGCAGCAATGCCGCGCAGCCCGTCCAGCTCAGTGAATCGACTGCTGCTCATCGCGCGCCCTCCAGTCCGACACCGAGTCGGGGCTGCGGCGGTCTTCCGATCACCCCGTAGCGCAGGTGCCCCACCAGCAGGCCCGCCTGGAGGGCTGCGCGCTGCCCCAGGCTTCGCCAGTCACGCGATGACGGACGAACCAGCATGCGAGCCGCGGCCGCCGCGCAGCGACCAAGCCCCAAGTACCAGCGCCGTGGGAGGCTCGGGGATCGCCCGAACAGGTGGTGTCGATGGGCAAGCAGCATGTGCCGCACGCCGGTGCGGAAGCTGCGCCCCAGCGGTTGGTCGACCTCTGGCCGGGTGCGGTAGGCAAGCTTCATCGCGTGGGCGCGGGCAATCACGTGACCAGCGGCCTGCAGACGCAGCGCCAGGTCGTTGTCCTCAACACCGTAGGGGGCAGAGACGTCACACCCGCCGACGTCGAAATACACGTCGCGGCGCATGACACAGGAACCGCCGAGCAGGATCGGGTAGGCCACCGCAGCGCCGGGCACCTCGAGCGTTGTCATCATCGGCTCTGCCTCGAGGAGTCCATCCAGGTGCTCAGCACCCAGGCCGAACTCAGCCTCGGGCATCGGCGTCGCCCCACCATTGGTGACCGGGGTTTGCTCGGCGGCACTGGCCGCTTCACGCACCCACTGCCGTGAGGCATAGTCGTCGGAGTCGCAGAAGGCCACGACCCGGGCACGGGCATGGGCTACGCCCACATTGCGTGCATAGCCTGGGTTCGCCATCGCGTCCGCCGCGACCACACGCACATCCAGCCGCTCACGCCATGGTTTCGTGGCTGCAGCCAGGTCATCGGTGGACAGGTTGTCCACGAGCACCACCTCGAACCGGGGCCCGCCCTCCTGCTGCGACAAAGCCTGCAGTTGCAGTCCGATCGTTCGGGTCGAGTTGTGGCAGGGAATGATCACGGACACGTCCGGCTCATTGGGCACCTCGATCGCGTCTCGTCCATTCACCCCACTCCCCCTTTCGACTCGAGAAATCTATCGTCTGACGGTCGACTGAGACTCCAATGGGCTGCACTGGTCTTCTTAGGGATTCGGGATAGCCTGTCCCAGTGACCACGTCGGATGCACCCGCCACCCGACCCCTCAATGCCGAGCTGCTGTTGACCGATCCCGCAGCTGGGCCGCTGCTCGCGCTTTCACCACATCTGGACGATGTCATTTTCAGCGCCTGTGCACCAGTGCTGGCACGTCCGCTGGAGGTGTGGACGGTCTTTGCCGGTGAACCCACCATTCCCGTGACGACTGCCTGGGACGACAGCTGCGGGTTTCGGGACTCCGCGGACGCCTTGGCGACCCGCCGCGGCGAGGACAGGGCCGCGTTCGCGGGTTCACAGGCCACCGTCCGGCACCTCGCCTATCTGGACGGCCCCTACACCGACCCCGCACGGCGTACCGCCGACCTGGTCGGGCTGAGGACCGAACTGGGGCGTTGGCTCGACGAGCACCCCGGGGGGACCGTTCTGGCGCCAGCCTGCGCCGGGGTCCAGGTTCGCCCGGCCGTGTGGGACCGTTTCCGGCGACACCATGAGGCTCCTGCCGACTCCTCGCGCCCCACGCAGGAGGGGGCAAACCCGCAACCTGGCTCCGCATCCACCGAGCCGGCATCGCCGGTGTCGCGCACACTGGCGGCTGCCAAGGATGTGCTCAGGGGATGTCTGCACCGTGACTACCAGCGCCGCCGGGCTGCTGCCCAGCGCAAGGGACTGGCCGTCAACAACGACCACGTGGCCGTGCGTGATGCGGTGCTCGAGGTCGCCGGGTCGCGGCCCGGGGTTGGCGTGGTGCTCTATGAAGACCTGCCCTACCTGTGGGCGCAGCCAGCTGACAGTGAGGTGGCCCGATTGACCCGCATGGGGCTCACCCCTGTCGAGTTCTTCCTACCCGTGGATGTCGCCGAGAAATTCCGACTCATCCAGGCCTACGCCTCCCAGGTGCAGGTGATGGATCCCCAGCAGCATCGACTCTCACGCCCGGGGTTTCTTCCCGAGCGTGAAAGGTACTGGCAGTTGGCGAACAGGAGGTCTGCGGCATGACGGCGGTGGCCATCATTCCCGCCCGCGGCGGCTCCAAAGGAATCCCCCGCAAGAACCTGCAGCCACTCAACGGCAAACCGCTCATCGTGTGGACGATCGAGCAAGCGCTCGCCGTGGCCGACCTGCAGGTGTTCGTCTCCACCGAGGACGACGAGATCGCGGAGGTCTCCGATAGGGCCGGGGCATCGGTGATCCACCGCCCCACAGACCTTGCCCAGGACAGCACCGCCACCGAGCCCGTCGTGCTGCATGCCCTGGACGACATCGCACGCTCACGGGGGGCCGACCCCGACGTGACAATGCTCCTGCAGGCCACCTCGCCGATTCGCCATGCCGGCACGCTGCAGCGAGCCCTCGACCAACTCCACGCCGAACAGGTCGATTCGTTGGTCGGCGTCGTGCCGTGCCCACCCTTCTTGTGGTCGCTGGATGCCACTGGCGGGGCCGTGCCCCACTGGGACTGGCAGCACCGACGACGCCGCCAGGACATGGCACCCGAGCAGCGGCGCTACCGCGAGACCGGCTCTGTCTACGTCACCCGCACGACCATCTACCGGCAGACCCAGAACCGGATGGGCGGCCGCATCGGGTTGTTCGAGATGGACGAGGACGAAGGTGTTGACATCGACACGCTGCACGACTTGTCAGTCGCCGATGCCATTCTGACTGGAGAGAGGAAGTGAAGGGCATGCGCGTCAACTTGCCACCCTACGAGTATGTGAAGCGCGCCTCTGCGGCCGCAAAGCGGGCCGACATCACCGTCGTGATGCCGATGCACAATGTGGCCGAATACGTCGGTGAAGCCATCACCAGCGTCCTCGAGCAGACCCACCAGGACTTCATCCTGCACGTGCACGACGATGGCTCCACGGACGAGAGCATCCAGGAAGCCCTTCGAGTCATCGGCGACGACGACCGATGCACCATCACCCGCAGCGAGAACCACGGCGCCCCAACGGCCAGGAACATCATCATCCAACAGGCCACCACCCCCCTGCTCGCGATCATGGACAGCGACGACATTGCCCTGCCCCACCGACTGGCAAGCCACGTGGAGCTCTTCGCTGAGCACCCCGAGGTCGACATCCACGCTGGCGCGATCGAGACTTTCGGCGAGGGAATAGTGCCACGGATCGCCGCCCCTGACGCCAATGGACCCCGCCTCCTCGTTGAGCTGTTGCGAGACTGCCACATTCCGAACACCGCTTCGGCCGTACGCACCCACGTCGCCCAGGCCTTTCCGCAAGACCCGGAGTTGCACGCCGCCGAGGACTGGGACTTCTGGAGCAGATTGGCTACTCACAAGCATCGCCATTTCTTCACATCCGAGGTCCTGACCCGCTACCGGATTCGACGAGGATCGCTCACCCGAAACCTGCAAAGCCACGATGCGTACCGTCTGGTGGCGAGCAGGCACCGGGAGCGCGTGGTGAGCGGGCCCGGGGCTGACCAGTTCGGGGAATGGCTGTACTGGTCATCCCACAAGGACCAACGTCTCCTGACCCAGCTTGCGTGGGGAAATGCCAGCGTCCGGATGGCCATGGGCGAGGCCCTGGACGGCGTTGACCTCGGCCCGCTCGACAAGGCAACAGTTCACCAGATTCTGGACGAGCTGCTCCGAGCGCAGTACGTGGGTCAGCCCACCTTGGTCAGCGCCTCCACCGCCCTGGCCCTCATCCCGCGACTGGGGTTGCGCCCATTCCTGGTGACCCTGAAGCGAGTCGTGACGAGCAGGCAGCGGTGGCGCTGGTCCACGGGACATGAGCTCGTGGACTGGTCCACCGCCCCCCTCACCGCTGGCGCTGCCCACGACTCGGCAGACGCCACCTACGAGAGGGGCAAGCCATGATCATCGACCGCCATGTCACGCCATTCGTGATCCTCGGCGATGAGCCCGTCCTGGCTGCGCTTCGCCGCATCAACGACAACAAGTCACGCATTGCCTTCGTCGTCGACAAGCACGGCCACCTGCTTGGTTCGCTGAGCGACGGTGACATCCGGCGGTGGCTGCTGACCACCACCGAGCCCGCCCTCGACGCCCCCTGCGCGCAGGCCGCGAACACCTCGGCGACCCGGGCGAAGCTCACCGACCCGCATGAGGCCATCGCCACACTGATCACCCCGGCCATCACCCATGTGCCGCTGCTCGACGACGCCGGCCGGGTGGTGGCCATCGCCTCCAACGACCGGCGCGCCTTCCAGATCGGGCGCCACCGGGTCTCGGCGGACGACCCGACCCTGGTCATCGCCGAGATCGGCAACAACCACCAGGGTGACGTCGGTTTCGCCAAGGAACTGGTCGACCTGGCCGCCGGGGCCGGCGCCGACATCGTGAAGTTCCAGCTGCGCGACATGGATGCCCTCTACCGGCAGTCGGGGGCCGCCACCGCCGGTGAAGACCTGGGCGCCCAGTACACCCTCAACCTGCTGGCCAAGTACTCCCTGCCCGCCGACCAGCTCGTCGAGGTCTTCGCCCACGCCCACGCCCGCGGCCTGGACATCCTGTGCACCCCATGGGACTCCCCCAGCGTCACCGTGCTGGCCGACTACGGCGTGCCGGGCCTGAAGGTGGCCTCGGCCGACATGACCAACCACACCCTGCTGGCCGACATGTTCGCCACCGGGTTGCCGCTGATCGTCTCGACGGGCATGAGCACCGAGGCCGAGATCAAGGAGTCGGCCGAGTTGCTGCGCAACTCCGGCTCCCCGTTCGCGATGCTGCACTGCCAGTCGACCTACCCGGCGCCGTTCAAGGACATCAACCTGCGCTACCTGACCCGGCTGGCCGAGATTTCCGGCACCCCGGTCGGCTACTCGGGCCACGAACGGGGCTTCCACGTGCCGCTGGCCGCAGTCGCACTGGGCGCCCGGATCATCGAGAAGCACTTCACCACCGACCGTTCGCTGGAGGGCAACGATCACAAGGTCTCACTGCTGCCCGGTGAGTTCCAGCAGATGGTCGAGCGCATCCGTGAACTCGAGACCGCGTTGGGCAGCGGGGACGCCCGGGTGGTCTCGACCGGTGAATCGATGAACCGGGTGAACCTGGCCAAGTCGCTGGTCTCCACCCGCCGACTCGAGGTCGGTGAGGTGATCACCCGCGCCGACGTCGAGGTGAAGTCACCCGGCCGCGGCCTGCAACCGAACCGGCTCGACGAACTGGTCGGGCGCAAGACCCTGCGCACGGTGGCCGCCGGGGACTTCTTCTACCCCGGCGACCTGGCCGAGGAGGCAACCCGTGGCCGCCAGTACCGCTTCCGCCGGCCGTGGGGGCTGCCGGTGCGCTACCACGACTACAAGAACCTGGTCGACCAGTCGAACCCTGACTTCATCGAGTTCCACATGTCCTACAAGGACGTCGAGCTCGACGTGGACGAGCTGTTCGAGCGGCGGCTGCCGATCGGCTTCACGGTGCACACCCCCGACCTGTACGCCGGGGACTTCATCATCGACCTGGCCAGCCCCGACGAGGACACCTGGCAGCGCTCGATCGTGGAAACCCAACGAGTCATCGACATCACCCGGCGCCTGCAGGCCTGGTTCACCGTCGACCAGGCCCCGATCGTGATCGCCACCATGGGTGGGTTCACCGCCGACGACTTCGTCCCCGAACAGGCCCGGCCCGCGATGTACGCGCGGATCGCGCAGGCCCTCGAACGGCTGGACACCTCAGAGGTGCGGCTGACGGCGCAGACCCTGCCGCCCTACCCGTGGCTGATGGGTGGCCAGCAGTTCCACAACCTGTTCATGGGGTTGGAGGACACCGTCGAGTTCGCCACCCAGTACGGGCAGCGGCTCACCCTGGACATCTCCCACTCGAAGCTGGCCGCAAACTTCCACCAGCGCCCCTTCAGTGAGTATGTCGAGGCCCTGGCCCCGCTCAGTGACCACCTGCACATCGTCGACGCCGAGGGTGTCGACGGTGAGGGCCCGCAGATCGGTGAGGGTGAGGTTGACTGGCCGCTGCTGGCCCGCCAGCTGGACGAGTTGGCCCCCGGGGTGTCGTTCATCCCCGAGATCTGGATGGGCCACACCAACAATGGGGAGGGGTTCTGGACCGCCCTGGACCGGTTGGAGAAGTGGTTCTGATGCGCCGTTCTGCGCCCGACCAGCCGGTCGCGCTGTGGGTGGTGCCGGTCAGCAACCTGGCCGGAGTCGCGCGACACGTGATCGATGTGGCCCGGGTGGGGCTGCCGGGCTGGTCACTGGTGGTCGCCGCCCCCGAAGGCCCACTGCTCGACGAGGTGCGTGCGCACGGGGTCGAGGTGGTGCCGGTCGGGATCGGCCCGGGGGTCCGCCTCGACCGGGCCGTGCGCGCCTTCCGTGGCCTGGTGCGCCGGGTGCGCCCGCAGGTGGTGCACACCCACCTGGCCCGGGCCGACCTGCTCGCCGCGATGGCCACCCCGGGGTTGCCGGTGCGGCTGGTCTCGACCGAGCACCACATTCCCCCGGACCGGTTCATGTTCCACCCCACCCTGGCCCGCGCCAAGGCGAAGGAGACGGTGCACCACCACCGGCTGAAGCGGTTCGACCGGCTGATCGCGGTCAGCGCCTCCACCCGGCGCGACATGCTCACCTACTGGCGCCCGCAGCAGCCGGTGACCGTCATCCTCAACGGGGTGGACCGCCCCGTGGTGGCCCCGGTCAGGGGCGCCGGGCTGAGGTTCCTGTCGCTGGCCAGGCTGTCGCCGGAGAAGAACATCGAGCTGACCCTGCGGGCGTTCGCGCGCATCCGTGCTGCTGAGCCCACGGCCACATTGACCATCGGCGGCACCGGTGAGTCGGAGGCGGGGCTGCGGCACCTGGCCGACGAGCTGGGAGTGGCCGCCGACGTCGACTTCGCCGGCTTCATCAACGCCGAGCAGGCGATGGCTGACCACGACGTGGTGCTGCAGCCCTCCCGGTCGGACAACTGCTCCTACACCCTGCTCGATGCGGTGGCCGCGGGGATGGGGGTGGCTGCCAGCCCGATCGGCGGCAACCCGGAGATCCTGCCGGCCCATTGCATCGCCGAACTGGAAGACCTGGACGGCTTCGTCCGGGTGGCGCTGGAACAGGCACAGCGCCCCGACCGGCGCCCCACGCTGCCCGACGAGGTGCCCACGGTGGCCGGGATGGCTGCCCGGATCGTCGGTGAGTACGCGCAGGTGCCCCGGCCGAGGAGGTGGCGATGAGCATCGTCTTCGACGC
Source organism: Aestuariimicrobium sp. Y1814 (assembly GCF_050113895.1). Taxonomy (NCBI): domain Bacteria; kingdom Bacillati; phylum Actinomycetota; class Actinomycetes; order Propionibacteriales; family Propionibacteriaceae; genus Aestuariimicrobium; species Aestuariimicrobium sp. Y1814. The sequence continues at coordinate 105,236 of NZ_JBNJRW010000010.1, read as the reverse complement.
GCGCTGGGCCGGCCCCCACGGGATCGGCCGGTTCGCCGGCCAGGTACGCAAACGGCTGGTCGGCCCCGTGGCCGACGTGACCGGCTCCCACCCGGTCTCGGCGCGGGGCCTGGTCGAGTCGGAGTTGCTGCCACATCGGTTCGGGGGCCGCGGCTACACCTACTTCTCCCCCGGCTACACCCCCTGCCTCAGTTGGGGTGGGCCGCATGCTTTCACCGTGCACGACCTGATCCACCTGGACGTGCCTGCCGAGGCCTCGGCGGTGAAGACGGGCTACTACGACCAGGTCGTCCGGCGGGCCATTCGGCGGCCGGGCACGGTGCTGACCGTTTCCCGGTTCTCGCAGCGGCGAATCGCCGACTGGGCAGGGGTTGACCCCGACCGGATCACGGTGGTCGGCAACGGGGTCGACGCGAGTTTCAGCCCCGACGGCGCCCGCAAGCAGGGCCCCTGGCCCTACCTGCTGCACGTCGGCAACACCAAACCGCACAAGAACCTGCCCCGCGTGCTGCAGGCGCTCGCCGGGGTGCCGGACATCCACCTGGTGTGCTCCAGCGCGCCCGACACAGCGTTGATCGCCCTGGCGCGCCAACTCGGCTGCGATGATCGCCTGCACTTCTTGTCCAGCATTCCCGAGAAGGACCTGCCCGCCTTCTATCGCGGCGCGACGGCAGTGGTGATCGCATCGCTGTATGAGGGGTTCGGCCTGCCGGCATTGGAGGGGATGGCCTGCGGGGTGCCGGTGGTGGCCTCGACCACGACCGCGCTGGCCGAGGTGGTGCAGGGTGCCGGGGTCGGTATCGACCCCGATGACGTCACCTCGATCCGGGATGGCATCGAGAAGGCGATCGGCGATGACGAGGTACGCACCCTGCTCATCGAGGCTGGACCGAAGCGAGCAGCAGAGTTCAGCTGGGACCGGGTCGGGACTGCTGTTGTGGACGCTCTTGGTAGCACGGCATGACTCACGTAACTCCGCGAGCACCAACCGACGTCCACGTGAGCGTGGTGATGCCTGTGCTGAACGGCGAACGGACGATTCGGCAGCAGCTGGACTCGCTTGCAGCGCAGGACTATGCCGGTGTGTGGGAGCTGGTGGTCAGCGACAACGGTTCGACCGATACCACGCGGGCCATCGTGGACGATTTCACCAAAACGGCACCCATGCCGGTACGAGTAGCCGACGCGACCAGGCAGCGCGGGATCTCTCATGCCCGCAATGCCGGGGTGCTTGCCGCGCGCGGCACTGTGGTGGCCTTCTGCGACTGTGATGACCAAGCCGACCCGGGCTGGGTACGCGGAGTGACAACATCAGTGCGCCCCGGGGCGCTGACCGCGGGGGTGAATCGCGAGCTGAGGGACCCGCATGACCCTGACTCACCCATCATCAACCCAGCTGGTTACCTCGAAACCACCACGACCAGGACATTCGTCGGCTGCAACTTCGCACTCACGAGGGCTGACTACCTTCGATTGGGGGGCTTCGACGAGTCCCTCCCACGATATGGCTTCGACGACACAGAGTTCGCCCTCCGAACGTCAGGGGCAGGCCTCCAGGTGGAGGGGTCCGGCGACATGGTCATGTACTTCCGCAAGACTGCTGACGCCTCGGGTTTGATGCGCAAGGTGTACCTCTCAGCCAAGGCTGAGGCAGTGCTCTGGACCAGATTCCCCCAGATGGGGCAGGACCCAAGGATACGCACAGCACTACGACACCTGCTTGCACTGCTGCCGGGGGTGGCGGGCGCCCCCCGAGCACCAAAGCAATTCGCCCGTCAGGCGGTGACCCGGTGGGGCAGGCTGGTCGGCCTGATCGATGTGCGCCTTGGTCGAGTTCCCAGGATGCCGCGCCTGATCAGGGACCTGGGGAGCGCCGCATGACCCGCGTCACTCTCGCCCACGACTACCTGACCCAGCGTGGCGGCGCCGAACGGGTCGCCCTGGTGCTCACATCAGTCTTCCCCGACGCCGACCTGTACACCTCGCTGTACGAGCCCGAGCTGACGTATCCCGAGTTCCGCGGGGTGCGGGTGTTGACCTCACCCCTGAACCGAGTAGGCCTGTTCCGCCGGAAGTTCCGGTTCGCGCTGCCGTTCTTCGGTGCTGTGTTCGGCAGCGCTCACCTCGACCCCCGCACGGAGGTGGTCGTGGTCTCGACGACGGGCTTCGCCCACGGCATCCGGGCCGACGCCCCGAAGGTGGTGTACTGCCATTCCCCGGCCAGGTTCCTGTACCTCGTCGAGGAGTACCTGGGCGCCAAGTGGTGGCGTACCCCAGCCGGCTGGGCGCTGCAGGCTTTGCGCCCCTGGCTGGTGCGCTGGGACCAGCGCGCCGCCCGGCAGGCCGCGACCTACCTGTGCAACTCGACGCTTGTGCAGCGCCGCATCAAGGACATCTACGGCATCGATGCCAGCGTCGTGCACCCCCCGGCGGCCCTCGACCCCGGCGGCCCCCGCGAGCCGCTTCCAACCCTCCACGGCTGGGAGGGTTACCACCTGCTCGTCAGTCGGCTGCTTCCGTACAAGAACGTCGCCACCGCGGTTGATGCTTTCAGACAGCTCCCGGACGAACGCCTGCTGGTGGTCGGCAGCGGTCCGCTGCGCGACCAACTCATGGCCGAACTTCCACCGAATGTGCGGCTGGCCCAGGGAATCACTGACGCCCAGTTGCGCACCGCCTATGCCGGCGCCACGGCCGTCATCGCTCCTAGTCACGAGGACTTCGGCCTCACACCGGTCGAGGGGTTCAGCTTCGGCGTGCCGGCATTGGCACTGCGTGCCGGCGGCTACCTCGACACAGTGGTCGACGGCACGAGCGGCTGGTTCTTCGACGCGCCCACCGCCGATGACATCGCCGCTGCAGTGCGTCACCTCACCGAGAACCCGATCGACCGCGGCCGCACGCTGCAGCACGCCCAGCGCTTCACACCTGAGGCATTCGCTGCCAGTATTCGAGGCATCGTCGACCAGATCGCAGGAGGCAGCCGGTGATGACCGAGCAGGGCACCTTCGATGCCTCGGTCATCATGCCGGTGCGCAACGGGGCGGAATGGATTCGTGGCCAGCTCGACGCGCTGGCTGCCCAGGACTTCACCGGCACTTGGGAGATTGTCATCGCTGACAATGGCTCGACGGACTCCACCAACGACATCGTCCGCGAGTTCGCCCGGCACACCGATGTGCCGGTGCGCATCGCCGACGCCACTGCCCGCGCCGGCATCTGCCACGCCCGCAACTCCGGCGCGCTCGCCGCTCGGGGGAAGCTGTTGGTGTTCTGCGACTGCGACGACCTCGCCAGCCCGGGATGGCTCGGCGCCGCTGTCGCCGCCTCGGCCGATGGCCAGGTGATCGCAGGCCTCAATCGCGAACTGCAGCAGCCGGTGCAGGACCCGGAGGCGCCCAAGATCAACCCGGGCGGCCTCATTCGGGGGTGGCAGGCGTTCTTGTTCATCGGCTGCAACTTCGCTGTCGACCGCGATGCCTACTTCGCCGTCGGCGGCTTCGATGAGTCGCTGCCACCCTACGGTTGCGATGACAGCGAGTTCGCGCTGCGTGCCAACGAGGCGGGGCTCACGTTCGTCGGTGATGAAGACATGTTGCTGTGGTTCCGCCGCACGACCGGTCTGCGCCGTGTGCTGCGCAAGGTCTACCTGTCGGGCAAGGCCGAGACCATCATGTGGCACCGCCACCCACAACGGTTCGCTGAACGCATCGGCTGGAAGGCTGCGGCCAAGGCTCTGCTGTACACCCCGAGGGCGTTGCGCGGCGGGGGTCTGCCCGGGGCGCGCGCCAAGGCACGCTACGTGGTGACCCGCTGGGCGCATGTGGTCGCAGAACTCGAGTTGCTGCGCGGCAGGTATGAACGCGATCCCATCCACGTCAGTGCGGACCACCCGGTACCGCATGTCGAGGAGGTGCCCGGCAGGTGAAGGCCTCCGTGGTGATCCCCTCCCGCGGCGGCGCCTCCCGGCTGCCGCTGCTGCTGAACTCACTTGCCGCCCAGACTCATGCCGACTGGGAGGCCATCGTCGTCATCGACGGCGACATCGACAACTCCGAGGCGGTGGTAGCCGGCTACGCCCACCTGCCGGTGCGCTGCATCGTGCTGCCCGAGAACCGCGGGCGCGTCACCGCCCTGAACACGGGGTTCGCAGCTGCCACGGGTGACGTGCTCATTCGGGCCGACGACGACTTCGAGCTGTCACCCGGTCACGTTGCGGCCCACGTGGCGCGGCACGAGACCGGCCGGGTGGGTGTCGTGGGGTTGCCGCTCAACGTCGCCCCCGACAACGTCTACATGCGTGTCTACGGTGCCTGGGCTGACGAGTCCGGCCGGGCTGGCGCTCGCTTGACACCCGCGGGCGAGCGGTGGCGTCTGTGGGGCGGCAACGTCTCGTGCACGCGCGCCGATTTCGACGCGGTGGGTGGGTACGACGACCGCTACCGGGGCTACGGCTGGGAGGACCTTGACTTCGGCTACCGGCTCGCCCAACAGGGTGTGCCGATTGTGCTGGAGGAAGGCGCGAATGTGCGCCACCACATGGCGTCGGTGACCACTCGCATCAGGGCCCGCAGGGCCTGGGACTCCGGGAGCGCGCGGGCGCGGTTCGAGTCGTTCCACGGGGTGGGTTCGAGCGGCGTGGCGCTGCCACCAGCCGATTCGGCCTGGAACCGGCTCGTCCGGGGATGGAGCCGGGTGTTGACGCCTGCGACACTCACGGTGTCCACCTGGCTGGTTGATGCCGCGTTGCCTGTGCTCCCTCGACCTGTGGGCCGCAAGCTGGTGGCTCTCTGTGTCGAGGCTGCCTCGGCAGCGGGGTTCACCGCAGGGAGGACGGCGTCCCCATGACCGCACCCGAGGCCAGCGTGGTGATCGCCTTCTACAAGAACGACGCCATACTCGCTGAGCAGTGGCGCCGACCAGGCACGCGGGCAAAGCCACGCCCGCAATGTCGGGGTTGAAGAGGCGGCCAGTGACCTTGTGCTGTTTGCGACGCTGACGACATCGTCGGGCCCGGGTGGGTCGCCGGCCTGCATACAGCCATCCGGGATGCTGACCTCATACTCGGGCTGGACACCTGGGTCGACCGCCCACTACTCGTCAGGCTCGCCCCAGCCACCGGGGATCTGATTCACGATGGTCCAGCGTGGGTCCAGCTGCCATGCCACAACCTCGTCCCCGTACGTGCGGGTGTGGAAGCCCGGCGCCCAGATGAGCTCATGGTTGTCGCCGTGGGCCACACTGCTCATGTACCCACCCCAGTACGAGAACGTTGAGTTGGCAAGGACGAGCCGTCGGGACCGCGCCAGGTCAAGCAGGTTCTGCACCGGGCCGTCCCCAGGGGACTGCCACATGGGGTGGCCGTACTCCTTCACGAATCCCAGGTGTTGCTTGCACCAATCAATGTCGTCAGACACCACCCGAACGGAGGTAATCGGCGCCTGTGCCGCTGACCCCGCCAGCGCCAAGCGCACATACTCGGCGATGTTGAATCCGTAGAGTTCGCGAAACTCGCGGACCGCGTAGTAGTCGCCGCGACGCACGTTGACCGTCACGGTACCGACGTCATGCGCGACCCCCGGCCACTGGGGTGCTGTGAGCATGCGCTCCTGGATGAACGAGTCCAAGACTGACTCGAACGACTCGAACTGCTGGAACCATCCGTGGCGACGTGCATCCGTGAGCCGCATCTCGCGCCGACCGATCACGAGCTCGGCAAGCCCGGGGAAGACGTCGAGCCAAGGTTCCAGCGCCGCCGTTCTTGTAGCGAGTCCTTCCCTCCCATCCAGGCGGACCCGGTGTGCCTCCAAAAGGATGTAGAGGATGTTCCCGATTCCCACGCCGCTGGGGGGCACCAAATGCACCATGCGGTGGCTGCGCGCCCGCACTCGATCCAGCGGGGCAGTCGCAAGACGTCGCAGCCAGCCTTTCACGGGGCACTCCTTGCATTCCACCCGTGCAGAACGAGCGCGAGTTCTCGCCGGAAGCTACGGAGGGGGTGAACTTCCTTACCGAGGACGCGGCGCCCCGCGTTGTAGCCCAGATTGACAACACTGGCCGCGGTGAGGCCAACCAGCAGCCCCGCAGCACCGCCCCACTTGGCGTGGTACTTGAACCGGGCATCGACCAACCAACCAGATTTGCGGCTTGGGTCGGATGAACCGCCCCCCGCGTGTCTCAGCTCCACTCCGGGGACATAGATCGAATGCACCCCGGCTGACGCCAGCCGTCGCTGCAGGTCAATCTCTTCGCAGTTCATGAAGAAACGTTCGTCGAACCCACCAACCTGTCGGAAGGCACTGGTCGGGAGGAGCAGGCAGACTCCCACCAGCCACTCCACCTTCGTGTCTGCTGCCGCATTGTGGGCTCGCAGGTCGGCACCCCAGAACCGGTCCAACCACGCGGCCCCGTGCCACCGCGCCAGGGGTTGCAGCCACTCCGCTACGATCCCGAGCACCCGTGGCCATCGCCATGCGCTCACCTTCGGGACTCCCGCCTCGACCACCCGCGGTCCGAGCAGCGAAGGGGGGTGCTGTCCGGCATGGGCCAGCAACTCCGACACGAATGTGGCGGACAGTTCGACGTCACTGTTCAACACCATGACCATCGGGTGACGCGCGACGGCAACACCGGTGTTCACCGCGGAACCAAACCCGCCGTTGGTGTCGCGTCGCACCACCTCATAGCCATCCCCGGGTGGAAATGGTTCTGGTGAGCAGTCATCCGCGATGATGACCTGCAGGGGTCCAGCGTGCTTCTGGGCCTTGAGTTGTTCGATGAGCAGCGCTGTCGGCTCGGGATCACCGTAATGGGGAATCACCACGCTCAACGCCGGTGCTGCCATGGGGCTCATCCTTGCGCCTCTGCGGAAGCCTCGTCATCAAGACGCCCCAGCTCGACCATTCGCGCGAACGCGGAGGACTGCTGGCGCACTTCTGAGAAGGTACCGCGCCCGGTTACCCGACCATCTTCCAGGAACACCAGCTGGTCAACGTGCCGCACGGTCGAGAGCCGGTGGGCGACAATGACTGTGGTGATCTCACCAGCGAAGTCACGCAGCGTCCGCGAGATCTGGTCCTCTGTCTCGTTGTCCAGGGCCGAAGTCGCTTCGTCCAGCACGATGACGCTCGGACGCCGGTACAGGGCCCTGGCGATACCGATGCGTTGCCGCTGTCCGCCGGACAGTCGGGACCCCCGTTCTCCCAGCAGGGAGTCCAGCCCATCGGGCAGGTCGGCAACGACATCCCCCAGGCGAGCACGATCCAGGCAGTCCAGGATTCGTGCCTCGTCCCACTCGTGGGGTGGTTCTCCGAATGCCACGTTGGCAGCCAAGGAGTCGTGGATGACGAACACATCCTGGGGAACGTAGGCCACCTGCGCTCGCCAGGCGGCGTCCAGTTCACTGATCGACGTGCCGCCGTAAGTCACTGTGCCCCGCTCGATCGGGATGAGTCCCAGCATGATGTCGACCAAGGTCGTCTTGCCCGAACCGCTGGATCCGCACAGTGCCAAGGAAGTGCCTGCCGGGATGGACAGGGTGATGTCCTCCAAGACGTCGTGCTTGCCGTCCGGGTAGCGGAAAGAAACCCCGGCGACCTCCAGCGGTGCCGGCCGCGATCCACTGGCGGACTGGAGGGACCCTGCTGTGCGGCTCCCCTCGGCCGGAAGTCGCTTGAGTTCCGTGACGACCAGCTCCAGACCGGCCTTCCCACTGCGGACCGAGCCAAGGGTGGAAGTCAGACTGCCCATCACCGGTAGCAGCCGCACCGTCGCCGCCACGAAGACAGTCAAGGTCGGCACCATTTCGGACGGGTCGTAGAACAGCAGGACGACAGCCAGGATGAGGGCAATACCAGAAATGCTGGCCAGTTCCAGAACGTTTCTGGGGATGCTTCCGTAGATCTGAGCACGTCGCCCTGCCTGGGCGTTCACTTCGCTGGCCTCACGGAACCGGGAGAGGAACTCGTCCTTGGCATCGTGCATGCGCACCTCGCGGAAGCCGCTGATGGCATTGACCAGCGCCAAGCTCTTGGCCCAGGCTGACATCACCGCCTCTTCCCCTGCCCTGACATTGCGGCGCGCCAGCACCCGTTGGATCACATACACGGCGACACCGAAGTAGGCGAGCGCCATGAGCGTCACCGCAGGCGTAATCGACACCAGCAGTCCCAGGATGAGCGCGATTGAGAGCGCAGAGGACACGAGGGCCAAAAGCCCCCCCAGCACCTTGCTGTGTGCATCGGCCACGGCAACATCAATGGTGCGAAGGAGCTCGGCAGTCGTTCGGCGTCGGTGTGCAACATAGTCTTCCGACAAATAGGCGTCGAGCAGTCGCGTGGAAGTACGGATCTGCAGTCGCACGATCAGACCACTGCTGCCCCACTGCAGCACCAGGCTGGCGATGGCCTTCAAGGTGAAGGCGATGACCATGAGCCCAGCCATGATGAGGACAAATGCAGTGCGGGAGGGCTCACCGGGCAGCAATCGGTAGATGACTCCGATGTAGCCCTCGTGCATGTCAGCCCCGAGCATGACCTGCATGAGCGGGAGCACCGCGGCAAGGCCAACCAGGTCGAACAGAGCCAACAGGAACTGGGCAGCAGTGAACCCCACAAGCTTCCAGCGCTCAGCGCTCGTGAAGGTCCCGAACAGGAACCGGATGTTCTCAGTCACGCGGCACCCCCGCTTCGACGATGGCCGCGTTGAGTTGGCTGAGTTCCTGGGTGAGCGTGGGAGTCTCCACTCCCAGTTCCTCCGAGATCTCACGCACCCGGTGGCGCCAGTCAAGCGCAGCCAGCGCGTGCGCATGCAGACTCAGCGAGGCGCTTTCAGTCCACCCGCCGACGGCCGCCGCGATGGCCTCGATGCCTGCCTCGCGTGTGCTGACGTCAACCTCGACCCGGGCGGCCTCCGGAATGAGGGATGCCGCCCGAACCTGTGGGAACTGGCCAGCAATGCGCACGCCGCACGTCACCGCGTCGGTGAACCTGGCGGTGATGTAGTCACGGGTGCGATGGGTGTAGTCGGCGGGGCTCGCGAGATTGCTGGAAGCCAGGACGACCTTGGCACGCGACAGCTGACGGATGACCTCTCGTTGGTTCGCCAGCCCGTCGGTCTGACTACCGGGGAAGCTGCCCTGGTAGCTCAGCCCGCGTTCAGCGAAGAGTGCCCGGTTGGCCTCATTGTCGTTCCAGGCCGCTGGTTGTCGCCCCAGCCGCAGCACGTCGACGTCACGGGCGGACGACCCCGGCCAGCCGAGGGCGTCCGAGCCCCATGGCGCCCACCCGACGGGCACTCGCATCGCCGTGGCGTAGCGTTCCACGAGCTCGGCATCGGTCACCCAGACCCGGTCGATCGTGCGTCGTTCCCGTGCGAATCGTGGGATGCGCTCGTCCCAGAACGAGTCGATCACCCAGGCGCCGACCTGGTCGAACCGGCCGAGCAGCACGCGGGCGTCGGCCAGTGCCAGCAGGTCACCGGGGTGGGCGGCGATCACCAGCAGCGGCCCCCGTCGACCCCGCAGCCTGGGCAGCATCGAAGCAAGCTTCCTGGGCAAGGAGTAGTCCTTGGTGGGGTGCACCTCCACCAGCTGAGCCTCCCACAACCGTGCGACCAGATGGGCCAGCGCCGTCACGGGGCCCCAGCCGCCGGAAGAGGCGGGGGTCACGCACCAGACCTGCGCCGTCATCGGGTGAGCCCCCTTCGGCGCAGTTGGTCGAGGGCGTCGTCCCACACGGACGAATCCGCGCCGGGCGCGGCCCACGACCTGGTGATGAAGTCAGCGATCGCGTCAGCGCTCGAGGTCTTCGGCTCGGGTGCACCGACCGATCGCAGCCGAGACAGATCTGCACAGGCATGCTCGATGTCGCCGGCACGCTTGACCTCGACGTGTTCAAAGCTGCCGCCGTGGGGTGCGGCCGCGATGGCATGGGTGGCGATGTCGACGAGCGTGGTGCGGGTGCCGGTGCCGACGTTGAGCACCAGGGGTTCCCCTGTCGCGGTGCGCCCGAGCGCCCAGGCGATCACTGCGGCGACATCACTGACGTGCACAAAGTCGCGGGTTTCATGGCCGTCACCGTAGATCTGCAGCGGTTTCCCCTCTCGCAGCCGGGCCAGGAAGGCCGCGAGCACCCCGGTATAGGGGTTGTGCAGGGCTTGGCCATGTCCGACCACGTTCTGTGGCCGCAGGATGGTCACCGGGACACCATTCGCGACCTGCGCCAGCGCCAGTTCGGCGTCGACCTTGGTCTGGCCGTACACCGACACTGGCACCAACCGGTCGTCCTCCCGGGATGCCTCGGGCACCGCATCAGCGCTGTCTCGGGCGCCGAAGGTCACCTCACCGAAGCTCGTCCGATAACGACCCTCGCCGTAGACAGCACGCGAACTCAGCGACACCAGCGATGCACCCCACCGGGAGGCTGCCAGGCCGGCCAGCCGGGTGCCCTCAATGTTGACGCGACGGTACCGGTCCTGTTCGTACATGGACTGGGCCGTGCCGGTCTCCGCCGCAAGGTGAACCACGGCGTCCACCGTCGGGAGCCCGGCCCAGATGTCGGCATCGGCCACGTCACCGACCACCACCTCGCCGGGGAAGCGCTGCCGAGCCACCTCGGGGTCCAGGTGCACCTGGTCGGTGAGCAGGTCCAGGGCGACCAGGTCGTGGTCGGCGGACAACAGTGCGGCCAGGTGCTGGCCGATGAACCCGCAGCCGCCGGTGATCAGGATCCTCACGCCACTGACACCCCCGAGCGTTCCGGCACCAGGTCGCCCGGCAGATTCTGTGGGGACTCGAGCGGGACTCCCCACCTCAGCCGCCAGGCCATCCCCAGCACGAGGAACGCCGGGGTGGTGAAGAAGACCTCGCCCAACTGCCAGGCGCAGACGAGAACCACGACGATGGCGCCTTCGGCGAACAGCAGTGGCTGCCCCACCCTGCCCGGCTGCAGCAGCCCGAGCCCGAGCACCAGGATCAGCACACCCATGATGGCGATCATGATCCAGCCACCCTCGATGCGCATCGCCGCATAGGAGTCGTGGAACCACATGAATCGGGTCCCGCCCAACAGGACCCATGCCGTGGTCAGCCCCTCCCCGTACCAGGGGGCGTTGGCGACCTTCAGTTCCGTCGCGATGCGGATCTGCTCGCGGAACCAGTCGGTCTCCCCCCGATCTGCGAACAACCCCATCCGGGCGAACTGCCGCTCGACCACGCCCAGCAGCCAGATGAGCGTGCCGACCAGTGCGAACCTCCACAGCAATGGCAGCCGGTTGCGCAGCAGCACCCAGACCAGCCCGGCGACGGCGGCTGCCATCGAGGTGCGCGAACCGGTCAACACCAGCGGCACGGCCAGCACCACCACATGGACCAGCTGCGACTGCCACCGCCGGTACAACGCCAACCCAGCCACCAGGACCACGGCGTACATCAACCCGGCGACGTTCTTGTCGCCCAGAAAGCCCGTCAAGTAGGGCGGGTAGGCATTCGACGTCAGCCCGGCATAGAAGAGACCGACGTTGGCGAGCAGCCCGACGGTGAGGCCGGCCAACAGCGAGCGCAGGTGCACCCTGCCCACGGCTATGGTCAGCGCGAACACGAACAGCAGCACCATCTTGGTGGACCGCTGGACCCAGTCCAATGCGTTGAGCTGGGTCACCACGATGACGGCGACCATCATGACCGCGAACAGTGCCACCATCAGCCCCCGGTGACGCAGTTGATGCGTCGGGCGGCGCAGAGCACCCAGCAGGATCAGCAGGCCGACGACAGCGATGCCGGTGGGTTGTGCCACGACGGGCAGGGGGTAGCGGTCCCACAGCAGGGCGAATCCCAGCACGAAGTCGAGCGCCACCAGCCCGGCCAGCTGCCCTGACAGCCCGCTGGGGGTGCCGCTGCTGGTCGACCCGGGGCCTTCCAGCAGCAGTTTCTCGGGGGCCGTCACCCCGTTCACCCGAGCTCAGTCCCTCACGCCGCGGCGGGCCCGAGGGGCTTGGGCGCTGCTCGTCAGCGATTCGAACTCCGAGGCCACCCCCGGCCCCGCCGGAGCACCGGGCAGGACGACTTCTGACTCGGGCCCGGACTGCTTGGCCGAGGAGTAGTAGACCTCATTGCGAGAGGAGTAGTACGTGCGGCCGTAACCGTAGGTCGCGTCCCCCAGCGACCGCTTCGGCACCCGGTTGAGCACGGTGCCCAGCAGCCCGGCACCGACCATTTCCAACTGGTCCGCACAGACCCTGACCTGGTCCTTCGGGGTCTTGCCGGCCACTGCCACGAAGATGGCTCCGTCGCTCGCCGCCGCAAGCAGCGCAGCGTCCGTCACCGCCAGCATGGGGGGTGAGTCGATGATCACCATGGAATCCCTGCTCAACTGCTCAACCAGGTCAGCCATCTTGCGCGAGCCGGCCAACTCGCTGGGATTGGGTGGCACCCGCCCGGCGGGCAGCAGCCGCAGGCCCGGCACCTCGGTCTGGATCATGGCCTCCCCCACGGGGAGGTCGCCCGCGAGCACCTGGGACAACCCCAGGGAGGAATCCACCCCGAAGATCGTGGCCTGGGAGGGACGCCGCAGGTCACAGTCGACCAGGACTACGCTCTGACCTGACAGGGCGACCAGCTTGGCCAGGTTCGCCGCAATGCTCGACTTGCCCTCACTGGGGTTGGCGCTGGTCACGACCAACGTGCGCACCGGGTCATCGACGTGCACGAAGCGCAGGTTGGTGCGCAGCTTGCGCATCGCCTCACCGACATGCCCGGTCAGCGGCTGCGTGACGAGCTTGCCTGAGCGCTGCTTGCGGACGAGAGCCGAGTCGGGGATCACGCCGAGTACGGCGTGGCCAGTGAGTTCCTCGACGTCCTCCTTAGTCCGCACGTTGGTGTCCAGTTGGCGGCGCACCACGCTGATGACCAGTCCCAGCAGCAACCCGGCGGCGGCCCCCAGCAGCACGTTTCGGACCAGGTTGGGACGATCCGGTGTGGTCGGCTGAGTTGCTGGCTGATAAGGCAAAATATGGATTGCCGTCAATCTCAGCAATTCTTCAGTGGGACGTTCCTCGCCCTGTGTTTGAGCATAGGTTTCCACCCGCAAAGCCTCGGCCGTCAAAGCGCGCAGCGCGGCATCCGCGGTAGCGCTCGCACTTTCCGGCGTCGCGGCCGACGCGCTGACGGTGATGAAGGTGGTTCCGGTCGAGGTGGAGGCCGAGTAGCTACCCACGGGGATGCCCTGCGCACCCAGGTCCGCCTGCACCCTTTCCCCCACCGCACGGGTGCCGATCAGGTTCACATAGGCGTCCGCGCGGGCGCGAGCGAACTGGTCACCCATCGTCGCGTTGGCCACGCTGCTGGTGTCGCCGGCGACCACCAGGCCGACAGCGCTGGCCCGGTACACCTCGGGACGAGTCCAGGTCCAGGCCAGCGCTGCCCCCGCCCCGAGCACCGTGCACAGCAGCAGGATGCCGATGTTCTTGCGCAGCAAACGCGCAAGGTCGAGCAGCGTCATGGGGTACCTCTCGCAACGAAATTCTGGGGCGAGAATGCGTCCTGATCAGGAGTGGACAAATGCGTCTCGCCCGATCGATAATGCCATACAGCTCCCCTCTCACGACAGCGCGTCTCCTTCCCGCGACAGCGCGCCCGTGGTACGCGATCGGATCCCGAAGGAGCAGTCTCTTGGGCCAAGTCCTGGTACCGGCCCCCTCACGCCCCCTCCTGCAGGGGGCTCATCGTGCTCACCACCAAGGCCGCTGGACGGTCGCCCTGACCCTGTTCGCCGTCGACGCGGTGCTCGTGGCGCTGTCCTGCACCCTGGCCCTGAACCTGCGTAGTCAGCTCACCCTGTTCGGGCCGACCGGCGATGTGATGACGCTGGTCGCCCCTGTCATGGCCCTGTTCATCGGCACCTGGCTGGTGACCCTGGTCGCCAGCGGTGCCTATCGCCAGCGCCTGTTGGGTGCCGGCACGACCGAGTACAGCGTGGTGGCCCGCGCCAGCGTGCTGACCGCGGCCGTGATCGGCATTTCTGCCTACCTGGCCGACTACCCGCTGTCTCGCGCCTTTTTCTTCCTGGCCTTCATCATCGGCACACCGGCACTGCTGCTGGGCCGACTGCTGATGCGCCGAGTACTCCATGCCGCGCGCCGTCGAGGCGCCATGCGCCTGCCCGTCCTCGTGGTGGGCGATCCGTTCCGCATCAGCGACTTCTCGAAGGTGCTCCACCGTGAAACGTGGATCGGGTACGACGTTGTCGGTGCCCTGACCCATGACACGGGCTACGAGTTGCCTCATGAGATCGCGGTGCTGGGAACGCCGCACGATGCGTTGTCGGCAGTCCACGAGTCCGGTGCTCGCGCCGTCATCTTCCTGGAGGGGTCCTTCCGCGAGTCCCAGGACTTCAACAAGCTTGCCCGCGAGTTGGAACGAGAACATGCCCAGCTGATCGTCGTTCCGTCGCTGACCGAGCTGAGTTCGACCCGGGTCGACATGCAGACCATCGCTGGTGTGCCCCTGTTGACGGTGGCGAAGCCCCAGGCGGTCCGGGCAGGGCGCTGGGTCAAGCGCAGCTTCGACATCATCGTTGCCTCCCTGGGCCTGGTGCTGGCCAGCCCGCTGATGCTGGTCACTGCTCTGGCCATCAAGCGCGAGGATGCTGGGCCGGTGATCTTCCGGCAGACCCGCGTCGGCAAGGACGGCGTCCTGTTCCACTGCCTGAAGTTCCGCAGCATGGTCACCAATGCCGACGAGTTGAAGAAGACGATCGACAGCCATGACGGCGAGGGACTGCTCTTCAAGCTCAAGCGTGACCCCCGGGTCACCAAGGTCGGCCGAGTGATCCGTCGCTACTCCATCGACGAACTGCCGCAACTGTGGAACATCCTGCGCGGCGAGATGAGCCTGGTCGGCCCCCGACCGGCACTGGAGTCGGAGGTGAGCCGCTACGAAGGCGACGTGTCGCGCCGGCTGGCGGTGCGTCCCGGCCTCACCGGCCTGTGGCAGGTGTCCGGCCGATCCGACCTGCCCTGGGAGGAAGCAGTGCGCCTCGACCTCTACTACGTGGACAACTGGGCCTTCGTGCAGGACCTGGCGATCATGGCCCGCACCGCCAAGGCCGTCTTCAGCTCACGCGGCGCCTACTGAGGACTTGGGTGCGCGAGAACTACGGTCGGCGCACGCCCGAGCAGGCGGTAGCGCACATGCCCCTCCAGTGACCCCAGTGCACCACCGAAACGGCGCGCCCACCCCAAGCGCTGCTCCGGGTTCATCCGTATCCACCTCAGGCCGGCCACGCCCGCGCGCAGCGTTTCCTGCAGGCTCCACTTGAAGCTCTTGCCCGAGACGGGTCGCCCGGCCTGCATGGACCGCACCCACAGCAGCACATCACCCCGCTGGTAGGCACGGCGCTGGCGCAGCACAGCGGCAGGGCTCTCTCGGAGGCGATAGTGCACCTGGGCTTCCTCGGCATGGACGAACGCCAAGCCGGATTCCTGGGCGCGCCAGGAGAAGTCCACGTCATCGGAACCGCCCACCATGGACTCGTCCATGCCACCGATGGCGAGGTAGTCCTCGCGGGTGATCCCCAGGCAGCATCCGAAGGCAAACGGGAGGTATCCCATGTACGGCGCGGGCTGCCAAACCCCCATTCCGTCCAGGACCTGCCGCTGGAGATCGGAGTTGAGCCGGTCATAGACCAGTTCCCCCGCGACGATTCGTCCGCCCTGACCAACCGCGGCGCTCATGGCGCGCACCCAATGCTCGTCCACGATGTCATCGGAGTCACAGATCAGGACAGTCGCCCCGGCCGCGTGGCGAACACCTTCATTTCTGGCGTGGCACACCCCGGCGCGCTCCCACGCCCTCACAATGCGAACTCGTAAGCTGCCGGCGAATGGCGCACAGGCCTGGTCCAACCCGTCCGTGGATCGGTTGTCCACGACGACCACCTCGAAGGCCGGTGGGTTGACCTGACGCGCCAACGCCTCCAGTTGATCTGCGATCTGGTGGGCCGCGTTGTAGCAGGGCACAACCACTGAAACATCCACGGACTCCATTGCCCCTCCTGAAATGCACCCTATCGGAGGAGCCACCCAGGAATGGTGGCGCTAGAGTGCCCCCATGGGGCTGTCAAAGGTTCGCTCTGACCTGCTGGGCCGGGCACGCAGGGCCAAACACGCCTGGCGATCCGTCAACCAACGCGTCGTGGAACCACGACGAATCGCCGCCCGGGATGCGGTCTACGCCCGACTCGAACGCCTGGCACCTTATGAGTTCGACCCCGGCTACTACCCGCACCACTTCGTCCGCCGGCCGAGCCTGATCACGAGCACCCCGGGGCCCGCACCGCGACGAATCTGGACTGCCTGGATGGGCGACAATGAGATGACCCAGTCCCGGCGGGACTCGCTGCGCTCCATCCGGAGGCTGCACCCGCGCTTCGAGGTGGAACTCGTCACGATGGACTCCTTCCCGGAGCATCTGGTGGAGGGGCACCCGATCCACCCCGGGTTCGAGAGCCTGGGGCCGGTGCAGAAGTCGGACTACGTCCGGTGTTACCTGCTGCACCATCACGGCGGGGTGTGGTTGGACCTGAAGCCCACGACGGTGGGATGGGACGCCACCCTGGACAGGCTCAACGAGCGCGACGACCTGTGGGTGGCCGGCTACCCCGAAGTCACCACCCGGTACGTTGCCCTCGAGCCCGGGGTTCTGGGAAAGCACCTGGTCCGCCACTACACGCGACTGCTGGGGGCCAGCGCCTACGCCATGAAGGCCTACTCGCCCTTCACGAGCGACTGGTACGAGGAACAGCACGCGCGGCTGACCTACTGGCTGGACCCCCTGCAGCGATTCCCCGCGACCTCGCCCTACGAGATCCCCAGGGACCACCCCATCGGCTGGGGCGAACTTGCCTACAACATCACTCATCCGCTGAGCCTCAAGTACGGCCCACACCTGCTGCTCGACGGAGAACTGACCCCTGAACTGCGGAACTACCGTTAGGCGGTGCTACCGCGAGGTGGTCAAAAGGTTGCCAGGTCTGGCCCCGGCGGACTCCCAAGAACCTTGAACCGGAGCAGGCCCTCCAGTTCCCCCACGGCAGTACCGTACTGCCGCAGCAGTTCTCGGCGCCCATGACCACGGGTGGTGGCCCATCGGGCGGGGAACAGGACTGACTGGCGGACGAACTCGATCACGGAGTACCGCAGGCTGTATGAGGGTGGGATCTGATCGACCCAGCGCCGACGCAGCATGATGCTGTAGATGGACCAGCGCCGATGCTGGCGGAAAACGTCCTTGGCTCCTGCCCGCACCCTGTAATGCACGAGCGCCGGCACTGAGCTCAACTCGACGCCGGCCACCTGGGCCCGCCACCCGAAGTCGATGTCCTCCGCGTAGGGATAGCTCTCATCAAACCCTCCGACCGCCCTGGCATCTCGGGCCGACACGCCAAGGTTCCCGGACTCAATGCCCGGCTTGAACCCGCACCGCATGATGAGCCCGTCTGTGAGCCCAGCACCCTGGTAGCTGTCCGGCGAGTTCAACAGGGTGTAGTCGCCCCAGCCATTCACCATCGCCCCCGGACGCACGTACGAGGCCATCACCTCGACCCAGTCATCGGAGACCATGTCATCGGCATCGCAGAACAACAGCACCTGGCCGAGAGCGGCGCCGATGCCGACATTGCGGGCATGGGAGGCAGATCGACGATCGCTGGCATCAACGATGCGCAGGCCAGGTACCCGGCCGACCCACATCTGGCACACCTGCGTCGTCGAGTCGACCGACCCGTTGTCACACACCACCACCTCGAAGGATCGCGAGGTGGTCTGCCGAGCCAGTGCCGCCAACTGCTGACCGATGCACCAGGCCCCATTCAGCACCGGGATGATCACTGAAACCTCAACCACGAGGTGCCCCCTTGTTCTGTTCGTCAAGCAACTCATCGCGCAGGGACCTGGATCTCGCCTGCGGGGGTCCGTCCACAGAAACACGCACGATCCAGATGGTCACCACCATCGCCGTCGCCAGACCCCATGACCAAGCCTGCCTGCCCAGATAGCTCATGGTGACAAACATCTCGCCCGACAAGGCCACCAGCACCACCGTCGTCACCACTGCCTGTCTGACTGAGGTCCAGCGGACCAGCCCCAGCGCGAGCACTGCCGGCAGCAGGTACCAAGGCCTGCCAGCGGGCCCGATGATGCACACGACGAGCAGCGTCAAAGCCGCAAACATCGGGGCATCCGGGAGTTCCACGGTGAGGGCCACCACCAGCAACACTGCGACCGCAGCGAGGCTGCACCACAACATCGCATGTGGGGCGAGCTGCCCATGCACGCCTTCGAGAGGCCCGCCGACTCGACCGGCCACGTCAGCAAAGATCGACCACATCGAGGACGAAGCCCACGACGGGTCGCCGGTGGCCCCAGTCCAGTGGGCACCGAAGGGACTCAACCGCGACCCAAGCGCCACGATGCCCACGAGCGCGGCAACCACCAATCCGCTCACCACGGCGTGCATCAGCTGACGGCGCCGCCACCCACCTGCCACGGTGACGACCAGCGGCACGGAGAAGCACAGCACCAGCGCAGCCTGGGGCTTGATGCCCACGGCTAGCAGGGCCAGGGTTCCGGCCAGCACGAAGCGACCCGAACGGCGACCCGTGGTCGACATCAGAATCCAGAGTGCGGCCGCAGCGAGCGCCACCGCCACCAGGTCGAGGTGGATGCCAGCGATGCCATGCACCCAGAGCATCGGGTTCAGCGCCACTGCCCACGTGGCCTGATGGGGGGACACGCCAAACACATCAGCGAGTCGGGGAATCAGCACCCAGAGGGCCGCCAGCGCCACCACGCACAGCAACCTCATCAGCACCAGGGCCAGCCAGGAATGTCCGGCCGAGACCCACACCACAGCGGCCTGCAGCGCCAGCCCCACCGGCGGATAGGCAACCGTCGTGCCCGTCCACGACCCACCCCAATCGGCGTACGGACCGGCCACGCTGCCGGACGGAACAACGCTCGGGTCGAGACCCTGCAGCACGAGCCAGCCCTGCTCAACGTAGTTGTACACATCACCAGCACCCGGGGGAAGAAGCATCAGCGTGAAGCCCCACACTGCCGCGGTGAGCGTCAGGAGGTGGCGCCGCTGGTTTCGCAGGGCGAACCATGCCCCGAACAGCACCACCACCCCCACCATTCGGGCGCTGGCAGCCAGCTCCAGGGCACGATGCCCACCGCCTTGCCTGAACGGGGCCCACAGCCCGAACGGCCCATCGGGCATCGTCGGCGTGTTGAGCGCAGCACCCACCCCGAAGACAGCGAGCCCGACGGCACCGACAGTGATCGCGGCAGCCACGGGACCCCTGCGCGGGGTGTCCATCATGCCCACAACGCTTCCAGCGACCGGGCCCGGTGCACAAAGGTGTGCTCTGCCCGCGTCCTCGCCATCGCGGCCTCCCGGAGCGTCGTCATCCGCTCGGGTGCCGCCAGCACGTCCCGGCACGCTCGCACGAGCT
The DNA here is from genome assembly GCF_050113895.1 of Aestuariimicrobium sp. Y1814. Taxonomy (NCBI): domain Bacteria; kingdom Bacillati; phylum Actinomycetota; class Actinomycetes; order Propionibacteriales; family Propionibacteriaceae; genus Aestuariimicrobium; species Aestuariimicrobium sp. Y1814. The sequence goes on along the minus strand of NZ_JBNJRW010000010.1, from coordinate 85,728 downwards.
CGTCCGGGTTGGTGAACACCAGCACCTCACGCCCCGGGTCGTAGTAGTGCTCGACCTCGGGCCGGTCGACCAGCTGCACGGCCCCGACCCCGGACGCCTCGAAGGTGCGCATCGTGAACCCGTCCTGGTCACCGTGCACGTTCAACGTGCCGAGGCCCGCCTTCATCACGCCGTACGCATCGGGCAGGTCGAGGTCACGCCCGGCCGGTACGGCCGGCGCATCGAGCCGAAACGTGCGGGCCCGGTCAACAAGGTGCGACGACCAGTCCCGACCGTGCGCCCGCACAGGCAGGCCGGCCTCGACCAGCGCCTGCAGGTACTCCTCACGCCGCCCGTAGCGCGCCCCGATGAAGCTGAACTCCCCCGTCGGGCCTGTCGGCGTCGGGGTGACCTCGGGGTCGAACGCCAGCGGCACATGCAGCGCCGCCACACCCTTGTCCCGCAACTGCGCCGCATCGGCGGAACTGTACGTGGCGATCGCGGCCAACTCACCGATGGTGTCGGGGTCATAACGCATGCGCCTGAGCTCGTCGTACAACCACATCGCCGGCACCGCACCCAGCTCGCGCACCTCGCCCCAGAAGGCCGTGGTCAGCACGTCACCGCGCACCACCAGCACGATGTCGGGTCGGGCGGCACGCACCGCCGCCGCTGCACGCGAGCTGACGAGGTCGGGCGACAGGTGGTTCTGCTGGCCCCGGAGCTTCGCCGGCAGCTCGTGGCGCACCTTGTTCCACAGCTTCTCGGCCTTGGGGGCTGCGTCGTAGCAGTAGGTGCTGGCGTCATAGCCCAACTGCTGGAACGCCGACTCGATCGAGCGCCAGTACCCGTGGAAGGTCGGGCTGACCAGCAGCAGTCTTCGAGCTTTCACACCGGGGCCTTCGTGCCGATCTGTCGGGCCGGGATGCCCCCCACCACCGTGTTGGCGGCGACGTCCTTGGTGACGACCGCGTTCGCGGCGACCGTGGCCCCGTCACCGATGGTCACGCCGCCCAGCACCACGACGTTCTGCCCCAGGAACACGCCGTCACCGATGACGACAGGCCCCGTTCCGGTGACACCATGGCGGTTGCCGCGCTCGTGATCCGTGCTGGTCACCAGCACGTTGTCGGCGAACACGCAGCCCGAGCCGATGCTCACGGGGTCGATCGAGTGCAGGTGGCAGCGGTGGCCGATGTAGTTGTTGTCACCGATGCTCAGCGACGAGGTCTCCCCCTCGGTGGCCAGCCACGCCCCGTCACGAATGATGGTCTGTGCACCGATCCGAATCCTGGAGACCCCGCTCAGCGTCATCGGGTTGACGATCACCGTCCCCCGGCCGATGTGGGCGAAGGCCCTGCGCAGGACGACCATCCAGGCCTGCGAACGCCGGTACCGCAGCCCCGGCAGCTTCTCGACGAATGTCCGCGCGACGTTCACCTACCACTCCCCATCGCCACCAGCTGGGCCAGGTAGGCCCCATAGCCCGACTTCGCGAACCGGTTCGCCCGCTCCAGCAGCCCTTCGTCGTCCAGAAAGCCCATCCGCCAGGCGGCCTCTTCGGGGCAACCGACCTGCAACCCCTGCCGGGCCTGGATCGTCCGCACGAAGTTTGACGCGTCGTTGAGTGAGTCGAAGGTGCCGGTGTCGAGCCAGGCGGTGCCCCGCGGCAGCACCGTCACCTGCAGCTGCCCACGTTCCAGGTAGGTGCGGTTGACGTCGGTGATCTCCAACTCACCGCGCGACGACGGCTTCAGGATGCGTGCGATCTCCACGACCTCATTGTCGTAGAAGTAGAGCCCGGGCACGGCGTAGTGCGACTTCGGGTGGGTCGGCTTCTCCTCGATCGTGATCGCCCGGCCGTCGTCGGCCACCTCGACCACTCCGTAGGCCGTCGGGTCGGCCACCCAGTAGCCGAAGATCGCCGCCCCCTCGACGTCGGCCCGGTTGCGCAGCTGGGTGCCCAGCCCCTGCCCGTAGAAGATGTTGTCGCCCAGCACCAGACAGACCTTCTCGCCCCCGATGAACTCGGCACCGATCGTGAAGGCCTGCGCCAACCCACCGGGGTCGGGCTGCACGGCATAGCTGATCTCGATGCCGAACTCCGAGCCGTCGCCGAGCAGGTGGCGGAAGCTCGCCGCCTCGTGCGGTGTGGTGATCACCCGCACCTCGCGGATGCCGGCGAAAATCAACGTCGACAACGGGTAGTAGATCATTGGCTTGTCATAGACCGGCACCAGTTGCTTGCTGGTGCCCAGGGTGATCGGGTGCAGGCGAGAACCTGTCCCGCCGGCCAAAATGATGCCGCGCATGCGCCACAGCATTCCATCGTTGGCGCGACCTGAACAGCCCCACCCATTCAGCATGGCCGCCATTTCGGGCCCCCACCCATCCGGCCTAGGATGACGGGCGTGAACATTCTGTGCACCGGCGGGGCCGGCTTCATCGGGTCGAACTTCGTTCGTCGGCACCTGGCGACGACCGCCGACCACGTGACGGTGCTGGATGCGCTCACCTACGCCGCGCAGCCGAGCTCACTGGCCGACCTGCCCCCCGACCGCTACCACCTGGTCGAGGGCGATGTGGCCGACGAACAGCTGGTCGACAACCTGGTCGCCGACCATGACGTGGTCGTCCATTTCGCGGCGGAAAGCCACAACGACAACTCGCTGCACGATCCGTCCCCATTCATTCGGACCAACCTTCTGGGAACCTTCAGCATCCTGGAAGCGGTCCGACGCCACCAGAAGCGACTGCACCACATTTCCACCGATGAGGTCTACGGCGACCTTGAACTCGACGACCCGGCCCGGTTCACGCCCACCACCCGCTACAACCCGTCGAGCCCCTATTCGGCCAGCAAGGCCGGCTCAGACCACCTGGTGCGCGCCTGGGTGCGCTCCTTTGGGGTGCACGCCACCATCTCGAACTGCTCCAACAACTACGGCCCCCGCCAGCACGTCGAGAAGTTCATTCCCCGCCAGATCACCAACATCCTCGACGGGCAGCGGCCCAAGCTGTACGGCGCCGGGCTGAACGTGCGCGACTGGATCCACGTCGACGACCACAACGCGGCCGTGCAGCGCATCATCGAGGCCGGTCGACCCGGTGAGACCTACCTGATCGGCGCCGACGGAGAACTCGACAACAAGTCGGTGATCGAACTCATCCTGGAACTGATGGGCGAACCCCGCGACGCCTACGACCACGTCAACGACCGTCCCGGCCACGACCTGCGCTATGCCATCGATTCGACCAAGCTGCGCGAGGAACTGTCCTGGCAGCCCCGGTTCACCAGCTTCCGCGAGGGCCTGGCCGCCACCATCGAGTGGTACCGCGCCAACGAGGACTGGTGGCGTCCGATGAAGCAGGCCACCGAGGCCAAGTACGCCGCGGCAGGCCAGTGACCGGGCCAGCAACCGGGCCGGCGACGAGGAAGAAGTGACCGTGAACGAACTGGGCATCGAGACGACCGCCATCGACGGGCTGCTGGTCGTCCACCTGCCGGTGCACACCGACGCCCGCGGCTGGTTCAAGGAGAACTGGCAGCGCGCGAAGATGACCGCGCTGGGGCTGCCCGATTTCGGGCCGGTGCAGCAGAACATGTCGCACAACATCAGCCGGGGCGCGACCCGCGGCATCCACGCCGAACCGTGGGACAAGCTGGTCAGCCTGGCCACCGGGCGCATTTTCGGGGCCTGGGTCGACCTGCGTGAGGGCCCCAGTTTCGGCACCGTCGTCACCCTGGAGCTGGGCCCCGAGACGGCGGTGTTCGTGCCCCGCGGTGTCGGCAACTCCTACCAGGCCCTCGAGGACGCGACCACCTACGCCTACCTCGTCAACGAGCACTGGAGCGCCGCCGCCCGTGAGCACTACACCTACGCCAACCTGTTCGACCCCGCGCTGGGCATCGACTGGCCCATCCCTGCCGACCAGTGCGAGCTGTCGAGCGCCGACCAGCAGCACCCGCCGCTGGCCGAGGTCACCGCGATGCCCCCACGGCGCACCCTGGTCGTCGGCGCCAACGGCCAACTCGGACGAGCACTGCAGCGCCATCTGCCCCACGCTGTCGCGCTCGGCCACACCGACCTCGACATCACCGACGCCGCCGCCGTCGCCGGTTTCGACTTCAGCGGCTTCGACACGATCATCAACGCCGCCGCCCACACCGGTGTCGACCTGGCCGAAACACCCGACGGACGAGCGGCGGCCTGGGCCACCAACGCCACCGCCGTCGCCCACCTGGCCGCCGCCGCCCGCCGCCACCGGCTGCGGCTGGTGCACGTGTCCAGCGACTACGTCTTCGACGGCACCCACGAGGTGCACGACGAAACCGAGCCGCCCACCCCACTGGGGGTCTACGGACAGTCGAAGGCCGCCGGTGACCTGGCCGCCGCAGGGGTCGAGCAGCACTGGGTGGTGCGCACCAGCTGGGTGATCGGTGAGGGCCGCAACTTCGTCACCACCATGGCCGGGCTGGCCGCGCGGGGCATCAACCCACAGGTCGTCGATGACCAGTTCGGTCGGCTGACGTTCGCCGACGACCTGGCCGCCGGCATCGTGCACCTGCTCGACAGCGGCGCGGCCCCGGGCACCTACAACCTCACCAACTCCGGCCCGGTCCGCTCATGGGCGCAGCTCGCGGCCCGCATCTTCGAGCTTCGCGGACGAGACCCCGGCGACGTCACCCCGGTCAGCACCGAGACCTACGCCCAGGGCAAGGACCTGGCCCCACGCCCACGCCACAGCGCCCTGTCGCTGGACAAGATCACCGCCACCGGGTTCACCCCGGCCGCCGCCGACGAGCGCCTGGTGGCCTACCTGGCGGAACTGCCGTGACCCGCCGCATGGTGCTGCACGGCCTGGGCACCGCCGTCGCGCTCGAACTGGGCGACGGCAGCCAGGGCACTGAGGCCGACGAGGCACTGTGGAAAGAACTGGCCACCGCCTGGTCGCGCTGCCGCCTCGACGACACCGCACCGGTGGCCGACACCGTCACCGCTGCCCTGACGGCGCAGTCCCCCGACGAGCTGATGGTCTGGGTCACCCAGCGGGTCACCCAGGCCCTCATCGGGGCCCGCCGCGGCGAGCTGGTGATGTTCCACGCCGGTGGCCTCGCCCACCCGACGACCGGCGCCAGCCTGGTCTTCGTGGCCCCCGGCGGCACGGGCAAGTCGACGCTGGCCCGAGCCCTCGGCCAGCAGTACGGCTACCTGAGCGACGAGACCATCGGCCTGGACGCCGACGGGCTCATCCAGCCCTACCCCAAGCCGATCTCGCTGCGTCGTCCGGCCGGGGAGCCCGGCCCGAAGCGGGAACTGTCCCCCGACGCGCTGGGCCTGCTGCCCGCCCCGGGTGAACCCCGGCTGGCGCGCCTCGTGCTGCTGACCCGCGACCCGCAGGCCACCGGGTTGACCGTCGACGACCTTGACACGCTGGGGGCCATCGAGGCGCTGATCAACGAGACCTCGTCACTGAGCCAGGTGCCCCGGGCACTGCACAGGCTGGCCGACCTGCTGGCCATCGGCGGCGGTGCGCAACGCTGGACCTACCCCGACCACACCGAACTGCTGCCCGCGGTCGCCGACATCCTGGGGGCAGCATGACGACCCGCTACCGGCAGGGTGACAAACTCAACGACATGTTGGTCATCGACAACCAGGGCCTGGTGCTGACCGCCTCGCAACTGCTGCGCATCGGGCCCATCGGCATCACCGTGATCGAGGCCTGCGCGCAGCCGCGCACCCTGGCCGAACTGCGTGATGCCTGCGTGGCGGCCTTCGGCCCGGCCCCCGGGGGCAGCGCGGACGACCTGGTCGGTGACGCGGTGAACGCCCTGCTCGGCGTCGGCGTGCTGGCCGAGGAGCACCCATGAGGGCCCCGACGGTGCCGGTGCACCTGCTGACCCACCTGATGCACGCCTTCCTGCAGCGCGTGGCCGACGACCACGGCATCGACATCCTGCACATCAAGGGTCCGGCAGTGCACCCCGACCTGTGGCACCACGACGAGGCCGGCCCGGTGCCGCGGCGCTCGACCGATGCCGATGTGCTGGTGCGCCCGGTCGACGCGGAACGCTTCCTCGCCCACCTGGTCGCGGCCGGCTGCGAACAGCGCTCCAGGTTCACCACCGGGTCACCCTTCGAGCACGCCGCGAACATCTGGTCTGACCACCTGGGGCATGCCGACATCCACCTGTTCATGCCCGGCATCGAGGCCGACCCCGAGCTGGCCTTCGCCTCGCTGTGGGAACGACGCGACCACGAGCGGATCGCCCACCAGGGCTGCGCCACCCCCTCGGTGGACGACCAGCGGTTGGTGCTGCTGCTGCACGCCGGTCGCTCCGGTGGGGTGAACAACGCCGACAAGCGCAGGGTCTGGGACGAGGCCGACGACGTCGTCCGCGAACGGGTACGGCGACGCGCTGCCGAACTGGACGCGACCGTGGGGTTGGCGGCAGCGCTGGGCGAGTTGGACCAGTACCGCGACCACCCCAGCTACCGGCTGTGGCAGCAGTTCTCGACACCGGGCTCGCACACCCGCACCGACGAGTGGGTCGCCCGGTGGGAGGCTGCCCGCACCCCGCGGCAGAAGCTGTCGGTGCTGGTGCGTGCCACCCGGGTGAACACCGACCGGATGCGACTTGACCTGGGCCGTGAACCCACCCGCGCCGAGGTTCGTGCGGCCACCCGGGAGCGCTACCGGCTTGCCCTGGCCGAAGTGCGTGACCGGTTCGGGAAGGACCGGCGCTCATGAAGGCGAACCCGACCCGGGACTGCGCCTGGGTGCTCGACGAGTCCACCGGCACCGTCTATGCCATGCGGCTGCCCGGGGGTCACCCGATCGCCCTGGAGGGTTCCGCGGCGCTGATCTTCACCGACCTCGCCGAGGGCCTCGACCCGGTGGCCGAGGCAGTGGCCCGGTGGCCCGAGGAGGGTGACGAGGTCGCCCGGAGCACCCGCGCCTTCGTGGACGACCTGGTCAACGGCGGGTTGGTCGAGCTGGTCGACGATCCCGCCGGTGGGCCCGATGACCTCGACGAGCCGGGCACCCCCGCGCGACGAGCCACCCGGGGGCTGCCCGGCCCCGACCCGGCTCAGCCCGAGCCGGAGCCCTTCCGGGTGCTGTTCGTGTGCACCGCCAATGTCTGCCGCTCGGCCTATGCCGACGTGGTGGCGACCGCGGCCGGTGTGCCGGGGTTGGCCTTCTCATCCGCCGGCACCCACGGCTGGGCCGATGAGCTCATCGACCCGCCGATGGCCGCCGAACTGCCCGCCGGGGTCGACGCCTCGGCCCACCGCGGCAAGCAGGTCACCCGCGCCATGCTCGAGCAGGCCGACCTGGTGATCGCGATGGCGGCCCGGCACCGGGACTTCATCCAGGAGGAGTGGCCGGCACTCGCCCGCAAGAGCTTCGTCATGGGGCACGTGGCCCGCGAACTGGCCACCCTGCCCGACGGAGCCACCCGCGAACAGGTGGCCCAGCACCTGTGGCAGCGGCGCACCCAACACCCCGAGGACTCCGTGGCCGACCCCTACCGCCGCGGGCAGGAGGCGGCCAGGGCCTGCGCCACCAGGATCGATGCGGACCTCGGTGTCATACTGGAGCGACTGGCGACCGTACGGCTGGGAGGGCCCGATGAGTGACGACAGGCTGCCGTTCTTCGGGGATGAGCAGGGCCCCACGGACGAGCCGGGCGCCGACGCCCCCGACAGTGCGGACGCGAAGGCCCCAGACGAGACCGCCGCGGCGGCTGCCCCCGCCAAGCCCCGCCGCGGCCGCAAGCGCCTGCGGGACCGCTGGTTGCTGCTGACCGTGCTGGGCCTGATCACCGCCATGATCCTCGGGGTGGCCGGGGTCGGCGCCTACTACACCAAGTCGGCCCTTGACGGGATGAACCAGGTCAAGCGGGAACCGGGCCTCATCGACCTCAGCTACGAGGGGCGCCCGGCGGAGGTGCCGGTCGCCGAGGGTGAGAAGTACCCGCCGCTGAACATCGCCCTGATGGGCACCGACCAGCGCACCACCGCCGAGCGCGGACGCTCCGACGTGCTGATGATCCTGCACATCTCCGGCGACCGGAAGTCGGCCTACCTGATCTCGTTGCCGCGCGACTACTGGGTGCCGATCCCCGGCCATGGCACCGCCAAGATCAACGCCGCCTACTCGTGGGGTGGGGCGGCCTTGTCGGTCAAGACCGTCGAGCAGCTGCTGAACGTGCCGATCGACCACACCGCGCTGATCAACTTCGAGGGGTTCGTGAACGTCATCGACTCGATCGGTGGGGTGAGCGTGTACAACAACCACGCCTCCACCATCGACGGGGTGCACTTCCCCGAGGGGCAGGTCGAACTGAATGACGGCCAGACCGCGCTGCTGTTCGTCCGCAACCGCTACGGCTTGCCCAACCACGACTTCGACCGCACCCAGCGCCAGCGCGACGTGATCAAGGCGGTCGTCGAGAAGCTGCTCTCACGCGGCGTGCTGACCAGCCCCGAGACCTTCCGCGACGCGGTCACCTCGCTGGGCTCGAACTTCACCGTGGACGAGGGGCTCACCAACGAGAAGATCATCGAGCTCGGCATGCAGATGCGCATCACCAGTGGCTCCCAGATCCGCTCGATGATGGCGCCCTGGTCGGGATACGGCACCAGCCGCGACGGCCAGGCCTACGTGGAAGTCGACCAGGCCAAGATCAAGCTGCTCGCCGAAGCGCTGCGCAACGACACGATGGACACATACCAGCGCTGACAGGAACAGAATGGACGCAATGTCCGTTGTACCTGAAGGTTTGCTGAAACGGACTGGCGGGGGCGCACGCTCCCCCGTCTAGCGTGCCGCCCGTAACAGCGTTGGCCTTCGGGCCCCGGTGAACTGGACAGTGATGGACGAGATGACTGAAACCCCGAACCGTACCGGCGTGACCCGACGTCGACTCGTCCAGGGAGCCGCCTGGTCGGTGCCCGCGGTCGCCTTCGCCGGCACCGCGCCCGCGTTTGCGGTGTCGCCCTGCACCCCGACGGTCGACTTCGACCAGATGCGTCCGGGCACCCGTCCGACCACCATCACGTTCCTGCCCTCCGGCATGACGGCGACGCTGGCATTCTCGCGCTCGTGGAGCGGGGGTGGCGCCACCGGCGGGATGGGCGACACGGGCCTGGTCGCGGCCACCAACACCAACCCCTCCTGGAACTACGTCGAGATGGAGATGACGGGCGACCGCTCGGGGGGGTCGTACATCACGATGACCCTGACCTTCCCCAGCGCGGTGGAGGGCCTGAGCTTCGTGCTGCACGACATCGACCGCACCAGCTCGTGGCACGACACCGTCCAGGTCATGACCCCGGGCTTCACCTACGTGCGCGGCAGCAACATCCAGGGCACCGGGACTTGGAACGACCGATTCCGCCCAATCACCACGGGTGACACGCCGATCAGCTCCGGGCAGGGTGACCTGCGCCTGACCTGGCCCGGGTTGGTCACCCAGGTGCAGATTCGCTACGTCGCCGGCCAGCGGTTGACTGCCGCGAACCAGCACATCGGCCTGGGCGACATCAGCTACAACGACTGCGTCATGCCGGGCTCGGGCCAGCAGCGCCGGATGGCCGAGACCCGCCAGAAGGTGGAGCTGTCCACCGAGGCACCCGCCTTCCTTCCCGAGGACGGCGCGGAAGACCGCTGACACCCTGGCCAGGGCACCAGCAGGCACTGGCCCGGGCCGGCACCATACTGGTGGTCATGACCAACCCCACCGTTGACCTGGGCCCTGCACGTGTGGACCTCGGCCCGTACTCGGCCACCTCGCGCGGACGCACCATCCTCGCGATGATGTGGATCTGTGCCGGGCTCAGCGTGGTCCTGATCGGCTTCTCGCTGTACCTGGTGTGGCTGACCTGGCAGATCGGTCGGCACGGTTCGGTCCTGGCTGCCACCGGTCTGGTGCTGGTGCTCTCCATCTTCGTGCTGGTCCTGTCAGTGGTGGGCGCTCGACAAATGGGTGGCGCCACCCTCGCGCTGCACGACCATGGCCTGAGCCTGCGCCAGGCGTGGTTCGTGAACCGCCAGATCCCCTGGAGCTCGATCACCCACCTGGTCCCACCCGGGATGGGCTGGACGAGCCGCAATCGCTTCGAGATCGTCCAGGCCGACGGCCGCCGCACCGCCGTCACCCGGCTGGCGCTACCGAGCGAACGCGCCCCCGACGGCACCGTGGTCCACCACCCCGACGTGCAGGCCGTGCTCGACCACTACGCCCAGTGGCAGCACCGCCGGCCCCGCTGAGCACACCCACCCGGAGGATGTGCCCATGAGTGAGGAGCCTGGACTCCCCCTTCGGCATCCTCGGCCTCATCATGATCTTCGCCGGCGTCCTGCTGGTGGTCGTCTCGGTGGCCGCCACCGTCAACATCCACGAGCGTGGGTTGACCGTGCGCAGCAGCTTCTTCCAGACCACCGAGGTGCCCTGGCCCGAGGTGGACGAACTGCTGCCGGCGACCAGCAGCTTCAGCAGCTTCCGGATCGCCAAGAACGACGGCAGCACGGTGCTGGTCGACCGGCTGAGCATGAAGCCGGTGTTCAACAAACAGTTCGAGGCCAAGCCCCACAAGGACGTGGAGCTGGTGTTGAAGAACTTCGAGAACTGGAAGACCGCCGGCCGACCCTGAGCCTCAGCCCCAGGCCAACCCCAGCTCTTCAGCTTTGCGTTCCACCCCGCCGGTGAATCGTCCGCGGTTGAGCACGGCCCGCTGGTGGGTGCCGGTGGTGATCACGTCTCGTTCGTCGCGGGCGGTGACGTCCCACTCGACGACCCGCCCCTCGACCTTGGTGCAGGTGACCTCGACGGTGACCACCTGCCCGGGCACGGTGGCCGCGACGTGCGACACGTTGATGTGGGTGCCCACCGAGATCTCGTCGTCGCCGACGTGGCCGGCCTCGCTGAGGTGCTGCATGCAGGCCCACTCGAGCAGGCCGACCAGGTAGCCGGTGGCGAACACCTTCGGCATCTCGCCGAACAGCGCGGCCTCGGGGTACAGGTGCGGCACTGTGCGCTGCTCGGGCACGGTGTAGGTCATGGTGGAAGTGGAACCGACGTCGATCATGGGTCCGAGTCAACCACCCGCGCCCCGTTGACCGCAGCCGAACTTGGTCTTCGTGGCCATCGCGGCTTCGAGCTGACCAGCGCCTCCATCAGCGAAGACCTGGATGCCACCCGGTTGTCGGGCATGTCTCGCAAGATCTGGCAGGAGATCGCCCTGCTGCCGCAGAACCGCGGGCAGGTCAGCCCGCCCTCCTGAGCTTGCGCAGCAGCGGCTGCAGCACGTCTTCGAGTTCGGTGACCTGCAGCTTGCGCAGCCCGAACCAGGCAATGACCAGGAACAGCCCACCGCCGACGACCAGCTGCAGCAGGGCCACCGGGACGCCGCTGCCGAGTCGTCCGATGCCCCACGAGGCGACGAAGGCGACCAGGCCGGCGACCGCCGAAGCGGCACCCAGCCGCGCGTAGAGCGAGGCGACCGGGCGCAGTTCCAGGCCACCCAGCTGTCGGCGGGCCACCAGCAGGAAGACCACGGCTGTGACGATGTTGGCGATGGACTGCGCCAACCCGATGGTGACCACGGCCCACCGGGCGGGCACCACGAAGGCCAGCATCGCGATGGCGACCTGGAGGCCGGTCAGCAGGCCCTGCAGCCACAGGTTGGTCCGGCCGTCCTCCCGGGCGAAGCAGTAGCGCTGCTGCAGGGTGGTGATGCCGAAGGCCATCACACCCAGCGACATCGCTGCCAGGATCCAGGCGACGGCGACGTGGTCGGTGCCGCGGGCCGGCAGCAGCACCCGGATGATCGGGTAGCTCAGTGCGATCATCGCCGCGCTCATCGGGATCACGGCCACCGCCGGCATGCTCAGCGAGCGGGTCAGCAGCTCGCGCATGCGCCCGAGCGCACCGTCGTGGTGGGCGCGGCTCAGCGCGGGGAACATCGCGGTCAGGATCGAGACCGTGACGAACGAGTGCGGCAGCATGAAGATCTGGAAGGCCTGCGAATGGGCCAGTACCGAGGGCACGTTCGGGTCGTTGCCACGCACGGTGGTCATCACCTGCTGGACGATGAAGCCGCCGATCTGGGCCACCACCAGCGCGGTGAAGGTCCACCCGAGGATCTTCGAGGCGCTGCCCAGGCCGTGGCCGCGGAGGTCGAAGCGGGGGGTCCAGCGGAACCCGCCGCGCCACAGCGGGATGATCAGCGACAGGCCCTGCACGGCGATGCCGAGGGTGGCCGACAGGCCCAGCAGCCACATCATCGCCGGGGTGAAGACCGACTCGGGGCCCTGCGCGCCCCAGCCGACCAGGAACCACACCAGCCCCGCGATCTGGACGACGTTGGCCAGCGCCGGGGCCCACATGAACGCTGCGAACTGGCCGCGGCTGTTCAGTACCTGCCCCAGCACGGTGTACAGGCCGTAGAAGGCGATCTGCGGCAGGCACAGGTAGGCGAAGAAGACCGCCGCGTCGTAGGCCTCGGGTGGCAGGTTGGAGGTGAGCCGCACCAGCAGCGGGGCGGCCACGGTGGCCGCGGCGGCGGTGACGACCACCAGCACCAGTGAGACGGTCAGCAGGCGGTCGATGTAGTCCTTGCCGCCGTCGGAGCGCTTCATCGCCTTGGTGATCTGCGGCACCAGCACCGCGTTCAGCACACCGGCCGACAGCAGGATGTAGACGTAGTTCGGCAGGGTGTTGGCAACCGTGAAGGCGTCGCCGATCACCGAGACGCCGAAGGCGGCGGCCAGCAGCGCGGTGCGGACCATGCCCAGCAGCCGCGAGACCAGGGTGCCGGAGGCCATCAGCGCCGAGTTCTTGGCGACGGTCGCGGCCTCACCGGTGGAGGTGACGTCGACCGCGCCGGTCCCGGCCCGGGCAGCGGCGGCCTTCTCCCGGCTGATCCGGTCGAGTTCCTCCTGGGTGATCCGGGGCCGGATGACGGTCTCGAGCCGCGCCTCCGGGTCCTCGGGTTCGGGCTCAGGTTCCGGTTCGGGCTCGGGTTCGGGCTCCGGGAGGTAGTGGTCGTCCTCGTCCTCGGGCCCCCCGGGGCCCTCGACCCAGCTGGCCAGCACGGGGTCACGCCGGGGTGGGGCGCCGCCGAAGAAGTCGTTCAGGCTGACGTAGAGGGTGCTGGTGACCTGGGTGTCGTCGGGTTCCCAGTCGTCCGGCTCGGGGGCGCGGACCGATGGTGCGGGCGCGACCGGTTCAGGGATGACCGGTTCGGGGGCCGGGGACTCAGGCGCCGGGGAGTCAGGGTGCGGGGACTCGGGGTCCGTTGCGGCCCGGCGGGCGCGGCGGGGCGGTGTGGCGGGGGGCGTCGGGGGCGCAGGCTGGTCGTCCCGGAACAGGTTGGACGGGATCGGCGCCGAGGATGCCGACCATGACTCGTCGTCGTGGAGGTCGTCGGGGAGCCCACGCGCCGGGGTGCCATCCTGACCTCGGATGGCACGTCCCGGTCGACGGGGGTGCTCGGTCACCGCAGCCTCAGCGTCCGGTCCCGGCGTAGACCACGGCCTCACCGTCGGCGTCAAGGCCGAAGGCGGTGTGCGCCGCGCGGACGGCGTCGTCGACCTGCTGGGCGTCGACGACCACCGAGATGCGGATCTCGGAGGTCGAGATCATGCCGATGTTGACCCCGGCCCCGGCCAGCGCGCTGAAGAAGGTGGCGGTGACCCCGGGGTGGGAACGCATGCCGACACCGACCACCGACACCTTGCCGATCTGGTCGTCGTAGAGCACGTCCTCGAAACCGACCGCCACCTGCACCTCGCGCAGCGCGTCGATGGCCTTGCGCCCATCGGCCATCGGCAGGGTGAAGGAGATGTCGGTGCGGTTGCTGTCGACGTGTGAGACGTTCTGGACGATCATGTCGACGTTGATGTCGGCCTCGGCGATGGCCTGGAAGATCCTGGAGGCGACACCGACGGTGTCGGGCACCCCGATCACGGTGATCTTGGCCTCGCTGCGATCGTGGGCGACGCCCGAGATGATGGCCTCTTCCATGGCCGTTCCTTCCATGTCGTTGATGTCCTTGACCCAGGTGCCGGGCTTGTCGGAGAAGCTGGAACGCACGTGCACCGGCACATTCTCACGGCGCGCGTACTCGACGCAGCGAAGGTGCAGGATCTTGGCGCCATTGGCCGCCATCTCGAGCATTTCCTCGTAGCTGATCTCGGGAATCCGGCGGGCGCCGGGCACGATCCGCGGGTCGGCGGTGAAGACCCCGTCGACGTCGGAGTAGATCTCGCAGTAGGCGGCATCCAGCGCATCGGCCAGCGCCACCGCGGTGGTGTCGGAGGCGCCACGGCCCAGGGTGGTCACGTCCTTGGTGTCCTGCGAGACGCCCTGGAAGCCGGCCACGATGACGATGCTGCCCTCGGACAGCGCGGTGCTGATGCGCCCGGGGGTGATGTCGATGATGCGGGCATTGCCGTGGGTGCCGGTGGTGATCACCCCGGCCTGCGAGCCGGTGTAGCTCTTGGCCTCGGCGCCCAGGTCGGCCAGGGCCATCGCCAGCAGTGCGGCCGACTGGCGCTCACCGGTGGTGAGCAGCATGTCGAGTTCGCGGGGGGCGGGCTGCGGTGAGACCTGCAGGGCCAGGTCCATCAGTTCGTCGGTGGTGTCACCCATGGCCGAGATGACGATGACGACCTCGTTGCCCTCCTGCCTGGCGCGCAGCACCCGACGGGCGACCCGCTTGATCGAGTCGGCATCCGCCACCGACGATCCGCCGAACTTCATCACGATTCGGGCCATGTCCACCTTCCTCACTGCTTGGCCGCACCGGGCGGCCGGGCCGGACCAGGTAGGAACGGCACCCCATGAGTGTAGTGAACCAGCCGTCGCCGCGCGGCACGGACAACCTCGTCCGACTAGTCTGGTCGCCATGAGTGTGCCGACGCCACCGAAGCGGATCGGTGATGCAGAGCGCGACGAGGCCGTCGCACAGCTGCAGGAACACCATGCCGCGGGCCGGTTGGACGGCGACGAGTTCGAGGAACGGATGACCCGCGCCCTCGGGGCGAAAACCATCGACGACCTCAAGCCGCTGTTCGCCGACCTGCCCCGACCGGAGTCGTCCCCGACCGCTGACGCGCTCGTCCCGGCCGCGAACAGCACCCCGGACGATGCCGGCTCCCACGACGGGCCGGTACTGCCGGCCGGCGAACCCTGGTGGCTGTCGGCGATGCGGTTGGTCGGCTGGGCCATCATCCCGGTCGGGCTGGTGCTGATGATCCTGGGGGTGAGCTGGGCGGTGTTCTTCGCCGGCCTGTTCCTGGCGCCGGGGATCAACGCTGCCGCCGAGGCGATCGCGCGCCGCAATCGCGAGAACCAGAAACTGTTGCAACAGCAGAACCAACGAAAGGAACTGTGGTGACCACTCCCCTGCGCTGGGGCATCGCCGGAACCGGTCGCATCGTCGACACCGTGCTGGGTGACCTGAAGCTGATCCCCGACGAGGTGCACCTGCAAGCCATCGCCTCCCGCACCCAGGAACGGGCAGATAAGCTGGCCGCCGAGCACGGGTTCACCACGGCCCACGGCTCCTACCAGGCGCTGGTCGACGACCCGGACGTCGATGCGATCTACATCGGCACCACCCACCCGCGGCACAAGTCGATCGCGCTGGCCGCCATCGCCGCCGGCAAGCCGCTGCTGGTCGAGAAGGCCTTCACCGCGACCCATGCCGGTGCCGTCGAGGTGGTCGAGGCGGCCCGGGCGGCGGGGGTCTTCGTGATGGAGGCGATGTGGACCCGCTTCCAGCCGGCCGTCAAGGCCTTGCACGAGGTGGTTGCCGGCGGTGAGTTGGGTGAGATCCGTTCGGTGCAGGGTGACCTGTGCGCCTTCCGCGCCTATGACCCCGACGACCGCATTTTCGACCTGGCCGAGGGCGGCGGCACCGTGCTCGACCTGGGTGTCTACCCGCTGAGCTTCGCGCAGGACTTCCTGGGCAACGCAACCGGCCTGACCCTGCACGGCACCACCTTCGAGAACGGGGCCGACGCCGAGCTGGGCATGCTGCTGACCTACGACGAGGGCCGGTTCTCGACCCTCGCGGCCGCACTGCGCACGCCGGGCCCCGGCCGCATGGTCGTGCTCGGGACGAAGGGCTGGGCGGAGGTGCCGCCGCGCTTCCACCACCCGGCCTCGGTGATCATCCACCCGCTGGGTGCGCAGTCCCGCGAGATCGTCCCGGAGGTGGTCGGGCGCGGCTACGGCTACGAGTTCGAAGAGGTCAACCGCTGCCTGCGCGCCGGGCTGGCCGAGAGCGAGTTCATGACCCTGGACGACACCCTCGAGGTGATGAAGCTGATGCAGCAGGTCATTGACCAGCTCGGGGTGCCGGTGAGCGAGAACGACGACCCGCTGGGCTGATCGTGCTGGGCTGATCGTGCTGGGCTGATTGTCCGGGGGTTCCTGAGAGGTTGCCGAGAGATTCTTTGCCCAATCCGCCCGCGGGACTCTTGACCTAGGTAACTTCTCCTTCACTTCCAGCTCTCAAGTGAAGGAATCCCCCGTCATGACCAGACCATCCCCTCGTCTGTCGCTGCGGCTTGCAGCCGGCGCTGCGGCTGCGGCGATGTTGTGCGCGAGCCTGGGCACCCCGGCCCAGGCCGACACCAACCTCGGAAAACTGTCCGACTACGTCAAGAACCTCAAGTCCGAGGCGGGCACCAGCGCCGTCCCCAACAAGTGGTTCGTCCAGGTGTCCGGTGCCCCCACCGATGACGGCGGCAACGCCGCCACGGCCCGGAACAACCGCGACTCGGTGATCCGCAACGCCAAGAGCCGCGGCCTGAAGATCGAGGTGACCCGTCAGTACGACACCTCGTTCAACGGCCTGACCATCAACGCCTCCGACGCCTCGGTTGCTGAACTGCTCAGCATCCCCGGCGTCGAGAAGGTCTTCCCCGTCGTGCAGGTGCATCGTCCGGTCGTCAAGGGTGGCGGCACCGAGCCGAACATGGTCGCCGCGCTGAACCTGTCGGGCGCCTCGGTCGCGCAGAACGAGCTCGGCCTGACCGGCCAGGGCATCAAGATCGGCATCCTCGACACCGGCATCGACATCGACCACCCCGACTTCGGCGGCAACGGGACGAACGGCTCAACCCGGTTCCCGACCAAGAAGGTCACCCACGGCTACGACTTCGTCGGGGACGACTACGACGCCTCGGTGCCCGGCGCCCGCCCGGTGCCCGACCAGAACCCCGATGACTGCGAGGGCCACGGCACCCACGTCGCCGGTATCGCCTCCGCCGATGGCAACACCGCTGCCAACGGCATCAAGGGCGTCGCCCCCAAGGCCACCCTGGGCGCCTACCGCGTCTTCGGCTGCGAGGGTTCCACCGATTCGGACATCATCCTCGCCGCGCTGGAGCAGGCCGGCAAGGACAAGATGAACGTGGTCAACATGTCGCTCGGCTTCTCGTACATGAGCTGGCCCGACTACCCGACCGCCCAGGCCGCCGACCGGCTGCACAAGAAGGGCGTCGTGGTCGTCGCCTCGGCCGGCAACGAGGGCGCCGGTGGCCTGTTCTCCACCGGTGCACCCAGCGTGGCGAACACCGCCATCAGCGTGGCGAGCTTCGAGAACTCCCTGATCACCCAGAACGTGTTCCGCACCTCCGACGGGCGGACGACCGGCTACGTCAACGCGTCGGGTGCACCGATTGCCCCGAAGTCGGGCACGTTGACGCTCAACGTGCCCAACCCGCTGCTCGCCTGCGCCCCGCTGCCACCTGTGGCCCGCGACACGGTGCTGCTGATCCAGCGCGGCACCTGCAGCTTCCATGAGAAGGCCCTGGCCGCCCAGCAGGCCGGTGCGGCTGCCGTGGTGTTGTTCAACAACGCCCCCGGCACCATCAACCCGACCGTCGAAGGGGACAGGCCCATCACCATTCCCGTGGTGATGATCTCGCAGGCTGACGGCGAGGCCCTGGCGGCTGCTGCCGGCGCCGGCAATGTCACCCTGACCTGGACCGCGGATGTCGCCTCGACGCCCAACGCCGAGGCCGGCCTGATCTCGGACTTCTCGAGCTGGGGCCTGGCGGCCGACCTGACCCTGAAGCCTGACCTGGGTGCCCCCGGCGGCAACATCTGGTCGACCGTGCCGCTCGAGAAGGGTGGCCACGCCTCCAACTCGGGCACCTCCATGTCGGCCCCGCACGTTGCCGGTGTCGTCGCCCTGCTGCTGCAGGCTCGTCCCGATCTGAGGAAGAAGCCGACCGAGGTGCGCGAACTGCTGCAGAACACCGCCACCCCGGCGACCTTCAGCGACATCCCCGGCGCCGGCACCGAGCTGGTGGCCCGTCAGGGCGCTGGCATGGTCAACATCCTGCGGGCGGCCACCACCCGCCAGTCGGTGACCCCGGGCAAGATCAGCCTGGGTGAGGCCGGCAAGCGGCCGGTGACCACCACCCTGACCATCGAGAACGATGCACCCTTCGCGGTGACCTACACCATCAGCAACCACGACGCCATCGGTGCCATCGTGCCGTCGAACCCGGAGTTCTACCTCGCCCCGGCCACGTTCTCGACCAACAAGACCACGGTCAAGGTCAAGGCGCGCGGGTCGGCCAAGGTCAAGGTGACCATCTCTGCCCCCGAGGGAGCACCGGATGGCTACATCTACGGCGGCTACGTCACCATCACCGGTGACAATGGTTCGACGCTGCGGGTGCCCTACGCGGGCATGGCCGGCGACTACCAGGCCGTGCAGGCGATGGATCCGTTCGGCCTGTGCTACCTCGACGGTGACACCTACCGCGCCGCCGCCCCGGGCCACAACTTCACCATGCAGGGCACCAACATCCCCTACGTGCTGTTCCACCTGGAGTACCCGGTGCAGCAGATGGAGCTGTGGGCCTACAAGGCCAACGCTGACGGTTCCAAGGGAGCCCTGCTCAGCCCGCAGGCCGTGGTCCAGACCGGCAATGCCGGGCGTGACAACAGCTACTCCGGCCTCGGCTGGGATGGCACCTACCGGGTGAACAAGAAGAAGAACAGCCCGGTGGCCAATGCCCCTGCGGGGTCCTACATCCTCGAGGTGAAGGTGCTGAAGGCGCTCGGCAATGCCAAGGACGCCTCCCACTGGGAGAGCTTCTCGACCGTTCCGTTCACCATCGGCAGCGCCGGCAAGGTTGACCCGAGCAGCACCAAGGTTGACCTGAAGGTTGACCCGAACGCGAAGGCGGTGGTCAAGCCGCGCAGCTGATCGCCACCCCCTCCTCAACCGCCGGGCGCCGGTGGTGGGACCCCAGCCAGGGCCCACCGCCGGCGCCCGTGGCGTGTCTGCGGCCGCGGTCAGCCCAGCAGTGTGCATCGACTGGGCTCGGACCGGCTCCGGTGGCGGGTTCGGGCCCGGTCGATGCATATTGCTGGGTGCATGCAAGGATCAAGGGGTGCTCAGCGACGACCAGATTCTGCAGATGACCCTCAAGGCGATCACTCCCGCGAGCGCCGCGGCGGTGGCCCGGGCGGCCGAACTGCACACCCAGCTGACCAAACCACCCGGCAGCCTCGGTGTGCTCGAGGGGCTCGGCGGGAAACTGGCCGGCATCGCGGATGCCTGCCCGCCGCCACTGCCCACCCCCGCAACGATCGGTGTGTTCGCCGGTGACCACGGGGTCTGCGCGCAGGGTGTCACCCCCTGGCCGCAGGAGGTGACCGTGCAGATGCTGATGAACATGGCCCAGGGTGGGGCCGCCATCAACGTGCTGGCCCGCCAGCTGGGGGCACGGGTGGTCATCACCGATGTGGGGGTGGCCACCGACCACCCCGCCCATGACGCCATCCGCGACGGCAATGTCCGTCGGGGCACGGCCGATTTCACGGTGGGGCCGGCGATGACACTCGACCAGGCCCGTTCAGCGGTCGCCATCGGCATCCGGACCGCCGAACAGGCCATCAGCGAGGGGGCCCGCTGTCTGTTGACCGGCGAGATGGGCATCGGCAACACCACCCCCAGCAGCGCCCTGGTCGCGGTGTTCACCGGAACCGACCCAGCGGCGGTGATCGGCCGGGGCGCCGGCGCCGACGAGGCCATGGTCGCCACCAAGACCCGGGTGGTGACCGAGGCGCTGGCGCTGCACCAGCCGGACCCGGCCGACCCACTGGCCGTACTGGCGGCCATCGGCGGGTTGGAGCATGCGGCCCTGGCCGGGTTCATCCTGGCCGGTGCCGCGCACCGGGTGCCGGTGGTGCTCGACGGGCTGATCGCCTGTTCGGCCGCCTGTGCCGCCGTGGCCTGGTCGCCGAGCGTGCGCGACTACCTCGTCTCGGGGCATGCCGGCGCCGAACCGGGCATCACGGTGGCCCTGGCCCACCTGGGCCTGCAGCCGCTGGTCGACCTCGGCCTGCGCCTGGGTGAGGGCACCGGTGCGGTGCTGGCGCTGCCGCTGGTCGAGGCCGCCGCCCGGGTGATGCACGAGATGGCCACCTTCTCCTCTGCCGGGGTCTCGGGTGGGGGCGAGGGCCCCGCCCACACTGCTGCCCCAGCGGCAGCAGTGCCGAGCGAGCGCCCCAAGACCACCCTCGTCCTCGGCGGCGCCCGGTCGGGGAAGTCGCACTGGGCCGAGCAGCAGCTGGCCGACGCCCCGGCCGTGGACTACGTCGCCACCTCCCAACCGCGACCCGAGGACCCCGAGTGGGTGGCCCGCGTCCAGGCCCACCGCAATCGTCGTCCCCAGCACTGGCAGACCATCGAAACCCTCGACCTGGTCGACGTGCTCGCCCGCCCCGGCCGGGTGCCCGTGCTGGTCGACTGCCTGACCCTGTGGCTCACCCACCAGTTCGACGCCCTGGGCGCCTGGGACCGGCCCGAACCCGAGTGGCGCCCGGCCCTCGACCGGGCACTCGACGCGCTCGTCGAGGCCGTCGCCGACACCGGCCGCCGGGTGCTGCTGGTCAGCAACGAGGTCGGGTCGGGGGTGGTGCCGCCCACCCCCAGCGGGCGCCTGTTCCAGGACGAACTCGGACGACTCAACTCCCGGGTGGCGGCCCGGTGCGACCACGTGGTGCTGTGCACCGCCGGCATCCCCCAGCAGCTGAAATGAGCAACCGCGAACCCAACCCGCTGCACGCGGCGCTCGGGTTGTTCACCACCATCCCGGTGCCGCCCATTGCCGAGGTGACCCCACGCACCGCCCGCCGCGCCATGACTGCCTTCCCGGTGGTCGGGCTGCTGCTCGGCCTGCCCGCCGCAGCGGTGCTGGCCCTGGCCGACTGGCTCGGCCTGCCGTGGCTCGGGGCCGTGCTCGCCATCGCCGTGCTGGCCTGGTTCACCGGCGGACTGCACCTCGACGGCGTCGCCGACACCGCCGACGGCCTGGCGTCCCGCAGGGACGCCGAGGCCGCACTGGCGATCATGAAACGCTCCGACATCGGGCCGATGGGGGTGATCACCCTGCTGCTGGTGCTGCTCGGTGACATCGCCGCCCTGGTCGGCCTGGCCGGGCTCAGCAGCAGCGTGCTGCTGGCACCGGCCGCGCTGGTGGTGGCGGCGACCACCGGCCGGGTGGGGGTGGTCTGGGGTGCCACCACCGGTGGCCCCACTGCCCGCCCGGGTGGGTTCGGGGCCCTGTTCGCCGACGCCGGCAGCGTGCCGACCGCACTGGCCCACTCGGTGGCGTTGACCCTGCTCGCCGCCGCGCTCGGGTGGTTGACCGGCGGGCTGAGCGCCGCCCTGGTGCTGCCCGCAGCCGTCATCGCCGCCCACGTGGTCGCACACTTCTGGCAGCGGCACCTGATGGCCCGGCTGGGCGGTCACACCGGCGACACCTTCGGGTCACTGGTGGAGCTGACCCAGGTCGCGGTGCTGGTCACCGCCGCCCTGGGGCTCGGGCTTGCCACCAGGCTCTGAGGACGCCAGCACACCGCCGGCAGCGGGTGTGAACTCCCCCGTGGTCAGGTCGAACCGCCCCTCCAACGCCAACGGGCCGGAGATGTCGTCGGTGTCATAGCGCAGCAACGCCAACTCCCGCACCACCCACTGCCCCGACCAGGCCAGGCCGGCCAACTGCGCACGCACGTCGTCCAGTCGAACCCGGTGGGCATACTGGCCCACGGTCAGGTGTGGCCGGTAGGTCATCGACCCGTCGTCCCCGGGGCTCGGCAGGGCCTCGTGGGCCCGGTGCAGCCAATCGGCGCCCAGGGCCAGGTAGGGCACCATCGGGAAGGTGTCCCAGCCCTGCGCCACCACGGTGACCGGGCCGTCGGCCAGACCTCGAAGGCACGCCAGGTCAGCAGCCAGGGCCGCACCGTCATAGCCCGCCAACCCGGGGGCGGCCATCAACCCCGCATACCGGACGGTGATGTGCGGCTGGCGGCGGTAGTCGGGCAGCAGCAGCCCACCCAACCGGCGCCTCGCCACATCCGTCAACCCGCCTGCCGGGTCACCCAGCTCACAGGCCCACACCAGCGCATGGGGTCGTCCGCCGTGCCAGCCGGGGTCGACCGGCAGGTGGGGGATCGTCCACTCGTCCACCCCGGCAGGCTACCGGGGACTACCGTGGACCCATGAGTGAGCACAACCAGTCCATCGTCCGCGACGACGCGCGCCACCGCTACATCCTCAGCGCCGACGGCGTCGAGGCCGGCTACATCGAGTTCCACGAGGCCGACGGGGTCATCGACATGCCCCACACGATCGTGGACGAAGCCTTCGGTGGCCGCGGCTACGGCAAGGACCTGGCCAGGTTCGCCTTCGACGACGCCCGGGAGCGCGGCCTGAAGGTGAAGCCGACCTGCCCCTTCCTGGACCGGTTCATGCAGAAGACCCCGGAGTACCAGGACCTGCGCGCCTGAATACTGCTGCCTGCCTCAGTTCGGTGCGTTGCCCCGCATCGAACTGAGGCAGGGATGCACAACCCGGGCAAGGGGTTCAGCCGGCCGCACGGGGACGACCCGCCGCGACCTGGAATGCCGCCAGGACCCGTGCCTCCAACCTCCGCGGGTGCGCCACCTCCTCCTTGCCCCAGCGGGCGAACACCCAGCCCTCGGCCTCCATCCCCTCCTGCCGACGCTTCTCACGGCGGACGACATCGGCCGGGGCCTCACCGGGACGCGCCAACCGGTCGTACTTGTCCTGGCCGTCGTACTCCCCGAGCACTCCCTGTTCCGGCCAGGCGAAGTCGGCCACGCCGAGCTGGGTGCCGAACGAGTCGCGCACGACGTACTGCTGCACCGGCATCGGCAGGGACAGCCTCGAGAACGCCAGTCGGCTGAGGCTCTCCATGGGGCTCTCGGACCAGGCCGAGGCGAACTGCAGCACCAGCCGGGCCCGCTCGATCCCGTGTCGCCCGGCAAGCAGGTGAACAGCCCACCCGGTGGCCGCGTCGAAGGCTGCCAGTTCACGGGCGACCCGGGCATCCCAGCGGGCTCGTTCCCAGGCGATCAGGCCGGCGTTCAGCCCACACAGCCGCGCCAGGTCCACCACCGTGCGTGCCCGCGTGGTCACCCGCATCCCGTTGACCACGGCGATGTGTTCAGCCGGCAGTGGCGCGCTCCTGATGTGGCGAATGCCCCGCTTGCGGGAGCGTCCGTTCCCGTCCTGGACGGTCTGCACCAGCGCCGGGGGCCAACCGGCCAGCGGCAGTCCGTGGACCAGCGCCGCCGACTCCAGGGCGAGCACGTCGTCCGGTGAGCAGGCCGCGGCCATGGCCAGGTGCTGCACCACTCGGTCGTCCTTGCCCGGGTCCATCCGGGCATAGAAGCCGCGCGCCAGGTGCACCAGTTCGCCGGTCTTGAGGGCCGCTGCCAGTTCCCCGCGGGTGCACCCGGACGACAGCAGCGCTGCTGTGGTGAAGACCTCCATGCCGCCCAGCAAAGCCGATCAGGCCCGGCTGGACAATGGGACCCCGGCAAGCTGTGGATAACTCGACCGCCTGTCGACCGGCGGGCTGCTGGACCGCCAACGGCATCGTCCGGGGTGTCTGCACCGGTTGTGCATCGCTGCCTCAGTTCAACGCGGGGCAACCCGCCGAACTGAGGCAACGGCACCAGCACCACAGCATCAGGCCTTGGTGACCCGCACCGCCAGCCCCAGTTCCTCGTCACCGACCCAGCCGCCGCCGGTGGCCTCGGCCGCATCGACCCGCTCCACGGCAAGCGCCAGCACCTCATCGGCGATGCTCGCCTGGTTCGCGGTGAGCGCCTCGGCCAGGTCACCCTCTGCCGACCAGGACAGGGTGATCCGGTCGCTGATCTCGAAGCCGGCCTTCTTGCGGGCATCCTGCACAGCACGGACGACCTCGCGGGCCAGCCCGGCGCTGACCAGGGCCGGGGTGAGTTCCAGGTCGAGGGCGACGGTCTCACCCTGCTCGTTGACCACGCTCCAGCCCTCGCGGGGGCGTTCGCTCATGATCACCTCGTCGGCACTGACCTCGGTGCCGCCGTCGAAGGCGACCACAGCCCGGCCGTCCGCGGCCAGAGCGGCGGCGAGTTCGGCGGCATCGGCTGCGGCGATCGCGGCCGCCACCTGCGGGGTCTGCTTGCCGAACCGCTTGCCCAGCGCCCGGAAGTTGCCCTTGGCGGAGTAGTCGACCAGGTCACCGGCCGAAGCGAACGACTCGACGGCCTCGACGTTGAGCTCCTGCTTCAGTTCCTCGACCAGCGCGTCGTCCAGTTGGGCCAGCGCCTGTGAGGGCACCAGCAGGCGGGCGAGCGGCTGGCGGGTCTTCATCTTCGACTCCGCGCGGGCCGATCGTCCCAGTTCGACCAGGCGACGGGTGACGTCCATGGCCCGCCCGAGTTCCTCGTCCACCTGGGACTGGTCGACCTGCGGCCAGTCGGACAGGTGCACCGAGGCCGGGGCGCCGGGGTCGGTGGCGGCGACCAGGTCCTGCCAGACTCGTTCGGTGACGAACGGGGCCAGCGGGGCCATCAGCTGGGTCAGGGTGACCAGCGCGGTGTGCAGGGTCGACAGGGCACCGGCATCGCCGTCCCAGAACCGACGCCGGCTGCGGCGCACGTACCAGTTCGACAGGTCGTCGATGAACTCGCTGAGCAGCCCACCGGCAGTCTGGGTGTCGAAGTCCTCCAGCGCGGCGGTCACCTTCGCCACCAACTGCTGGACCGACGACGCGAGCCAGCGGTCCAGCACGTGGCTGGGCGCGGTCAGTTCGGCCGGGGACCAGTTGTTGGCGCGGGCGTACAGCGCGTGGAAGCTGACGCTGTTCCAGTAGGTCAGCATCACCTTGCGGACGACCTCCTGCAGCGCGGTGTCACCCACGCGGCGGGGGCTCCAGGGCGACCCGGACGACGCCATGAACCAGCGCACCGCGTCGGCTCCGTGCTGGTCCATCAAGGGGATCGGCAGCAGGATGTTGCCCAGGTGCTTGCTCATCTTGCGGCCGTCTTCGGCCAGGATGTGGCCCAGGCACAGCACGTTGCTGTACGAGCCCTGGTCGAAGACCAGCGTGCCGATCGCCATCAGGGTGTAGAACCAGCCGCGGGTCTGGTCGATCGCCTCGCAGATGAAGTCGGCCGGGTAGGCCTTCTGGAAGGCCTCGACCGACCCCTCGGCGTAGGGGTACCCCCACTGGGCGAACGGCATCGAGCCCGAGTCGAACCAGGCGTCGATCACCTCGGGCACGCGGCGGAAGGTGCCCTCGACCCCGGGCAGGGTGAAGGTGATGTCGTCGACGTAGGGGCGGTGCGGGTCGAGCGCGGACTGGTCGCCGCCGGTCAATTCGGACAGCTCGGCGCGTGAGCCGACGCAGACCAGGTGCGAGGGGTCGAGCTCGTTGCGCCAGATCGGCAGCGGGGTGCCCCAGTAGCGGTTGCGGCTCAGCGCCCAGTCGATGTTGTTCTCGAGCCAGTCGCCGTAGCGGCCGTGCTTGATGTTCTCGGGGTACCAGGTGGTCGCCTCGTTCTCACGCAGCAGGGCGTCCTTGACCTGGGTGGTGCGGATGTACCACGACGGCTGGGCGTAGTAGAGCAGCGCGGTGTGGCAGCGCCAGCAGTGCGGGTAGCTGTGCTCGTAGTCGAGGTGGCGGAACAGCCGGCCACGCTGCTCGAGGTCGACGAGCAGGTCGGCGTCGGCGGTCTTGAAGAACTTGCCGCCGACCAGGTCGAGGCCGGGTTCAAAGGTGCCGTCGGGGCGCACCGGGTTGACCATCGGCAGCCCGTAGCTGCGGCACACGGCCATGTCGTCGGCGCCGAAGGCGGGGGCCTGGTGCACCAGGCCGGTGCCGTCCTCGGTGGTCACGTAGTCGGCCAGCACGACGAAGTGCGACCGGGTGCCGGTCTCGGGTCGTCCGGCGGCCTCGGGGAACTCGACCAGGTCGAAGGGCCGGTCGTAGGTCCAGTTCTCGAGCTCGGAGCCCTGGTGGCGGGCCAGCTCACGCCAGGCCGGCTCACCTTCGGCGGGGGTGCCCAGCGCCTTGTCAACCAGCGGTTCGGCGACCACCAGCGACTCGGTGCCGTTGGTCATCACCACGTAGGTCACCTCGGGGTGGACAGCCACGGCGGTGTTCGAAACCAGCGTCCAGGGGGTGGTGGTCCAGACCAGCAGCGAGGCCTGGCCGGCGTACGGGCCGCTGGTCAGCGGCATCCGGACGTAGACCGACGGGTCGACGACGTCCTCATAGCCCTGGGCCAGTTCGTGGTCGCTGAGCGTGGTGCCGCAGCGCGGGCAGTAGGGGGCGACCCGGTAGTCCTCGACCAGCAGGCCCTTGTCGAAGACCTGCTTCAGTGCCCACCAGACCGACTCGACGTAGGACGGGTTCATCGTCCAGTAGGCGTCGTCCATGTTGACCCAGTACCCCATGCGGGTGGTCAGCTCGGCGAAGGCGTCGACGTGCCGGGTGACCGACTCACGGCACTGGGCATTGAACTCCTCGACACCGAAGGCCTCGATGTCGGGCTTGCCGTTGAACCCGAGTTCCTTCTCGACGGCCAGTTCGACGGGCAGGCCGTGGCAGTCCCAGCCGGCCTTGCGTTCGACGTGGTAGCCCTGCATCGTGCGGAAGCGCGGGAAGACGTCCTTGAAGACGCGGGCCTCGACGTGGTGGGTGCCCGGCTGGCCGTTGGCGGTCGGCGGGCCCTCGTAGAAGGTCCACGGCTCGGCGCCCCGGGTCTTGGCCAGGCTCGCCTCGAAGGTCTGGTTCTTGTCCCAGAACGTCAGGATGTCGTGGTCGAGCTCGGGGAAGGACACGTGTGCGGGCACGGCGTTGTACGTGCGCTCAGCGTTCGCGGGGGTGACGTTCTGGCTTGTCATGCGGCGGTTCCTTCAACACGGCGGGTTGGGTTGAAGGGACGAGGCGAGCCCCGCGGTACCACCCTTCGTTGGGGCCCGTGGGCCCCCACTCATTCGTCGCCGCAGCCGGTTCTAGTGGGGCGCTCCTACCCTGGGGCGGGAGGCCTGTTCTTCCGGCAGCTCCGGGGTGATGGCCCCATCAGTGCCGTGCGGACGTCAGTCATTGTAGGCGCCCCGGGCAACTCAGCGGAAATGCTGTGCCCGGGGCGCCGTCGGGATGGACCCGGAGGGGGTGGGAAGGGTCAGGCCATCAGGGTGTAGGCCTGGGTGCCGGTGGCGATCTGGCGCGGCAGGCTCCAGCTGCCGATCCGGTTCACGTAGGTGAACAGGGTGCCGTCATTGCGCTTGCCGACCAGGTCAGGGCGGCCGTCACCGGACAGGTCACCGGGGCTGAACGCGAGGGCGAAACCGTCCCAGCCGCGGCCGACCTGGCGGCCCGAGGCGATGTTGGCACCGGGGGCACCGGCGTACATCCACAAGGTGCCGTCGCCGCGGATCGCCAGCAGGTCGGAACGACCATCACCGGTGAAGTCGCCCACGCTGAGCAGCTGGGTCATCCCGTTCCAGTTCTTGCCGATGTGGGCGATGCCGGTCAGCCCGTTGGGGGTCATCACGTAGCGGAACAGGGCGCCGTCCGAGGCGCGGCGGGCCACCACGTACTGGGTGGACGACCCGTCGAGGCTGCCGACGGGGACGATCATGTCCATGCCACCCCAGTTCTGGCCGACCTTCTTCCAGCCGGACAGGTACCCGTTGCCGGTGGAACGGAACAGCCACAAGGAGTTGTCGTCGCCGCGGCGGGCCAGCAGGTCGCTGCGCCCGTCGCCGTCGACATCGGCAACCTGGGTGATGTAGGTCATCGCGCCCCAGCCGGCGCCGACCTGGCCGAGGTGGGTCAGCCCACCGGTGGTCGAACCGGCGAAGAACTGCAGGCGTCCCTGCCCGTCGATGGCGTAGATGTCGGCGACCCGGTCGCCGGTGTGGTCACCCAGCACCCGGGTGACCGGGGTCGAGATGCGCGGCGGCTCGAGCGGGTTCATCGGCCAGTCCGGGGCCGTGGCGGGGCCGGCGGTCCAGTCGACGTAGTGCCAGCCCTCGACGGTGCCGGGCTGCGGGGTGGACAGGGTGGCGCCGACTTCGGAGAAGGTCCAGTCGATGTCGGTACCGTCGACCTCGCCGTTCCAGTAGGACCAGAAGTGGTTGGCAGCCACCGGGTGGCCGTTGATGGACTCGATGAAGTCGGTGCCGGTGACGGTGAAGCCGGCGCTGATCAGGGCCGCTCGTCCGTTGGTGAACTCGGTGGCGCAGCCGCCGGCCTGCTTGCCGGTCTGGTCCTGGACGACCACCCAGACGTTGTCGGCGGCCAGGCACGCCTCGGCGGCCTGGGCGTTGGCGGGGGTGATGGGGGTCTCGGCCCGGGCAACGGTGCCCTGGGTCACGAGCAGGCTGGCGACAACCCCGAGCGCCAGCGCGAGACGACGAATCCGCATGGGATCTTTCCTTTCGACGGACCCACGCTCGCCGCAGGAAGCCCCATGGCCCCCACCCTCGACCGCGCGAGTCACCAGTGGTGGTGTCGAGGTTCGGTCCGGCTCTCACGGTTGCGGGTCAGCCCGGGGATTGCACCCGGTTCTCCGCTCGACCCCTGCACTCTAGCAGCAGCGTCTGTGGAGCGGCGGTCACGGGGCGCACCGTGTGCCCCACGGGCATATCGCGGCAGCGTTCCACTTCGATGGCGAGTTGGGAAGCGGGCAGGGCTGCGATCGGGGTGCCGTCATCCATCCGCTGCTGGACTGCCTCGGTGCGGTGCGGCAGCAACCACCGCGGGGCGAGGTCGTCCGGGGTCGGGAAGGCCAGCCGCAGGGAGGTGACCCGCACCGGGTGCTGGGCGGCGAAGTCGCGGCAGGCGACCTCGCTGAGGCGCTTGGTGAAGCCGTAGAAGTCGGTCGCGTCGCCGGGGCCGGAGGGGTCGACCGGCACCTGCCCGTAGCGGGCGAACACCGACATCGAACTGATGTGCACCATCGGCTTGTCCAGCAGCAGGCACTGTTCCAGGCAGGTCACCACCGAGCCGACGTTGACGCCGTAGGCCCGCGAGACCCGTTCGGGGTCGGCGCGTTGCTCGGGGGTGAAGGCCAGCACCACAGCCATGTGGACGACCAGGTCGGCGTCACGGATGGCCTCGTTGACCTGGCTGGCGGACAGCGCATTGACCTGCTGGTAGTGCGCCGGCTCGTGGTCACCGGCGGGGCCGGGCAACAGGTCGGCGACCAGCACCTCGTGGCCCCGGGCGCGCAGGGCGGGGACGAGAAACGCCCCGACGTGCCCGCCGCCACCGATGATCGTCATCCGCACAAGGTGCAGCGTTCCACGGTGCCGCCGCGGTGGGCAAGGGGGTGCCCGGTTTGCGGAACGGATACCCCCGGGGGTATCTTCGTCCCCATGAGCCCCACCCCAGCGACCAACCGGCCCACCCGCATCGTCATCGTCGGCGGCGTCGCCGGCGGCATGAGCTGCGCAGCCCGCGCCCGGCGACTCGACGAGACCGCCGAGATCGTCGTGCTCGAACGCGGCGAGCACGTGTCCTTCGCCAACTGCGGCCTGCCCTACTACGTCGGCGGTGAGATCACCGACCCGGCGGCCCTGCTGGTGCAGACCCCGGACTCGCTTCGGGCCGCGCTGAACCTCGACGTGCGCACCGGGCACGACGTGATCGGCCTCGACCCTGACACCAAGTCGGTCACCGTGGGCACCGCCGACGGTGAGCAGACCATTGACTACGACGCGCTGGTGCTCTCACCGGGGGCCCGGGCGGTGCGCCCACCGATCCCCGGCATCGACTCGCCGCGGGTGCGCACCCTGCGCACGGTCGACGATGCCCTGGCCCTGCGCGACGAGGTCACCGGTGGCGCCGTGCGGGCCGTGGTGCTCGGGGCCGGCTTCATCGGGCTGGAGGCGGCCGAGGCCCTGGCGCAGGCCGGCGTCGGCACCCACCTGGTCGAGCTCGCCCCCCACGTGCTGCCCCCGCTCGAGCCGGAGCTCGCGACCCTGGTCACCGCCGAACTGGATGAGCTCGGCATCACCACCCACGCCGGGATCGCGGCCACCGCCATCGAGACCGGTGACGACCACGATGTCGTCGTGCTGGCCGACGGCACCCGGCTGGCGGCTGACCTGGTCGTCCTGTCGGTCGGGGTGAAGCCCGACACCGAGGTCTTCGAGTCGTCCGGGCTCGCCTGCGAGCGCGGCGCCATCGTGGTCGACGAGCACGGTCGGACGAACCTGGACTCGGTCTGGGCGGTGGGGGACGCGACCGTGAGCACCTGCCCGGTCACCGGGGCCCGTCGTCCGGTGGCACTGGCCGGGCCCGCGAACCGGGCCGGGCGCCTGGTTGCCGACGACATCCTGCGCCCCGAAGCGGCGCGCACGATCCCCGCCCCGGTCGGGACCGCGATCGTGCGGGTCGGTTCCTTGACCGCCGCCCTGACCGGCGCCAACCGGGCGTCGCTGCGGGCGGCCGGGGTGGAGTTCCGCACCGCCCACCTGCACCCGAACCAGCACGCCGGCTACTTCCCCGGTGCCGCCCAGGTGCACCTGGTCGTGCACTTCGGCACCGACGGACGACTGTTCGGCGCCCAGGCCGTCGGCACCGACGGCGTCGACAAGCGCATCGACGTGCTGGCCACCGCCCTGCGCGCCGGGCTGGATGTGCGTGACCTGATCGACCTCGACCTGTCGTACTCACCGCCCTACGGCTCGGCCAAGGACCCGGTGAACTTCATCGGCATGGTGGCCGAGAACGTGCTCAACCAGACCCTGGGGCTGTGGCAGGCCGAGGACCTCGACCGGGTGCAGGCCACCGCGCTGGTGCTCGACACCCGTAGCCGGGCCGAGTTCGCCACCGGCCACCTGCCCGGTGCGCTGAACATTCCCCACACCGAGCTGCGCGGACGACTCGACGAGGTGCGGGCCGCTGCTGATGGGCGAGCCGTTCGGGTGATGTGTGCCTCGGGCGTGCGTTCGGCCATCGCGCACCGGGTGCTGGCCCAGGCCGGCTTCGACTCCGCCTCCCTGTCCGGGGGCATCCTCACCCTGCGGGCCGCGCTCGGCGAGCGCGCCGCCGAGGTGCTCGTCCGCTGAACCCCTGACCCACTCAACCCACCACAAACCCGAAATCGAAGGAGACCATCATGTGCCGAGCAGTCACCTGCACGTCCTGCGGGAAGACCACCTGGGCCGGCTGCGGCCAGCACGTCGACCAGGTGATGAAGAACATCCCCAAGGCACAGCAGTGCCCGGGCCATGCCAAGCAGGAATCAGGCAGCTGGTTCTCGAAACTGCTCGGCCGCTGACATGAACGAGCATGACCTCGCCGCCCAGCGGCGCATCCTGAACCGGCTGCGCCGCGCCCGCGGGCAGCTGGACGCGGTGATCACCGCCGTCGACTCGGGCGCCCCCTGCCGACAGGTGGTGACCCAGTTGGCTGCTGTCGCCAGCGCCCTCGACAAGGCCGGCTTCGCCATCCTGGCCACCGCGATGAAGGACTGCGTCGCCGACCCCGAGGCGACCGCCGAGACCGAGGACGGCCTGACCACCGAGGAACTGGAAAAGCTGTTCCTGATGCTCGCCTGACC
The DNA here is from genome assembly GCF_050113895.1 of Aestuariimicrobium sp. Y1814. Taxonomy (NCBI): domain Bacteria; kingdom Bacillati; phylum Actinomycetota; class Actinomycetes; order Propionibacteriales; family Propionibacteriaceae; genus Aestuariimicrobium; species Aestuariimicrobium sp. Y1814. The sequence goes on along the minus strand of NZ_JBNJRW010000010.1, from coordinate 53,822 downwards.
CCGTCTGCGGCCCGAATCCGCGTCTGCAGCCCGGCCCGGGCTCGAACTGCAGTCCGCCCCCGGTGCCACCACGGTCGTGATCCCGGTCAGCGGCTCCGGTCGACAGGGGCCGCGGGTTAGGCTGGGCGGGGCTCGAACGAGGGGAGGAACGCATGGCTGACGTGGACGACAACACCCGTGACCACGCGCTCGAACAGACCCTTCCCGACCTCGGCCAGGACGACTCCGGCCACGAGTCAGCCACCCCGGCCCCGGTGGTGTCCTACGGCCCGCTGCCGACCCACATCTTCCGCACCCCCGCCTCGCCGGGGAGCGCGAGCAGCGCCACCAGCCCCGGCGACGCGCCGCCGGCCGCGCCAGCATCACAAGCCACCCCGAACGACCCCGTCGCCCCTCACGAGCTGCCGCTGCCCACCCGCGAGGACATCTCGGCCCACCGGCGCTCGCACCGCCAGCGCACCGGCGCCCGGGAGCGGTCCGGGCTGCGCCGGTTGCGGGCCCAGGCCCGGCGGATCTGGTCCGAGACCGCCGAGAACACCGCAGGCACCTCGATGCTGTCGACCACCGAGGTCGACCTGCGCCACAGCCGCGCCGTGGTCGACCTCGCCGGACGAGTGGCTGCCGCCGCCCTCGGGGCCGGCGCGACCGCCGCCGATTCCACGGCCCTGCTGCTGCGGGTCACCCAGCACTACAAGCTCTCGGTGCACGCCGACGTGACGATGTCCTCGGTGAACATCACCCACTTCCGGTCCCTGGAGGGTGACCCGATCACCATCCTGCGCACGGTGCAGACCAAGACCACCGACTACCGCAAGCTGGCCGCAGTCGAACACCTCGTCGACAACATCACCGCCGACGAGCTGACCCTGACCGAGGCCCGCGGGCGCATCGCCCAGATCGTCCGGATGCCGAAGACCTACCGCCGCTGGGTGCAGACCCTGGCCAAAGGATTCCTCGGGTTCTGGGTGGCCGCCCTGTTCGGCGGCAACATCTGGGACATGCTGATCGCCGGGGTGACCACCGCGGTGGTCGACCTGGCCATCCGCGGCATCGCCGTGATCAAGGCCCCGTCCTTTTTCGGGCAGGCGGCCGGTGCCGCGGTGTGCGGGGCGGCGGCGCTGGGGGTGATGGCCGCCAGGGCCCACCCGGGCTGGAATGTCGACGTCTCCCCCTCACTGGTGGTCGCGGCCGGCATGATCTCGATGCTCGCCGGGCTTTCGCTGACCACGGCCATCCGTGACGCCATCGACGGCTACTACCTCACCGCGGCGGCCCGGCTCGTCCAGGTGGCCACGTTGACCGGTGGCATCGTGCTGGGCCTGACGGTCACCCTGTGGGTGGGCCTCGAGCTCGGCATCCCCGCCTACCTGTCCCCCACCACCGGGGTCCGCCCGGTGTGGTGGATGCAGGTCATCGCCTCGTCGCTGATCGCGGTGGCCTTCGCCGTCAACAACCACCTGCCACCGAAGGCGTGGGTGGTTTCGGCCGGCTTCGGCCTGCTCGCGTGGCTGGTGTCGTCCGGCGCCGGCACCCGGGTCTCGGCCGATGCCGCCACCGCCGGGGCTGCGGCCTTCGTGGTCGGGATCGCCGCGCAGGCCCTGACCCGGGCGGTCAAGGTACCGTCGATCGCGTTGGTCACCGCAGGCGTGGTTTCGCTGGTGCCCGGCATGGCCTTGTACCGGGGGCTGCTGGGGCTGGTGAACATCAGCCAGGGCATCACCGTCACCCAGGATTCCAACCTGGTGCTGTTCCAGGCTCTCATGGTCGCGGTGATGCTCGCGGCCGGTGCGTCCCTGGGCACGGTCGCCGGTCGTCCGCTCAGCATGCCCGCCGACTGGCCGACCCGATTGGCGCTGGGCAAGGCCTGGCGCCGGGGTCACGACGACGCGCAGAACGTCTGAAGATTTCCAGCACGCCGACCAAGTGGCACTACGGCATGATGGGGTTGCCCAGTGACGCCCGTTCCGACGTCACCGCCCCCATCGAACGTTGCGAGGTTCCACAGATGGACAGTCTGGTCGTGGCCATTGGCAAGTCAGCCATTGGGATGAAGACCTCCGACGGTGACTCGATCAGCGGCCCCGGCATCCCGCCGCAGTTGCCCGGCAAACCCGCCAGCATCCCGATGATCGCTGCCCAGGTGGCGGCCACGTTCGCCCAGTTCGAGACCTCTCCCACCCCCGACCTGGTCGTGGTCGGCTCGACGGCGCTGCCGGCGGACGAGCAGGGCCTGGGTGAGGCACTGCAGTTGATCTGGCCCGACGCGACCCTGGCGCTGTACGAGGACGGGGTGCTCGCCCATGCCGCCGCCCTGGGTGGTTTCGGGGTGGTCGCCAGCATCGGTTCGGGGGTGATCGTGATGGGCCTCGACGACACCGGCGCGCTGCACCGGGTCGACGGTTGGGGCCCGCTGCTGGGTGACCGCGGTGGGGCCTTCGAACTCGGACGACGTGGCCTGGTCGCGGCCTTCGAGGCCCGCGACGATGTCGGCCCGGCGACGGCGCTGGGCGACCTGGCCCAGAAGTGGCTGGGTGGCATTGACCTGGCCGCCGCCGTGCGGCTGCTGGCCGACCCGCACCAGGTCGAGACGATCGCCGGGTTCGCCGAGCAGGTGTGCGAGGCCGCCGCCCAGGACGACCCGGTTGCCGCCCAACTGGTCACCGAGTGCGCCATCAAGGTGGCCCAGAGCTGCGCCGCCACGGCCCAGCGGGTGGGCCAGCAGATGGTGGCGCTGCGCGGCGGCCTGACCCATTCACGGACCTACATGACCGCCCTCGAACTGGCCCTGGCGCGGTTCGACCTGGAGATCCTGAAGGCGAACTACGATCTGCTCGACGTGCCGGCCGAGCTGCTGTTCACCGACCCGTACCAGAAGCATGTCAGCTACCTGACGCCGGCACCGGTGCTGGTGAGCGCCGGTCAGGCGGTGACGTAGCGGCGTCCGTCCAGGGCCCGGCCCAGGGTCACCTCGTCGGCGTACTCGAGGTCACCACCCACCGGCAGGCCCGAGGCCAACCGGGAGACCTGCACGCCCATCGGCAGCAGCAACCGGCTCAGGTACGAAGCGGTGGCCTCCCCCTCGACGTTGGGGTCGGTGGCCAGGATCACCTCGCGGACGGTGCCGTCGCCCAGCCGCATGCACAGCTCACGGATGTGCAGGTCGGCCGGGCCGCGGCCGTCGATCGGTGAGATGGAGCCGCCGAGCACGTGGTAGAGCCCGCGGAACTCGCGGGTGCGTTCGATCGCGACGACGTCCTTGGACTCCTCAACCACGCAGATCGAGGTCTGGTCGCGGCGAGGGTCACGACAGACGCGGCAGCGTTCGTCCTCGGAGACGTTGAAGCAGATGTCGCAGAACTTCACCTTGGCCTTGACCTGCAGCAGGGTCGCCGCCAGGTGCTCGACGTCTTCGGTGGGGGCGTCGAGCAGGTGGAAGGCGATCCGCTGGGCACTCTTGGGGCCGATGCCGGGCAGTTGGCCGAGGGCATCGATGAGGTCCTGGATCGGGCCTTCGTACACGGGGTTCCTCCTGCCGTCAGAAGCCGAGGTTCGGCATCTGCGGCATGGAGGCGGCTGCCTTGGCGGTGGCCTGGGAGTTGGCGTCACGGACGGCGGCCACGACCAGGTCGGCCAGCGTCTCGGTGTCCTCGGGGTCAGCGGCCTCGGGCTTGATCACCAGCCCCTTGAGTTCGCCGGTGCCACTGACGGTGGCCACGACCAGGTCACCACCGGCCGAGCCGGTGAACTCGGCGGCAGCCAGCTCCTGCTGGGTCTGGGCAAGCTGCGCCTGCATCGCCTGCGCCTGCTCGAGCAGCGCGTTCATGTCCATGCCTTCGGGGAACATCGGGGTCCTTTCGGTGGTGGCCCGGCCGGTCAGGGGTGTCAGTTCAGGGGTGTGTCAGTTCAGGGGGACGGGCCGGTTCAGGGTCAATCGTAGGCGCTCAGCGTTCGCGCTCGCGTTCGTCGATGACCTCGCCACCCAGTTCGGAGATCACCAACTCGGCCGCCGAGACACCGGAGTCGTCCAGGACGATGTCGTCGTCCGACTCACCGGCCTCGACCGGCTCGGGCCCCGAATCGGGTGAACCCGCCTGTGTGGCCTGGCGCACCGAGGCCCTGGCCAGGTCGCCGAACTGGTGGGAGCGGGGCTCGGGCTCGTCGTCCGGGGGTGGCGGGGGTTCGGGGTCGTGGCGCGGCGACTGGTCAGCAGCCGAGTCCGGACGACCGGCCGGGCGGCCCTGGCGCGGGTCGTCGGCCAGTGCGGGCCGGATCTTCAGGTCGGCACCCAGCACCTCGACGATCGAGTCACGCAGCACGTTGTCGGTGCCGCCGGAGGTGAAGTTGTCACGCGCACCGGGGTTGGCGAACAACAGGGTGAGCACGCCGTCGACGACCTCACCGACCTGCGCATTGCCGCTGAGCAGCATGAAGCTGAACCGGCGGCGCTGCTTGACCTCCTCGAGCACCCGGGGCCATTCCTGGCGCATCCGCGAGGTGTCGATGTCACCGGGCCTGCCCCGGGGGGCGGACGGCGCGGCCTGGGCCGCCGGCTCGCCCGGGCGCAGCGGCACGACATTGTCGGGGGTCTGGTCCGGGCTCGGGCGGTGCGGCCGTTGCCGCGGACCGCCCTTGACCGGGGAATCCTGCGCCGGGCGCTGCCGCTGGGCCGGGGGCTCCTGAACCGGGGGGTCTTGAACAGGACGCTCCTGGACCGGGGGTTCCGGGGCCGGACGTTCCCGAACAGGCGCGGTGTCGGTCCACTGCTCGCGGGCCGGGGGCTGGGCGGGGGCGGTGTCGTGGCTGACCGGCACTCCCCCCTCGGCGAGTCGCCGTTCGAGCCGGTCGAGCCGGGCGTGGACGCCGCGTTCGTCGACATCGGCACCGGGCAGCAGCACCCGGGCACACATCAGTTCCAGGTGCAGCCTGGGGGCGGTGGTGCCGCGCATCTCGGTCAGCCCTGCGGCGATCACCTCGGCCGCGCGGGTCAGTTCCCCGGCACCCATGGCCGCGGCCTGCAGCGCCAGCCGTTCGGCCTGGTCGCCGGCGGCATCGATCAGCCCGGTCTCGACGGCATCGGGAACGGCGGCGACGATGACCAGGTCACGCAGGCGGCGCAGCAGGTCTTCGGCGAAGCGACGCGGGTCCTGCCCGACCTCGATGACCCGGTCGATGGTCGCGAAGACCTCTTTGCCGTCACCGGCGGCGAAGGCGTCGACGACCTCGTCGAGCAGGGTGTCGGGGGTGTAGCCGAGCAGGGCGGCCGCTGAGGCGTAGTCGACGCCCTGTTCACCGGCGGCACCCAGCAGCTGGTCGAGCACCGACAATGAGTCACGCACCGACCCCGCCCCGGCCCGCACCACCAGCGGCAGCACCTCGGGGTCGACGGTGACGCCCTCGGCCCGGCACAGGTTCTGCAGGTGGGCGACCAGCACCTTCGGCGGCACCAGTCGGAATGGGTAGTGGTGGGTGCGCGAGCGGATCGTCCCGATGACCTTCTCGGGTTCGGTGGTCGCGAAGATGAACTTCACATGGGGCGGGGGTTCCTCGACCAGCTTCAGCAGCGCATTGAAGCCCGCCGGGGTCACCATGTGGGCCTCGTCGATGATGTAGATCTTGTAGCGGCTCTGTACCGGCGCGAAGAACGCGCGTTCGCGCAGGTCGCGGGCATCGTCGACACCACCGTTGGACGCTGCGTCCATCTCGATGACATCGATCGACCCGGGCCCGCCGCGGGCCAGGTCGGTGCACGACCGGCAGTGCCCGCAGGGCGTCGGGGTGGGCCCCTGCTCACAGTTCAGCGACCGCGCCAGGATGCGCGCGCTGGTGGTCTTGCCGCAGCCGCGGGGGCCGCTGAACAGGTAGGCGTGGTTGACTTTGTTGTTGACCAGGGCGCGCTTGAGCGGTTCGGTGACGTGCTCCTGGCCGATCACCTCGTCGAAGGTGTCGGGGCGGTAGCGCCGGTACAGGGCCAGCGGGGCGGCCAGTTCCTCGACCGGCCGCGGCGGGCGTTCCTCGGCCGCCGGTGCCGGCAGGTCAACCGGCTCGCTCACGGGTTCCGGCTCGGGCTCAACCTCACGCTCAGGCCCGGCGACCGGTTCGGGCTCCTCCTCGAACAGGCTGGGACCCTCCTGTTCGGGCAGGTCGAACAGCCCGGTGTCAGGTTCGTCCCACAGCGCGTCGCCGTCGGGGTAGGTGTCGTCGTCCACGTGAACCACTCTACGGGTGCCCTCCGTCAAGAGTTGCAGGTCGGCGTTGGCCTGCTGGGGACATGAAGGGGCCCCCCGTGCACCCGACAGAGCTCACTTACCCTTGCTGTCTTCCGACCCTGGGGGAGTTGGGCGAGATAACGCCGCACGAGGGACCTTCGAGCCAGTGTAGTGGATCGTCCGCACGGGCACGAAACCCGCGCGAACCCCGCCTCATTCGGCCTCGATGACCTTCTCGATCTCGGCGCGCAGTGCGCTGGCGTCGCCGCCGCCGGCCACGGCCAGACCGAGGATGAAGGCCCCCACCGGGGCCATGGGGCGCACCCCGAGGTGGGCGATCGAGACCGTCAGCCCCAGGATCACCTCTTCGTCGACCAGGTTCGGGTCCACCCCCACCGCCGCGCTCGCACGCTCGATGAAGGGGCGCCATTCACTGCGGTCCTCGGCCATGTTCGTCTCCTTGTCATCAGGTCAGGTTCAGCGGGTCAGGGGTTCAGCCTCGCAGCCGGTCGCGGTACTTCGCCGGCAGCGAGTCAAGCAGGTGGTCGGGCAGGTGGGTCCCGAACGGGTCGCGGGCCCGGTCGGAGCAGGCCTGGCACATGGTCCGGCCCTGCGGGATGGTGCCGCGGCACTTCTGGCAGCTGGTCGTCGCCAACCGGGCCAGCGGCAGCGGACGACCGGCCAGCACCGTGGCCCAGTCGTGCTGGCCGCGCACCTCGATGACCCGGCTGGGGCAGGACGTGACACAGGCCTGCTCCCCGCGACACCGGTCGGGGTACTGCACCAGCGTCGTGCGACCATCGGCGGTGCCGAGGTCGAGGGCGTCATGGGGGCAGGCCTTCACACACACCCCGCAGGCGATGCAGGCCGAGGCATCCAGCTCCAGCGCGGGCGAGCGCCCCCCGACATCACCACCCATGGCGCGCAACGACTCCACCAGCCGGGCCCGCGGGTCGGGGTCGGCATGCTCGACCACCGCCGCCGGTGCCCTGCCCAGGATGCCGCGCCGGCTCATCGGCGGGTGCGCCACCGACAGCACCGCCACCGGTGCCGCGTCGATGCTGCCCGGCTGCACCCGTCCACCGGTCAGCCGGGCCAGGTCGGCCACGCCGGACGAGTCGGCCTCACAGCCAGCCGCCTCCACCACGACGCTGCCGCCGGCCGCCACGGCCAGGTCGACGAGCATCCAGTCCGGGGCGCCGGTCGGGCACTGCGGCCAGACCACCCGGACGACCTCGGCGTCACCGACCTCGACGGGGTCGTCAGCCGCCGTCACCGGGTGGTCGCCACAGTCCACGAGCACGTGGCAGTCGGGCCTGGCCGCCAATGCGGCCAGCACGCGCGTGAACCGCACTTCAAGCCCCGGGTCGGTCATTTCCCCCCAATTCCCCTGCCAGATTTTCCACGACCTATTTGGCAACAAACGCCGCTTCGAAATTGTTGGTCGCCTGCCTGCCCCATTCTAGGTGCGACCACTGTCGGACACCGCGCGCAATGCATCCTCGGCCTCGGCCAGGGCCTCGCGACCGCGGGCCAGTTGCCGGTGCTCGAGCACCTCGTAGGTGCCCGTGGGTTGCCCGGCGTCGGTGGCCTGGTCGGCCAGTTCACGCAGCCGGGCGGCGGTGACTGTGCAGTCCTGCACCTCACCGAGGGTCTCGGTGACTGCCTCCCAGCGGCTGGTGACCTCGGCCTGGTCGTCGAAGACCTCGTGGGCATAGCGGGCCGCCTTGGCCTTCTTGCGCACCTCGTGCAGCAACTCCCAGCGGGGCTGGTCGCCACTGCCGGCCAGGGCTGCTTCCCGGGCCCGTTCGACGCGGCGAGTCACCGTCTTCGAGACCCGTTTGCGGACCTTCTTCGCCGACTGGTGTGCCCGTTCGGGGCGCAGCGGCGGGTCGAGCAGCAGCCCGACCAGCGCCTCCATGAGGGCGTCGTGGCGCTCAGAGTCCAGGGCCACCACCAGCGCGGCGTGGGCCTCGGCGTGGGTGTGCTCGAGGGCGGCCGGCAGCCGGTCGCGGACGTCGCCGACGACCTCGTCCGCCTCGAGTTCGGCCAGGTCGGCCAGGATCCGCGCGGAGACCACCTCGGCGTCGCGGGGTGCCCCCAACTGCTCGCCGAGCCAGCGCACCTCGTCCCTGATCGGGTCGGTGACCGAGCGGTCGAACAGTCCCCGGAAACTGCGCAGCGTGCTGCGCAGGCGCCGGCAGGCGACCCGGTGCTTGTGCACCGCATCCGGCTCGTCACTACGGGTTTTGGGTTCCCAGCCCTGCATGGCACCGACCTGTCGGCGCAGGTGCGCGAGCACGACCTCGGCACCGGTCGGCCCACCCCGCGCCGCCGCCCAAGCGGTGTCGCCGCCCAGCATCCCGAGGGCGTGGGCCAGTTTCGGTCCGGCGGACGAGCGGCTGAGCCTCTGGGCCAGCAGGACCTGTTCGATCGCGTCGAGGTCGTCCGGGGTGCCGTCGACGAGTTCGACTTCGACCTCGCGCCAGCCGACCAGCGCCCCGCCGGCCCCACCGCGCGCCACAACCCGGTCGTCGGCCAGCAGCACCACCACCACGCCGGAGCCCTCACGCAGGATCGCGCGTTCCTCGCGGTGGGTGACCAGCTCGGCGACCGGCACCAGCACGTCGAGTCCGACGACCTCGTCGAGCCGGGCGCGCAGTTCGTGGGGCACCCGGGCCGCGCTGCGACCGGCTGCGAGCCCGGCGTGCACCTCGACGCGGCTGTCGCCGGCCCTGGGGCACTTCAGGTGCCAGCCCTCGTCGGCGCCGCCGGTGCGGCGTCGCAGGGTGTAGCCGGCCTGCATCAGCGTCATGTCGGGGGTGTCGACGTAGTCGGCGACCAGCCGGAAACTGCGCTGTTCACCCCAGCACCAGGGCTCGGTGAGTTCGAGGTGCAGGTCTTCACCGACCAGGTCCTCGGACTGGTCGAGGGTGTACTTGCGCTCGGTCTCGATGGGCATGGCTCCTCCTCGTGCCACCAGTGTCCCCCACCAGCAGAAATGGCGCCCACCGAGGCCCCCGGAATTAGGCAACGACAATCGCTCAAAATGGAAGTCAAACGGTCAACAACTTCCGGATGACATTTCCCACCCCCAAGCCTGTACGCATCGACCTGCCTTCATACAATGAGCGCCACCAACGATTGTTTTCCCGCCCCCGAGGAGGGTCCATGACTGTCACCCAGGACAGAGTCGCCACCGGTCAGGCCACCGGCCCCAACCGCCGACGCTTCCTGCAGTGGAGCGGCATCGCGGGCGGCACCGCCGGGGTGCTGGGGCTGGGCGGCTGCGGCCTGCTCACCAAGGACTCCGACGACCAGGCCGGCACCGCCTACCCCGAGGACCGGCGGGTCACCAGCTCGTGCACCGTGAACTGCGGCAGCCGCTGCCCCCTGATCCTCGCGGTCAAGGACGGCCAGATCATTCGCGTCGACCCCGAAGAGGGCGGCGACAACGAATTGGGCAGCCAGCAAATCCGCGCCTGCGTACGTGGTCGCTCCATTCGTCAACGCATTTACAGCGCAGAACGACTGAAGACTCCGCAGAAGCGGGTCGGGCCCCGCGGCAGCGGCCAATGGGAGGAGATCAGCTGGGACGAGGCCTACACGCTGATCGCCGACAAGCTGACCGCCCTCATCGCAGAGCACGGCAACGAGTCGATCTACCTCAACTACGGCACCGGGGTGCTGGGCGCGACCGTGGCCACCTCCTGGCCGCCGCGGGCCACTGCGGTGAGCCGCCTGATGAACTGCATCGGCGGCTACCTCGACCACTACAACGACTACTCGGCCGGCAACATTGAGGCCGCGCTCGACTTCCACTACGGCGGCTACGTCACCTCCAACTCCAACGACGACACCCGCAACTCCAAGCTCGTGGTGATGTTCGGCAACAACCCCCACGAGACCCGGATGTCGGGTGGTGGCGAGATCTTCGTCACCCAGAAGGCCAAGCAGGAGTCGGGCCACAAGGTGATCGTGATCGACCCGCGGATGAGCGACACCGTGATGAACCTGGCCGATGAGTGGGTGCCGATCAAGCCCGGCACCGACGCAGCCCTGGTGGCCGGCATGGTGCACGTGATGATCAGCGAGAACCTGCAGGACCAGGAGTTTCTGGACACCTACTGCAGCGGCTTCGACGAGGAACACCTGCCGGACGGGGCACCGGCCAACTCGTCCTACCGCGCCTACCTGGAGGGCAAGGGCCCCGACGGCATCGAGAAGACCCCGCAGTGGGCCGCGCAGATCACCGGCATCCCCGCCCAGAGCATCATCCGGCTGGCTCGTGATATCGCCACCAGCAAGCCCTGCGCCATCAACTCCGGCTGGGGCGTGCAACGCCACTCGAACGGTGAGTCCGCGTCACGGGCCCCGATGCTGCTGTCGAACGTGATCGGCCAGGTGGGCATCCCCGGGGGCGGCACGGGTTCCCGCGAAGGATCGGCGAACCTGGGCATGTCCGGCTTCCCGGTGCTGGAGAACCCGATTCGCCCGGTGATCTCGTTCTACCAGTGGCCCGATGCCATCACCAAGGGCAAGGGCATGACCTACAAGGACGGTGTGCGTGACCTGCACAACCTCAACGGCAACGCCAACGTCAAACACGACATCGTCCTGAACTCGAACATCAAGTTCATCTGGAACTACGGCTCGAACGCGATGATCAACCAGCACGGTGACATCAACCGCAACATCGAGATTCTCAGCGATGACTCGGCCGTCGAGATGATCGTCACGATCGACAACCAGTTGACGGTTTCGGCTCGCTACTCCGACATCCTGCTGCCCGACGTGACCACCGCCGAACAGATGGACCTGGCGGCCCAGGGCAGCGCCGGCAACATGGGTTACACCATCTTCTGCGACAAGGCGATCGAGCCGCTCTACGACACCGTTCCGGTCTATGACCAGTTGGCCGGCATCGCCGACAAGCTGGGCGTCAAGGACAAGTTCACCGAGGGCAAGACCCAGGAAGACTGGGTGCGCGAGATCGTCGAGGAGTCGCGCAAGAACATCCCCGACCTGCCCAGCTTCGACGAGCTGCGTGAGATGGGCGTGTGGCGCAAGCAACTCGACTCGGTAATCGCGCTGAAGGACTTCCGGGACGACCCGGTGGCCAACCCGCTGGGCACCCCGTCCGGCAAGATCGAGATCTGGTCGTCCAACCTGTACTTGATGAGCCAGGACTGGCCGCAGGCCGAGGGCCACCCGATCGACCCCCTGCCGATCTACCGGCAGACCCGCGAGATGCCGGGTGACCCGCTGCAGGAGAAGTACCCGCTGCAGTGCATCGGCCACCACTACAAGCAGCGCACCCACAGTTCCTACGGCAACAGCCCGTGGCTGAAGGAGGCGCACCCCCAGACCGTCTGGATCAACACCGCCGATGCCGCCGAACGGGGCATCAGCCTCGGTGACGAGGTCATCGTGTGGAACGACCGCGGCCAGCTGAAGCTGCCGGCCTACGTCACCCACCGGATCATCCCGGGGGTCCTCTCGGTGCCGCAGGGAGCCTGGTACACCCCTGAGTCACCCGGCGGCCTCGACGTCGGCGGTTCGGTGAACGTGCTCGCCTCGGGCGAACTGACGGCCTACGCCAAGGGCAATGGCCAGCACTCCGCACTCGTCGACGTCAGGAAGGCGTGATCATGGCGAACTTCAACCAGCTCGGGTTCTCGTTCGACCAGGCCAAGTGCACCGGCTGCAAGGCCTGCCAGGTCGCCTGCAAGGACAAGAATGACCTGCCCGTCGGCGTCACCTGGCGCCGCGTCGCCGAGTACACCGGCGGCGGGTGGACGACCAACTCCTCCGACGGCAGTGTCACCCAGGACGTCTACAGCTACTACACGTCGATCTCGTGCAACCACTGCGAGGACGCCATCTGCATGGACGTCTGCCCCACCACCGCCATGCGCCGCGGTGACAACGGCATCGTCTACGTCGACCAGGACGTGTGCATCGGTTGCAAGTACTGCGCGATGGCCTGCCCCTACTCGGCCCCCCAGTACGACGCCGACAAGGGCGTGATGAGCAAGTGCGACTTCTGCATGGACCGCATCGCCGAGGGCGGCGAGCCGGCCTGTGTCGCCTCGTGCCCCACCCGTGCGCTGGCCTTCGGTGAGATCGTCGACCTGCGCCAGGCTGCCGGCGCCACCGCCGATGTCGCCCCGCTGCCCAAGCCCACCATCACGAACCCCAACCTGGTCGTGCTCCCGCACCCCAAGGCCAAGCCCTCGGGTTCCCGCGCCGGCGCCATCGGAAACCCGGAGGAGATCTGACATGACCCACGAAATGCCCCTGGTGCTCTTCACCATCGCCGCCGGGTTGTCGGCGGGCTCCTTCATCACCCTGGGCCTGATCCACATCTTCGGGGCCCGGGTGCCGCAGAAGGTCATGGACCGGGTCACCGACCCTGCGCTGTACGCGACCGGGCCGCTGCTGGTGATCGGCCTGGCGGCCTCGATGTTCCACCTCGGCACCCCGCTGCGGGCAGTCAACGCCATTCGCCACTTCCCAGACTCGGCGTTGAGCGTCGAGATCTTCACCGGCATCGCCTTCCTCGGCTGCGGTGCGCTGTTCGCCCTGCTGCAGTGGTTCAAGTGGGGCGGCCACCGGTTGCGCCAGGTCGTCGCGGTCGTCACCGCGCTGGTCGGCGTGGCGCTGGTGTACTCGATCAGCCGGGTCTACTCGCTGTCGACGGTGCCGGCCTGGTCGACCTTCCACACCCCGCTGCGGTTCTTCATCACCGCGCTGCTCACCGGCGGGTTGGCCGTGGGTGCAGCGCTGGTGATCAACCTGTACGTCCGTGGTCGTCGGAACCTGGAGGTCACCGACCGCGAGAACGGGTTGGTGCGCCGCTCGCTGGAGGGCATTGCCCTGGGCAGCATCGTCCTGATGGGCCTGAAGTTCATCGGGCTGCCGGCCTACATCGGCTTCCTCGGCACCCATGAGGACCCGGCCGCGCAGGCCTCGCTGCAGATCCTGACCGAGCAGTACGGCTTCTGGTCGGGGGCGCAGAACGTGCTGGTCTTCCTGGCGGTGGTGGCGATGGCGGTGCTTTTGTACCTGCTCGCCCGCGGCAAGGACATCCGCATCGTGATGTACCTGGCGATCGCGGCCTTCGTCCTCGGCCTGGTCGGTGAGTTCATCGGACGCCAGCTGTTCTACGCTGCGATGGTGCGCACCGGCATGTAGCCGGGTGCCCCCACCGCGCGAAAGGGACACAGTGTGACGAGCGTTGACCTGGGCACCCCCCACCGGGTGCCCAGCACTGACGAGCTGGACGCGATCGCGGCCGTGTGCGCCTTCCTGGCGAACCTGCTGCTGCGCGTCGAGTCGGCACCCGAGGTGGTGGCGAACCTTGATGCCACCACGATCGCCGCCTGGCCGATGGCCGGGCGCAACGAGGCCACCCGGGTCGGGCTGAACGTGCTGGCGCGGGCCGTCGAACAGCCGGCCACCACCGAGGAGTTGGCGGCCGACTACCGGCGCCTGTTCGTCGGCCCCGGGCCGATCGCGGCGCCACCCTGGGAGTCGGTGCACGTCGACGAGGAGGGGCTGATGTTCCAGGAGCCGACGATGCTGGTGCGGCACGCCTACGGCGAGTTCGGCCTGCAGGCACCGGCGCTGAACAAGGAGCCGGACGACCACATGGGCCTGGAACTGGCCTTCATCGGTGAGCTGGCCGTGGCCGCGCTGCACGCCGCCGAGTCCGGTGACGTGGTCGGCCAGGCCACCCTGGTCTCGGGCATCACCCGCTTCTGGGAAGAGCACCTCAGCGTGTGGGGCGAGACCCTTTCGTCCCTGGTCGTCGACGCCGCCCGGACCGACCTGTACCGGGCCCTCGGCCACCTGCTGGGCGGGTCCATCGCAGCGATCGGGACGATCCTGGGACGCTGATGCCACTCGGGGCCGGTGGGGCCGGTTTCGCGAACGGCTCGCCGCTCCGATAAGGTGCTCGGTGGAGGATTCGCCTAGAGGCCTATGGCGCTCGCTTGGAAAGCGGGTTGGGTTCACGCCCTCACGGGTTCAAATCCCGTATCCTCCGCCACGACGGCCCCCGGTTGCGACCGGGGGCCTTTGTCGTCCGCCGCGAGCCTCGTAGCGCGGTCACCGCGCACCCCACGCGAGGTGCTCGAAAATGGAAGTGCGTGAGCCTCTGCCGAGTGCAAACATGGACCGCGTGGCAACCCTGTACATCCGTGAGGTGCCCGAAGACGTGGTGCAGGCGCTCAAGGAGCGAGCGGCCCTCGAGGGCACATCCCTGTCGTCCTATGTGGCGGCACAGTTGACGAGGTGGGCCACGCGCCCCACCGACCAGCAGATGGTGGAACGGCTGCGATCCCTGGACCCCACCTCAGGGCCGTCGAGCCAGGACATCGTGTCCGCAATCCGCCAGGGTCGCCCCTGACCCCCCACCGACCCGCTCAGCTGATTGCTTCGTCCTCGCGGGGGGCGGGCGAGGCCACCAGGACGATGTCGTACATGCGCCACTCGGACTTGTCGGCCCCGCGCTGCTCGGCGGCGGCCTGGGCCAGTTTCAACTGTTCCTCGATGGCAGACCCGACCGCCCCCAGCACCTGCTCGAACTCCTCGGCCGGCAGCCAGGCCGAGGCGAACGAGAGCGCCGGCTTCGACCCGTCGGGCACGTCAGGCTGCAGCGCCTTAGCGGATCGTCGCGCTACGACGTCTCGCGTCGTCTTGGCGCGTTCTGGGCGCCCCGCCCACGCGCCGGGCGTCTGGCCCCGTGCCCTAGGTCCCGGAACACTTGGGCCGCCCGGGTGACCTCGAGGAACGGTAGACGTCGGGCGTCTCGGCCATGTTGGCCTACTTGGACAAGCGTGGCACCAGTTCCCGACGGTTGCTGCCTAAGTGAGTTCATGGCCGACTCCGACGGCGAACTCTCCATCACAGACGACGAAGGTGAAATCGGCACCAGGCATCGCAGCGGGAGGCCTGACGAACGACGATGGATCCACGACCGCGCTTGAAGCTACCACGAAGAGCGCACTGAGAAGGAAGGCGACACCGATCGCCAGGACAAACAGTTCCAGGAGGATCAGCGGGAAGAACACGGTGCGCCAATGCAGATCAACGCCCGACACGACGACGAAGCCAGCAAACACCAGCAGGCTAATCCCGAGGTTGACAAATGCCGAGACCGAGCCCGCGAGGACGATGGTGTAGCGCGGGAAGCTGAGCTTGCGGATCAGCTCGCCGTTCTCCACGATCGAGCGCAGCCCGACCGACGTCACCTCGGTGAAGTAGTTCCACAGCAGCAGCCCAAGAAGCAGGTAAACCGGGTAGTGCGGCACCGAGTCGCCCAGCCGAAGCACAAGACCGAACACGACGTAGAGGATCGTAAACATCACCAGCGGCTTCAGCAGCGACCACAGATATCCGAGAACGGACCCTTGATATCGCAGCTTGAAGTCGGTGATTACAAAGCGTCGAAGTGCGGCCGCGGCGTGCACACTATTCAATTGTGTAATTTTACGCATGTATGTTCAATTATATCGCAAAAGTGCGGGAAATAGTTGCGCCATAGATGATCGAATTCGATCTGCCCAACCCGCACACCCGGTCAACTTCCGTCTCCCGGTAACGGGCGACGGTCTCCTTAACCGAAGATGGACGGCCGCAGATCGCATCCACCGTGGAGGGCGGGGCTCTGGGCTTCTTCAGTTGTCCGACGTGAATCCCTCAGCGCGCAGAAACCCCGCCAAGTTGGCGCACCCGATCCCGAACTGCTCGCAGACGTTCGGGATCTTCGGGCGCTTGACGCTGTGCTGCTGTGCCTTGAGCTCCAACGACACCACGGTGAGCTGGCGAGACAGCGCCAACACCATCACTTCAAGATCACCCAAGTAGTTCTCGTTGCTGCCGTAGGCCGGGTAGGCATTGACGATCCGCTTCGCCCCGACAAGCTGCTCATCGGTCGCGATGTCGCAGAACATGTGCTTGTTGTCACTCAACCACCCCTTCATCGCGGGGATGGTCTTCTGCCACTTCGCCAGCTCCGTCTCGACACGCCTGGCGGCGACCACGCGGCCGTCAGCGATGGCCTTCTGCAGGAAGTCCCACTGCGGCTTGAAGACATCCATCGGGTAGCGCTCCGCCTCATCTTCACGGAGGAAGCTCAGGATGACGTTGGTGTCGATGGAGTACTTCGCAAGGTCGTCGAACAGCGTTCCCAGGTTGGCCATCGGGCACCTCAGTCGCCCTTGATCAACTCGGTAACGAACCGAGGCACGGTGTGCTCGCCGATCTCAAGCAGCACGCTGGCGTCCTGCCGGTCGATGACTCCGTCGGTCATCGCATCGACCACGCGGTGGGCGAACAGCCGGCCCGCCTTGTTGATCGCCACCGGATAGTGGGTGCCACCCTTGCGGCCCCCATCGCCCCCGCGACGAGCGGCCCGGCGCAGTTCCATCGCCTCGTAGACCTGCTGCGAGATCGTGTGGTGGTCACGCAGGCGGATAAGCAGTGCAGCTTGACTGACGTGCAACCGCTTGCTGAGATCCTTCAGCGCTTCGTCGGCCGCCTCGTCGCTGCCTGCGAACACGCCAGTCGCCACTGCCTGGTCCAGCAATGCGCTGGGCAGGAGCACCTCTGCAGCCACCTGGTTGCAGTACCGCTCCGTCGTGCTGTGGTCGTCCAGATCGCAGATGCCGGTCGAGTGCAGCGTGATGTGACAGTACTCATGCAGCGCCGAGAAGATTCGGGCATAAGGCGTGTCCCCGGTGTCCACGACGATGATCGCCTGGTTGCCGACGATCTTGCTGAACGCCCGGATGGTCGGGTCCTTTAGCTTGCGCTGGGAGACATAGACGCCCTGCCCATGAAGCGCGGCGACCCAGCGACGGAGCGCTGCGTATTTGTCCTTGATCTTCAACTGCTCTTCGATGCTGACGCCCAGCAGCGCTCGGATCTCGACCGCCAAGCGACTTGCCGGAACGTCCCCCACGACGCCGGGCACCGTGAAGGTCGCATCCGGGAACAGTTCTCCCGCCGACTCCAACATGAGGTCGGCCGCCTGCAACTCGGACAGAAGCTCCGGCGAGACGCCGCTCTTCCGGTTGGCGAAGGTCCGGTTGTCCGTTCCAGCTTCAGGTTTCGCCTCAGCCTCATCGATAAGGAGGTAGGACCAGGGTCGCTTGAAGAGCTTGGCGAGGACCAGCAGGTCGTCGAATTCGATGTCCTGGTCGCCGCTACTGAGTTCGCCGGCCAGCATGCCGAGCTTGGTGCGCCCCGCGACGTCAGAGATGTTCATGTTCCGGTTCGCGAGCAGGCTGGAGAACCTGAGGGCGCTGATCCGGACCTTGGGCATGCAACTGAATCTAGGGGCACCGTCCGGCGAGAGTCGGGAAACGCACCAGAACGACCGGGCTCACAACGGCGGTCCGGCCCTCCTGACCGTCGTCAAGTCGACCGAGGTCGAGGACCTCCTCTACGTCACCGAGAGGTCGACTCGCTACCTCAGAAGCCATAGAGGTGCTGCCGCGCGTTGAAGGCGTCCGGGCCGCCTTCAAGGATGTTTTCCGCGTGGGCACGGATCTTCTTGTCATCGAGCGACCCGATGCCATCGGCGGCAGGGCGACCGCGCTGCCCGTCGCCCTCGAGCGTGACGATCAGTTCAGCATCTCCGAGGACTGGCACGTTGGCGTTGTGCGTGCTGACGATGACCTGACGCTGGCCCTTGAGCTTGCGCAGGTTCGCGACAATGCCGTTGAAGACGAAGCGGTTGTCCAGATCGTCCTCGGGCTGGTCAATGACCAATGGGGCATCGGACCCGCTGAGCAACAGAAGCAGCAGTGCTGTGGCCTTCTGTCCCTTCGACAACTGACCCATGCTCTTGAGCTCCTTGGTGCCGGAGCCGTAGCCGACGTCGAGCTTGACGTCGACTGCCAGCCCGACACTGAGCTCCTCCATCTCTCGGAAGAGTGGCTCGCCAGCGGCGAGCAGGTTTGCGGCCTGAGCGCCCTTGATCCCGTACGTGGCCAGACCGTCCGTCCCCTTGCGGGCAGCATCGACAAAGGCGCGCGTTGAGAAGGTGTCAGCGTCAATCGCCGTGGTGATCGTGTTCTTCGCTCCAGTAAGAGCATCCACAACCAACTGCTTGATTTCCGCTCTGTCCGGGTCGGGGACCGGCTGGACCACAACGACGCCGTCCGTTGCCGCGTTGGCGGCCCGAATCGCGTCGTGAAGCCTCTCGGTCTGCTGCTTCTCGTGGTCGCGCAACTTGCCGAGCAGACCACCACGGGTCGTCTTGAGACCTGCAATCTCCTGGTCGAGCTTCTTGCGACGGGGCAGCTTGGCCTTCAGTCCTTCCAGTGCCCGCTTCGTGTCGACGTACTTGTCGGGCTGCATGCCCTGCTCATGCAGCGTCCGGAGCACGGTGTTGTACTCCTCGCGCTGCTCAGTGACAGCCGCCGTCCAGTCGGCCTGCGCTGCTGCCACTGCCTGCTCGGCGGTATCCAGTGCTGCACGGACCTGTGTTGCGATGTCGGCGAGCTTCGTCGCCAAGCCAGATGTCGCGGCAGTTGCCCGGTTGAGGAGCTCCTTCTGCGGTGAGTCATCGACGTTCTCGTAGTCAGCGGTCAGGTCAGCACCCAACTGCGGGTCGGTAAGGTCAGCCAACGTCGTGCGCGTCTCACCAATGCGGTCGGCGGCTTCCTTGAGTACGGCCTGATCAAGCTCCAGACGCTGCTGTGCGGCCAACTTCCCCGGCACGTCCGTTGTGTCGTACTGCTTGATCTGCTCCTCAAGGCGCGGGATGTCAGCGAGTTCGTTTTCGAGCGTCTCCTTCGCTGCCTCCTTCCTCTGCAACCGCGCACGGTTCTCAGCCAGCAGCGCGAGCGTCCGCTGGTGCTCAAGATCAGGGCCGTCAGACCCGGTGAACCGCTGAAGCATCGTGGCGACCCGCGCGGGATCGTTGGCGAGCTCGGCAAGCTCGTGCTGGCCGAAGATCTCCACCCGGGGCACGATGTCCTCGGGCCTCAGGTTGGTAGCCGATCCACTGGCATCGCGGACGACGGGCACGTCGTTGACCAGTCGCTCGATCGTGTACGTGTGCGGAGTCGGCTTGGCCGTTTCGACTGCCACCTTGATGATCGTGCCGGTCTTGAGCACGTCCTTCACGATCGCACGGTGGTCAGCCAGTGCCGATGCACCGATCGGCTCAATCCCGAGCGCGTAGCGCAGGCTCTCGATCGCCGTCGACTTGCCGGTACCCGGCCCGCCGATGAAGGCCGACAGCTCTTCAGAGAGCGGGATCGTCACCTCGTCGAGGAAGCCGCCCGTCCAGGAGAGCTCCCGGATGATGGCGCGCGGCGTTGCTGCGGGATCGTCCGTTGAGACGCGTGTGACCGGCGTGCGGAAGGCCAACATGAGGCTCTCAAGACGCTCCGTGCTGACCTTGAACCACGAAGAGGCTCCCCGCTTTGCGAGGTCGCCAGGTCCCATGACGTCGTCGGCGTAGACCACGGCCAGTGGGTGCTGCCGATCGAACGGCTTACGGTTGGCAAGGACCGACGCCTGGTCCCTCGCGTCTGCCATGTCCGGGCTGATCCCGAGCGCGTTGACGCGCGGATGCTTGACCATCCGCTGCAGCGGCTGACCACTCTCGCGAGCCAGGAGACCGCTCGGTGACGCGTTGACATGAGCCGGGATGACCAAGGCGCCCCGTTCAACCACCTTGTCGATCACCTCGTCGTAGCCGCAACTACCGGTCCCACTGCTGCCGGGAGTTCCACCGCACATGCCGATCGCCGCATTGATCTCGGCGAACGGGGTCCCGACCTCGAAGATGACCAGCAGATGCACGCCTTCGGACGTGTTCGCCTCGAAGCCGGGTAGCGCCACGATGCCTCGTGCTTCGGCAGCGGCGATCAGACCTGCCGCCGTGTCGACGCACCAATGGTCGGTGATAGCGATCATCTGGATGCCAAGCGCGTCGCACTGGTCGAGGAGCGCCTGGTTGTAGTCATCCTCCGACGTGTAGCGCTGGGCCGGCTCGTTCTTGCCCTTGTACCCGTACGGGTTCACCTGCAAAGCGGCGCGAATCCAGTGCGCCCCTACATGGTCGGCCATCGGCTGCTCCCTCTTCTGAGAGCCGGTGTCGACGTCCAGGCTCCGGCAGCACTGTAGTGGGAGGGTCCGACAGTCTGGGTCCGAACTTGCACCATCGGCCGGACTGTTGGACGCGTTCCGACAACCGTGAACTGCTTGGCAGTGCTCGCACCGTCCCGCCGCCCCACTTCTGTCGGTGGCTGCGCGCATCATGGTGAACATGGGAAACCAGCGCATCGCTGTCTGCGACTTGGCCCACGAGCTGGGCGTCAGCAGTCGTGAACTCATCCAGGCTGCTCAGAGCCTCGGAATCAATGTCATCCGGGCGGTTGCCACGCTATCGCCCGGTCAGGCGCACGTCCTTCGCGAGGCCGTCGCCAACAACCTCGTCACCCAGCAGATCCGGGCGGAACGTGCCGCCGCTGCGCAGGCTGTCCGCGAGGAGGCCCGCGCCGCTGAGGAGACCGCTCGCCAGAGGTACGACACCTGCACTTGCTGCGGCTACCTCTTCGCCTACTTCCCCACGAAGGAGTCCGGCGAGATATGTCGGGACTGCCGCCACCATTTCGAGCGCCCCGGTGAGTCCTACGTTGAGACGCTGACCCGTCATGAGGAGCACGTCGCGCAGTCGAAGCGGAAGGTGGAGGACTACCGCGAGGCCTGTCACAAGCTCAGCACCGAGCGCGACGAGGCGTACCGCAAGCGTGACAAGTGGATGCGGGCGCTCGTGGAGATCGTGGTCGCCCACGGTCCTGCCGAGGACAACGACGGGTGTGCCTGCGGCTCCCCAGAGTTCCCCTGCGTCACCCGCCGCCACCTGCGCTTCGTCAACCGCGGCATCTACAACCGCTGCGAGGAACTCGAAGCCATGAACGAAGCCGAGTTCAACCGCGTGCTGTACGGCACCGACTACTCGTATTTCATCGAGTGGGACGACGGCGTCGCCTGACCTGGTCGGCTACGAGGCCACGGCTGCCGCCGCGGACGCGGCTGGCAATGCCGCCTCGATTCCTCGGTACAGCCGTTCCGCCCGGCTCGCGTCGCCAACGCCGCTCCGGTAGCGGTACATATCCAGGCCGACAGCAATGAGCCGCTGCGGATGGGTCGTGAAGCCTGTCAGTTCCCAGATGATCGGCTCGAAGTTTGTCGGATACACCAGCACCGCGATCGGCGACCGCAGTGCGGCAGCCGTGGTCAGTGCTTGGAAGGCGTGCGTGCGAATCCGCTCCGTCGTCGGTGTTGTGTATTTCGCTTCGAAGGTGGCAACGACGTCGCTCCCTCGCCTGAGCAGGCCGTCGGGATCGACGTCGCCCTTGACGTGAAACCTCTCGGTTCCAGGTGCCGTGTCACCAGTGGGGGTCCGCAGGGGGTACGTCCCTGTATGCCCAAGACCGCTGAGTCCCGCATGCCCCTGCCGGGCAGCGACCTCGCCCACTGCCTTGAGCGATCGCTCCAACAGCGTCTCCAGCAGTGGCCACGGTTCCAGAGCCACCCCCAAACCCTCCAAGTGACCGTGTCGGCGCAGCGGAGCCACGCGGCGCACTACGGATCGCGCAGTAGCCCATGCCGGGCCGTACGCGCGCCATTGAGGGGGTAGTTCTCTCAGCGCTGCACTCGGGTCGAGAGCCACATGCGGCGCCAAGCCAGGCCGCAACCGCCCAGAGGCACCATGCAGGGCGGAGGCGACACGAGGATCACTGGTGCTCGACGCCAGCAGCTGCGCGACAGCAGCCAGCATCGCCGTGAACGGGTTGTCGACCGTGAGGGCCGACCGATGCTGGGGGAAGTCCGCAGGCTTGAGCGTGCGCTGAGTGACCCACCGGGTGACGTCGAGACGCCCAGCCAGCGAGGGCACTGACGCGTACTGCGATTGGATGAGCGTCAGCGGACCGTCCTTGCGCAGTGCTCCGTCCAGTTGGCGCAGGTACAGCTCAGCGAAGGCATCTGGCAGAACTCGAACGGGGCGTCGCTCCGACTCCCGGTTCTCACCGCCGAAGCCGATCCTGGTTGGCGGCGACAGGAGATCGACAAGTGCCCCTGCCCAATCGACACCCTCCGACACATCCGGCGCGATGTCGAGCACGAGGTCGCGGTTGACCTGGACCGTCCCGACAAGGTTGCGGATGACAAGGTCACTCCCCGGCGCGACGAACTTCCGACGAGGCCGGAGCTCGACAGCGAGTTCAGCAAGTCGCGCACGTATGAGGCGGATGTCGTCGCTAGAGACGTCCTCGACGGGCACGTACTCAGTGACCGGGATGCGGCGCAGCACGGCCCTATGCCTCGACGTCCTCGTCGTCTTGGGCCGAGGCATCGTCGGCTGCGGGTCCATCGTCAGTAGCGTCGGAGTCTCCTGCGTCTGCTTCCTCAGCACTGGCCACTGCGGCAGTCGTCGCGACATGCGTGGCGATGACCGTCGCGTCGAGCAACGACACCAATGCCTGCACCAGATCGGCTCCACTGAAGTCCTGGAATCGGGAGACCCGCAGACGGCTCGGCCAACGCGTCAACTCGCTCGGCGGCGTCGCCCAGGTTGCTGCCGCCGGCCCCCTCGATGCGACGTTGACATTGAGGACAGCAGCCAGACCTTCGTCGTCATCGGTGAACGAGAGCGTCAGCGTCCCCAGCACGCGGTTGTCGAGTGCAACCGCCAGGGACTCCAGTGCGCTGTCGACATCGGCCGTATTGAGGTGCCAGAAGACGGACTGGCCAAGCAAGAAGTCTCGGCCCAAGACGAACTCGATGCGGCGGTTGAGGCTCTCCAGGATTGCTATGGCAACAGACGCAACGTGCTCCCCTGTGGCCCACGTGGTCGGGTCATCCAGGACCACCCCGACGTCGTCTGGCTTGAGCTCGTTGCGGAGAGCCTCCAGATCCGGATCGACGTGAAGGATGCTGAAACGGCGACGGAGCGCAGCGTCCAGCGGGGCCACAGAACGGTCGGCGGAGTTCATGGCGGCGAGGACGTGGAGATCCGTCGGTAGGGAGGTCGTGGAACCTAGCGGGCCGAGACTGGTCCCTGGCTTCAGGTGCACGTACGGAGTGTCGATAGACGCAACGTCACGTTTATCCCGATCGAGAAGCGCCAGCGTGTCACCGAAGATCGCAGCAGCATTGCCCCGGTTGAACTCATCCAGGACAAGCAGAGCCTTGTTGTCCGGAGCGGTCGAGGCGAACTGCGCCAACTCCAACAGAGGGCCGACCTTGGGGCTGACAGTGACTACGCCCGTCGGGTTGCCACTGGCGTCCTTGACCACTTCCGGCAGCAGGCCCATAACGAAGTGCTCGTAGGCGTACGAGGGATGGAAGAGCAGCGACGCCAAGCGGCGACTTCCCTGGGGAGGCATTGCTCCGCTCCCGAACGCAGCGTGCAGCACGTCCGGATCAAACGTCACACCAGACGGAGGCGTGCTTGAGTACAACGCCGCAACCTTCTCCATCGCGACTGTCTTGCCAGTGCCCGGCGGCCCGACGAGCAGAACGTTGGGGCTGTCCTCGAAGGCTGCCAAGATGCGCTGCACAAGGGTGTCGGTCATTGCGGCTCCTGCTCTGTACTCCACGACGCCCATCACCTGGTTGCTCCGGAAGCCTTGGGCCACCTGCTTAACCTCGGGCGGCACCAGATCCCACGACGCACCTGCGTGGGCAGCCGAGGGGTTCTCGAAGACCACCCGGGCATGCAGGATGGAGCCTTCGCCAGCGAGATGAACGCCCAAGAGCCATGGATGCTCGCCGGTTGCCACGATCCTGGCGAACTCTTGGTCGGCCAGTTGGGGCGTCCCAAGGTTGGGAGTGCCTGCCAAGACTTCGACGTCCCCGGGCTGCGGCGACGGCTTCAGCCGCCAGGGTGCGGGCGGCCTATTCTTCGGCCAAGACAGATCCTTGCGAACCATGATCTTGTCGTGTTGCCGAAGGGCCCCATCGACTTCACCCCCGGGCCATCTCCACTTGATCGGGACCAACCCGTCCTCGACTGGCGGAACCTTCCCGAGGACACGCTCCAAGACCTGTGAGCCTGGGGTATCGGGCTGGAGGTAGTCCTTCGAGTACGACTGGTCCTTCTTCCCGGTCGCAGGGTCGACAGTCGAGCCTGTCATCGGGTCGCGCCCGTACACTGGCTTGAATACTGAGGCCGCCTCCATCTTCCAGATGAAGATGGCGTCGACGGGCTGTGCGGTCACGCTCGCTTCCCGATGATCAGCGCCTCAGGCGAGTCCAGCGCCTCGACGTCACGGCGATTCTGCGCAGCCACGGAGCGGCGAGTCGTGAAGCGCACGATGTCACAGCCCGGGAACAGGTCACGGACTTGCGGGGTGTCACGATTGGACATAACCCAGTGGACCCCGCGCTCGGTGAGTCCGTGACAGAGCTCGGCCAGCTCGCCGAGGTCCGGCGCCCTGAAGCGCTTCTCGGTGTACAGGTAGAACTTCGAGGTATCCGAGATGGGCAGGTACGGAGGATCGAGATAGACGAAGTCACCAGCATGAGGCTTCTCAAGGGAGTCGCGGAAGTCCATGTTCGTGATCGTCGCCCCGATTAGCGCGTCACTGATCCGGAACAGCGTGTCCTCATCGATGCCCCGGAACGGACGGTCACCCCACGGGACGTTGAACTGCCCGAACTTGTTGACCCGCCACAGGCCGTTCCAGGCAGTCTGGTTGAGGTAGATGAAGCGCGCCGCCTGTTGGGTGCGGTTCTCTGGCTCCGCCGAGCGCTGCTCGTAGTAGAAGTCCTTGGAGTCCCGCTCGTGGTACCACTCCAGCGCGGCGTAGAGAGCCGCAGGGTCCTCCTGCACACGTTGCCAGACGTTGATGAGGATGTCGTTTAGGTCGTGCAGATGCGGCGTCCCTGTCATCCGTTCGCGCACCGCGAAGAACATCGCACCGCCACCCAGGAACGGCTCATGGTAGTTGTCGAACGAGGCCGGGACGTGCGGCAAGATGCGCGCCAGCAGCCGCCCCTTGCCGCCTGCCCACTTCAGAAACGGGCGCAGTGGGGGCGCAGAGATGTCCTCGTGGGGAGCGGCTGTCATGCGCCTGAGCCTATTGGCAACGTACGACGAATACGGGGAACGACATGATCTCTAAACCAATCTGAGCGTGGACTCTCTGACCTCACGGTGCGCCTGTCGGGTTCTGTCAGCGGTCGCTGGTTCACTGAGCCGCATGACCATCTCGACCCACCTCACCTGGCCGAACCGGGACCAGCTTCTCGTCGCTCGCGGCGAGACGGAGTACGCCTGGGTCGATCCAGCCGAGCAGTGCCTGCTTGGGTTGGAGGTCACCGATGTCGCCGTTAGAGGTGAGGACGGACCGACTGGCACAGTCGTCTGCGGCGACGGTCTCGATGCGCTCGATGCGCTCGCCGCACGAGGATCCCTGCGCCAGAACTCGATCCGATGTGTCTACATCGATCCGCCGTTCGGCACCGGCAAGCGGTTCGGGCACTATTCAGACGCCCTCGCCGAGAGCACTTGGCTGTCGATGATGCGCGACCGGCTATCTGCGCTGCGTCCATACCTCGCCGACGACGCGTCCGTCTGGGTGCACCTTGACGAGACGATGAGCCACAAGGCGCGTCTCATCCTCGATGAGGTCTTCGGCGCCGACGCCTACGTCGCGACTGTGGTTTGGCAGAAGCGCCTGACGGTCGAGTCCCGAACGGCCATCTCGTTCGCCCACGACCCAATCCTCGTGTACGCCCCGTCCGGCCAGAAGGCATGGAAGCGCACGCGCAACCGAGTGCCTGGCGGTGTCGAAGCCTCCAACCGCGACGGGGACCCTCGCGGACCGTGGCGCGATGCGCCATTCACCGCCCCGGGCTTCCGAGCTGGCCAGCAGT
Source organism: Aestuariimicrobium sp. Y1814 (assembly GCF_050113895.1). NCBI lineage: Bacteria > Bacillati > Actinomycetota > Actinomycetes > Propionibacteriales > Propionibacteriaceae > Aestuariimicrobium > Aestuariimicrobium sp. Y1814. Next base: position 27,702 of record NZ_JBNJRW010000010.1, on the reverse strand, counting down.
ACGTGATCACCAATCCCGCCGGCCACGAACTGCGCCCGCCGCGTGGCCGCTCGTGGTTTGCCACCGAGCCGACCTTCCGTCGTCTACTCGACGAGGATCGCATCTGGTGGACCAAGGGTGGATCTGGTCAGCCACGCATGAAGAACTTCGACATAGACGCACTCCAAGTACCAAGCACTCTATGGAACGGGCGTGAGGTCGGCACCAACGACGACGCCAAGCGGCACCTCGCCAACCTCTTTCCCGACTCAGGAACCGTCTTCGACACCCCGAAGCCGGAAGCGCTGCTCCAGCGCATCCTGCACATCTCGACCAACCCGGGCGACTTGGTTGTCGACATTTTCGGTGGATCAGGAACCACCGCCGCTGTGGCCCACAAGATGGGGCGACAGTGGATCACGTCGGAGCGACTGGTCGAAACGGTGTCCTCGGTGCTTCTTCCTCGGCTGGAAACGGTGGTCTCAGGGAGCGACACCGGAGGTATCTCCGAGTCGGTCGCTTGGAGCGGAGGCGGAGCCTTTGAGGTGCTGCAGGTCGCGCCCCGGCTGGGAAACGTGCCCGAACTCTGCTCACGGTTGTCGACACGACGAGGAGCACTACTCGCTGGCTGACTTTCTTGCTCAGCTCAGCCGTAATGACACCGCCTGACGGGTGACCCCAAGGCGACGTCCGATTTCGGCGTTGTTTACTCCCCCTGCGTGCCAGCGATGAGGGCTGCCACCTGCTCGGCGGTGAGTTGCCCGCGGGAACGAATCTGGACCCCGGCGAACCTCAAATGGTCGAGCACGGTGTTGTCAGCGACACCGTACTTCCGTGCGATGAGGATGCACCCCATGCCTGCCTCATAGTCCGCGACGATCGCCCCAATCTCCTCGGCCATGAGTCGACGCACACGCGTCACAGCCGTCAGCTCAGGAGCCTTCCACGGCTCTGCTCGTTGGCACTCCTCGGCCCTGGCTCGTGCTCGGGCGATCCCCGCCTCTGTTGCCGACAGTTTCGAGTACCGTCCCAACACCTCCGCCACGACGGCCCCCGGTTGCGACCGGGGGCCTTTGTCGTCCGCCGTGGCAGTCTGCTTGCAAAGTGCTAGCATGGCCACATGACAACCCTGTACATCCGTGAGGTGCCCGAAGATGTGGCGGAGACACTCAAGGAGCGCGCCGCCCTCGAGGGAATGTCGCTGTCCGCCTACGTGGCCGCAGAGTTGACGCGGTGGGCCGCACGTCCCAGCAACCAGCAGATGGTAGAACGGCTGCGATCCCTTGACCGCACCTCAGGGCCGACGAGCCAGGACATCGTGACCACAGTCCGCCAGGGTCGTCCATGATCGTCATCGACGCCTCGGCGATGGTCGAGGCCTTGGTCGGACGACAGCCAAGCGACGAACCCCTGGAAGCCCTGGCCGGGGACGTGGACGCACCACACCTGCTCGACGTGGAGGTCCTGTCCGCACTGCGCGGCCTGTTGCTCGGCGGCAGGCTCAGCACGACCCTGGCAGAGCAGGCGCTCCAGAACTTCCAGTCAATGAGCATCACACGGCACCCCATGACTACGCTGACCGGGCGCGTCTGGCAGCTGAGGCACCAGTTCACGACCTACGACGCCAGCTACATCGCCCTCGCCGAGGCCCTCGGAGCGCCGCTGTACACCTGCGACGCCAAGCTGGCCACCCGCGGCCACACTGCCGACGTGCGTCTGCTCGACTGATTCCTCCTCAGCTGGTCGAGCCGTCCTCGCGGGGCGCGGGTGAGGCCACCAGGACGATGTCGTACATGCGCCACTCGGACTTGTCGGCCCCGCGCTGCTCGGCCGCGGCCTGGGCCAGCTTCAACTGCTTCTCGGTGGCAGCGCCGACCGCCCCCAGCACCTGGTCGAACTCCGCGGGCGGCAGCCAGGCCGAGGCGAACGACAGCGCCGGCTTCGACCCCTCCGGCAGGTCCGACTGCAACGCCTGGTCCAGGGCACGTTCCACCACCTGCCTGATGTGGGTGAACAACTGCGGCGCCTGACCCGGGTCGTCGATCTCGTACCTGGCATGGGCGGTCTGCCACCAGCGTTCGCGCTTGTCCTGGCCGACCCCGGTGGCCTCGGTGACCAGTCCGGCCCGGGCCAGGATGCGCAGGTGGTACGAAACCGCATTCGGCGCCAGCCCCAGCGGCTCGCCGAGATCGGTCGCGCGCAGCGGCCCCTGGTAGGCCAGCAGCGTCATGATCCGGATGCGGGTCGGGTGGGCGACGGCACGCAACTGCTCCATGTTCGGGCTCTCCACGCCACCATCCTCCCAAACACCCCAGAATCCCGCAACACATTTTGCGCAATGTCTATTGCGCAATGACTGTTGCAGACCTACCCTGAGGTCATGACGACAACGACGACACCGACCACCCCCGTGCGGCTGTTCGGCAACCGCGACTACCTGCTGTGGTGGGGCGGCGACACCGGCTCGGCCCTGGGTGCCGCCATCCAGGGTTTCGCCCTGCCGCTGGTGGCCGTGCTGGTCACCGGGTCGGTGGGCGTTGGCGGTCTGGTGGCCACCGCCTACCTCGGCGCCGCCCTGCTGCTCGGCCTGCCCGGCGGGGTGCTGGTCGACCGGGTCGACCGGCGCCAGCTCCTGGCGTGGCAGGCCATCTCGGGGCTGGTGGTCTGGGGCGTGCTCGCGGCGCTGGTCGCCACGGGCAGCGTCACCACCGCGGCGCTGGCCGTGCTGGCGGTGCTCGGGGGCATCCGCGCCGGGCTGTTCACCTCGCTGACCAATGCCTGCCTGCAACAGGTGGTCACCACCGAGCAGATCCCGACGGCCACCAGCGCCAACCAGGGCCGCGACGCCGTCGTCGGCCTGCTGGGCTCACCCCTGGGTGGCGTGTTGCTGGGGTTCGGGCCGGCCGTCCCGTTCGCCGCGGCGGCGCTGCTGTCGTTGTCGACGCTGCCTGCAGCCATGGGCGTGCGTGCGTCGCTGGACCCCGGTCGCACCGAGCACGCCAGCCCGCTGGCCGACCTGCGTGAAGGACTCGTCCACGCCTGGCGCATTCCCGTGCTGCGGGCCCTGATCTCGGTCGCACTGCTGGTCAACCTGGCCCTGGGCGGCCTGCTCACCACCGTACTGTTCACCATGCTGCAGGAGGGCGTTCCCGGGTGGCAGCTGGGCCTGGTCGAGGGCTTCGCCGGGGTGGGCATGCTGGTGGGTGCCATCGCCGCCCCGACCCTGGCCCACCGCCTGCGCGGCGGCCTGGTGGTCCCGGCCGGGTTGGTCTGGATCGCCCTGTTCGGCTCCCTGCTGGCACTGCGCCTGGACCTGCGGCAGCTCGGGCTGGTGACGGGCCTGGTCGGTCTCGGGGTCGCCCCGGTCAACGCCATCATGGGCGGCATCGTCACCACGATCGTCCCGGCAGACAAGCTCGGGCGAGTCACCTCGGTGGCTGCCACCGGCGCGATGGCCCTGGGTTCCCTGGCGCCCGCCCTGGCCGGCTGGGGGCTGACCGAATGGGGTCACAGCCCGACGGCCATCGCCTTCGTCGTCCTGCTCATGGCCGGCGCCGGGCTCACCCTGGCCAGCCGACCGCTGCGCACGATCCCCACTGCGAAGAACTGGACCGGCATTCCCCTGGCCGGCTGAGGTGACCCAGCAACGTCCATCAACCGGGGCCGAGGGGCGGCCCATCGGCCGATCGAGCCGAGTTGATGGACATTACTGGTGCGACCACCAGCGCTGTGCAGTAACCCGGCATGGGGGTCTCCACGCGCAGGGGGACCCCCTCGGCCGCACCCGGACCGGCCTTGAACCGGGCCTCCGACTCCACCCAGGCGGCACACTCGGCCGGGCTCGCGAACCGGTCGGCGCGCTCGACGTCGACCCCCACCGGCGCCCCCATGCAGGTCGCCACCACCACCAGCAGCCCGGCGTGGGCCAGCGACAGGTGCGGCCCCCGCCCGTCGGCGACCACCGGACGACCGTGCTGGGCGCCACACCCGTCACAGGTGCGACTCACCTCGACCACGCTGTCGGGCGGGGCACCACGCACGGTCCGCACCGCCTCCTGCAGCAGCAGTGCTCCGACCAGGCGGCGGCCCCTGGCGGCCTGGTCGGACAGCTCGTCGAGCCGGGCCCGTTCGGCTGCGGGCAGCGTCGCGGCGGTGGCGATGTCGGCCGCCCTCAGGTCTGCCCACCACAGCCGCACACCCCGCGGCAGATCAATTGACAACTGTCCCCTTGTCTAATTCAGTCGGGTAAGGCTACCCTAACCGAGTGCATGACCTCCTGAGCCGTCCGGCTCGCACCGGGTTCTCCCCGCTGCCGCCCACCGGCAGTGTCGATCCCCGTCGGCCGGCCCTGGTCGACGTCGACGGCTCAGTGGTCGACCACGGCACCCTGCGTGCCCGGGTGGATGACCTGGCCGCGGCCCTCCCCCACAGCCTGGCCGGGCGCCTGCTCGCCCACGTCAGACTGCGACCCACCGTCGAGGACATCGTGGCCTGGTTCGCGGTGCTGGAGGCGGGCCATGTCGGCATCATCACCGACACCTGGCCCGCCGACCTGTCCCTGGCCGGTGGCCGCATCGAGCACCTGACCGGTGCCCCGCGGCACCTGCTGCACCCCGACCTGGCGGTGCTGTTGAGCACCTCGGGCAGCACGAACTCCCCCAAGCTGGTGCGCCTGTCCCACGACAACATCACCAGCAATGCCCGGGGCATCGCCACCGCCCTCGACCTGGGCCCCGACGACCGGGGCATCACCAGCCTGCCGCTGCACTACACCTTCGGGCTGTCGGTGCTGCACAGCCACCTCACCGTCGGTGCCGCCGTGACCCTCAGCGAGGCCTCGGTGCTCGACGAGGTGTTCTGGCGCCAGGTCGACGAGGGGGTCACCACGCTGGCGGTCGTCCCCCACATGGTCGAACTGATGGAGACCACCGGGGTCCTCCACCGCCCCCACCCGAGCCTGCGCCTGGTCACCCAGGCCGGCGGACGACTGGCCCCCGACCGGGTCAAGCGCACCGCGGCACTGGGCCGGCGCCACGGCTGGGGCCTGTCGGTCATGTACGGCCAGACCGAGGCGACCGCGCGCATCACTGTGCAGCCAGCCGAGTACGCCATCGCGAGCCCGGCCACCGTCGGGCGACCCCTGCCGGGCACCACGATCACGATCGACACCACGGTCCCCGGCGCCGACCCGCGCACCGGCAGCGGCGAGGTGATCGTCCGCGGCCCCGGCGTCATGATGGGCTACGCCGAACACCCCGACGAACTGGCCCTCGGCCCCATGCTGGACGAACTGCGCACCGGCGACCTGGGCGTGCTGCGCGACGGGCTGCTGCAGGTGACCGGCCGGCGCTCCGGCTTCGTGAAGGTACTGGGGCTGCGCATCGACCTGGCCCGGGTCGAGGCCGCGCTCGAGGCGGACGACCTGGTCTGTTGCGTCACCGGGGACGACACCGGCTTGCGGGTGGCCGTCGAACCGGTCCCCGACGAACCCGCGGAGCAGACCGACACCCGGGCCCGCCGGCTCGCGGCCCACGCCAGCAGCCTGGGCGTCGCGCAGGTGCGGGTGGCCGTCGTCGCGCTGGCCCGGCTGGCCAACGGCAAGGTCGACCGTGCCGGCTGCGATGCCCTGGTCCGCAGCAGCGAGACCACCCGGCCCGAGACCACCCAGTCAACAGCCACCCGCGTCGCCACCGTGCTCGGCGACCTGCTCGGGGGCGACGGGATTGACCTCACCCAGTCCTTCGTCAGCCAGGGCGGCGACTCGCTCAGCCACGTCCAGGCCGGCGCCGTGCTCACCGACCTGCTGGGCGACCTGCCCGCCGATTGGCACCACCGTCGCCTCGACGACCTCGTCCGCGCCGCCGCACCCGCAGGCGCCGGCCCACAGCCGGGGGCCCGGCGCACCCGCCCGGTCGAGACCTCGGTGGTGCTGCGCGCCCTGGCCGTGGTCATGATCGCCGGCTCCCATGCCCACCTGTTCCGACTGCCGGGCGGGGCGCACGCCCTGCTGGCGGTGGCCGGGTACAGCGCCGGCATGTTCGGCCTGTCGCTGGCCACCACTCGCCTGCGCTGGCGCTCCACCGGGCGACTGCTGCTGGGCATCGCCATCCCCACCATGGCCGTGGCCGCCTTCGGCATGGTCACCGGCCGCTACGGGCTGGCGAACCTGCTGCTGGCCAACTGGGCGACCGGTGACGTGAACCGGCTGCAGCGCAACGAGCTGTGGTTCGTCGACGCGCTGGTGTTGTGCCTGCTGGTCACCACCGCCCTGCTGTCGGTGCCGGCGCTGCGCCGAGGCTGGCAGTCGCACCCCTGGCGGGTGGCGTTCGGGCTGCTGTTGGTGGGCCTGGTCGCCCGGTTCACGATCCTGGGTTTGTTCGAGGGAACCCTGCGCGGCATCATGCCCACTGTGTTCTTCCTGTTCGCCGCCGGCCTGGCCCTGTCCCGGGCCACCACCGTGAACCAGCGGCTGCTCACCCTGGCCGCCGCCGCGGTGGGGGTGGTGGACTTCTTCCCCGGTGACGCGCTGCGCAACGGGCTGATCCTGGCCGGCATCACGGCGCTGGCCCTGGTCGCCCGGGTGCCGGTGCCCACCCGCCTCGTCAAGCCGGTCACGGTGCTGGCTGCCGCGAGCCTGCACATCTACCTGGTCCAGTTCCACATCCTTGACTGGCTCGGACGACCCCTGCTCGGCACCTGCCTGGCCCTGGCAGCCGGTGTGCTGCTGTGGCGCCTGACCGCCCGACCCACCCAACGACTGCAGCAACTCCTGCTGCCGGCCACCCCACAAGAAGGACCACGACCGTGACCACGACCCTGTCCCGCCGCCTGTTGCTGACCTCGCTGGCCGTCACCCCGCTGGCACTGGCCGCCTGCAGTTCCGACTCCGGTGATGAGTTCACGGCCGACCCCGAGGCGCTGCAGATCTACTCCAGCCAGCACCAGAACCTCACCGAGGCGTGGGCCGCGGCGTTCACCGCCAAGACCGGCATCAAGACCCAGGTCCGCGCCGGCCAGGATTCCTCGATGGGCCACCAGATCGTCCAGGAAGGGGAGCGCTCCCCCGCCGACGTCTTCCTCACCGAGAACTCCCCGGCCATGACCCTGGTGCAGCGGGCGGGCCTGCTGGCGCCGGTCGAGGCCGCCACCCTGGCCCAGGTGCCCGAGCAGATGGTGCCCTCCACCAAGGACTGGATGGCCATCGCCGCCCGGTCGACGGTGCTGGTGTGGAACACCTCGACCATCACCGAGGCCGAACTCCCCTCGTCCATGATGGACCTGGCCGATGCCGCCTGGAAGGACCGTTGGGGCTGCGCCCCCGGCGGCGCCGACTTCCAGGCGATCGTCGCCGGCATGCTCGCCGACCGCGGTGAGGAGCAGACCGCCGCCTGGCTCAAGGCCCTCGAGGCCGGCGCCACCGTCTACCAGAACAATGTCGCCACCATGAAGGCCGTCAACGCCGGTGAAGTGCCCGTCGGCATCATGTACCACTACTACTGGTACCGCGACCAGGCCGGCACCAAGGAGGGCTCTGCCAATACCAGGCTGCACTACTTCGGCAAGAAGGACCCCGGTGCCTTTGTGTCCCTGTCGGCCGGCGGCGTGCTGAAGAGCAGCGACCGACCCGACCAGGCCCAGCAGTTCCTGGCCTTCGTCACCTCCCCCGAGGGGCAGCAGGAACTGGTCACCTCGAAGTCCATGGAGTACGCCGTCGGCAACGGGGTGGCCTCCGACCCGGCCCTGCCGCCGCTGGACAGCCTCGATGCGCCGCCCGTCGATCCCTTCACCCTCAACTCCGAGCAGGTCACCCGACTGATGACTGATGCCGGCATCCTCTGAACACCGGTGGCTCCAGGTGGCCGCCGCGCTGGTGGCCGTCCTGGTGCTGTTGCCGATCGTGGTGGTGCTCACCTCCGCGGTCGGCGACGGTGGCCCGCAGGCCGCGATCGACTACCTGTTCCGGCCCCGAATCGGGCGGCTGCTGACCAACACGGTGTGGCTGATGCTGCTCACCGTGCCCGGTGCGGTCGTGCTGGGCATCGGCGCCGCCTGGCTGGTCGAACGCACCGACCTGCCCGGCGCCGGCATCTGGCGCACCCTGATGTTGGCGCCGCTGGCGATCCCCGCCTTCGTGTCGAGCTACGCCTGGGTCTCGTGGCAGCCGGGCCTGGTCGGCCTCGGGGGCGCCGCGCTGGTGACCACGCTGGCGTACTTCCCGTTCGTGTTCCTGCCCGTCGCCGCGCTGTTGCGCACCCTGGACGCGGGTGAGGAGGAGGTTGCCCGCTCCCTGGGCCTAGGACCGTTCAGCGCCTTCTGGCGCACGGTGCTGCCGCGGCTTCGACCGGCGGTCAGCGGCGGTGCACTGCTGGTCGCATTGCACCTGCTGGCCGAGTTCGGGGTGCTGTCGATGATGCGCTACCAGACCTTCACCACCGCGATCCTGCAGCAGTACGCGGTCGGGTTCAGCAGCCAGCAGGGATCCCTGCTGGCGTCGGTACTGTTGCTGCTGTGCCTGCTGCTGCTCACCGCCGAGATGCTCCTGAGGGGTCGCGGACGAGTGGCCAGGCTGGGCTCGGGAGCGCTGCGGCGCCCCGCCCCGCTGCCCCTGGGCAACTGGCGTTGGCCGTCCCTGGCGGCGTTGGCCGGGCTGGTCGGCCTGTCGGTGCTGGTGCCGGTGGTGATGGTGGTCCGCTGGCTCGTGGTGGGCACCAGCCAGCGCGGCCGCGGCCATGCCGACCTGTGGCAGGTCACCGGCACCACCCTGGGGTTGGCATTGCTCGGTGGGCTGGTGGCGGTGGTCCTGGCCCTGCCGGTCGCACTACTGCTCAACCGTCGCCACGGCCTGCTGGCGGTGCTGCTGGAACGGGCCACCTACATCGCCAGTGCGCTGCCGGGGGTGGTGGTGGCGTTGGCGCTGGTGACCCTGGCGGTGCGGTGGGTGCCCGGCATCTACCAGACCGTCACCCTGCTGGTGCTGGCCTACGCCATCCTGTTCCTGCCCCGCGCCACGGTCTCCCTGCGCTCGGGACTGGCGGCGGCCCCACCCGAACTGGCCGAGGCTGCCCGCTCCCTGGGACTGGCCGGCCCGGGTGTGCTCGGCCGGGTCGTGCTGCCGCTGGCGGCCCCCTCGGTGCTGGCCGGGTTCGTGCTGGTGGCCCTGGCCATCTCGACCGAGTTGACGGCCACCCTGTTGCTGGCTCCCTCGGGCACCAACACGCTCGCGCTGGCATTCTGGGCTGCCAGCGACGAACTGGACTATGCCGCCGCCGCACCCTATGCGGCGGTCATGATTGCCCTGTCAGTGCCGCTCACCGTGGTGCTGCGACGACAGATCACCGGGGAGAGGTGAGCCGATGAGCACACTCGAGGTCCACGACCTGAGGGCGGGCTACGGCCACACCGAGGTACTGCACGGGGTGAGCCTCACTGTGGCCGAGGGTCGGACGACGGCGGTGCTGGGCGATTCCGGTTCCGGCAAGACCACCCTGCTGCGGGCGGTCGCCGGCTTCCTGCGGCCGACCGGCGGCCAGGTCACCATCGGCTCACGGGTGGTCAGCAGCGGCCGCACCTGGGTGGCGCCCGAACGGCGCGGCATCGGCTACGTCCGCCAGGAGGGCGGGTTGTTCCCGCACCTGTCGGTGGCCGGGAACATCAGCTTCGGGCTGCCCCGCCCGGGCTGGTCACGCCGCGAACGCGGGCACCGCGACCGGGTGCTGGAACTGCTCGAACTGGTCGAACTGCCAGCCGAGCTCGCCGAACGGCGCCCCGCGGAACTGTCCGGGGGCCAGCAGCAGCGGGTGGCGCTGGCCCGGGCCCTGGCCCCCGAACCTGCGCTCGTCCTGCTCGACGAGCCGTTCTCGTCGCTGGACACCGGCCTGCGCGCCAGCACCCGTGAGGCGACGGCCAGGGCCCTGCGGGCCAGCGGGGCGACCGTGGTGCTGGTGACCCATGACCAGTCCGAGGCCCTCTCGTTCGCCGACGAGATCGCGGTGCTGCGCAGCGGGCAGGTACGCCAGGTCGCCGAACCGCGCACCATCTACGGTGAACCCGCCGACCCGCAGGTGGCCACCTTCATGGGTGATGCCGTCCTGCTGGCCGGCGAGACCGCCGGCCAGCAGGTGCGTTGCGCAATCGGCCTGCTGCCGGTGGTGGGGTTCATCCCCCGCGGGCAGGTCGACGTGCTGCTGCGCCCGGAGCAGCTGCGGCTGACCCAACCCGGGCAGGGGCTGGCCGACGGCTACGTTTCGCGGGTCGACTTCTACGGCCACGACGCGCTGGTCACCCTGCAGCTGGCCCGGGTCGACCCGGAGTTCAGCGAGTCGACCACCGCCATCCTGGCCCGGGTGCGGGGCCACCAGACCCCTGAGGTGGGTCAGCTGGTGGGCCTCGACCTGGTCAACCCGGTGCGTGTGTTCAGCCGCTGAGGTTCACAGGCCCTGCTCGGCCAGCCAGTCGCGGGCGACCTGGTCGGAGCCCAGCTTCTCGTCGACCGAGCGGGCGTTCAGCTTCTGCAGCTCGGTGGCTGACAGGGCGGCGTTGACCTTGGCGATCGCCTCAGCCGCGGCCTCGTCCACCTTCGAGCTGACCACCGGCACCACGTTCTGCGGCAGGATCAGGTTCTGCGGGTCCTCGAGGACCACCAGGTCCTCCTTGGCGATGACCGGGTCGGCGGTGTAGATGTCAGCCACCTGCACGTCACCGTCGAGCAGCGCCTTGACGGTCAGCGGGCCACCGGAGTCCTCGACCGGGACCACTTCGGCGTCGACCCCGTAGGTCTCCTTCAGCCCGGCCGGCCCATAGGGACGCGCGCTGAACTCGCTGTTGGCGGCGATCTTGATGGTGCCGCCGACCTTGGTCAGGTCGGCGATGCTGACCAGCCCGTGCTGGTCGGCGAAGGCCCTGGTCACGGTGTAGGAGTCCTGGTCGCTGGCATCGGCCGGGTCGAGCACCCGCAGCCCGTCCCCGAGTGCTGCGGTCAGGGCCGCCTGGATCGAGGCGGTGTCGGCGGCGGTCGATTCCTTGTCGAGGTACTGCAGCAGGTTGCCGTTGTACTCGGGGAAGACGTCGATCTTGCCGGACTGGATCTCGGGCAGGTAGACCTCGCGCTGGCCGATGTTGTACTGCCGGGTCACGCTCAGCCCGAGCTTCTCCAGCGACTGGGCGTAGAGCTCGGCGATGATCTCGTTGGAGTAGTAGGCCTGCGAGCCGACCACCAGCGCCCCGGCGGGGCCACTGGACGAGGGGTCACTGCTGAGTGGGTCGCTGGAGGAGCACCCGGCGAGGACGGCGAGCCCGGCCAGCGAGACGAAATGGCGACGGTTGAGCGTCATGACGGTTCCTTTCGGGTGATCACATGCGCCGGGGTGGCCATGCGTTGGAGGGTGAGGAAGACGACCTCACTGATGAGGGCCAGGCCGATGACCAGCAACGACGACGCCAGCATGACGTCGTACTGCTGGGTCTTCAGCCCGAGGAAGAGCAGCCTGCCCAGGCCGCCGGCGCCGACGTAGGCGGCCAGGGTGGCGGTGGCGATGATCTGCAGCAGGGCGGCCCGCAGCCCGCCGAGCAGCACCGGCATGCCCAGGGGCAGTTCCACCTGGGTGAGCACCTGCCACTCGGTCATGCCGGCGGCGCGGGCACCGTCGACCACGGCCCGGTCGACCCCCTGCAGCCCGGCGTAGGTGCCGGCCAGCACGCTGGGGATGCCGAGGATGACGAAGGCGAGCATCGGTGCGGTCAACCCGATGCCGAGCAGCAGGCCGAACAGGGTGACCAGGCCCAGGGTGGGCAGCGCCCGGGCGCCGCCGCTGAGGGCCACGGCCAGCCCCCGGCCTCGTCCGGTGTGGCCCACCCAGCAGCCCACCGGGATCGCGACCAGCGCGGACAATGCCAGCCCGACCAGGCTGTACCAGAGGTGTTCGGCGAGCAGCGCCCCGGCGCCGAGCGGGCCGGTCCAGTTGGTCGGGCTGGCGAGCCAGGCGAAGGCTTCGGCGAGGTAGTTCATGTCGTCGCCACCTTCTTCGCCGGGCTCGCCCACGGCAGGATCACTCGTCCGACCAGGGCCAGCAGCAGGTCGATCACCAGGGCCAGCACGAGGGTGGCGACCAGGCCGGTGACAATCTCTTCGACGATGCCGCGCTGGAAGCCGTCGGTGAACAACTGGCCCAGGCTCGGGATGCCGAGCACCGCCCCCACGGTCACCAGCGAGATGGTGCTGACCGCCACCACGCGCAGCCCGGCGAGCATGGTGGGCCCGGCCAGCGGCAGGTCGACGGTCAGGAAGCGGCGCAGCGGTGGGTGGCCGACGGCCACGGCCGCGTCGATCACCCGACGGTCGACCGCGGCCAGGGCGTCGACGGTGGCAGGCACCATCAGCGCCAGCCCGTACAGGGTCAGCGCGACGACCATGTTGACCTGGTCGCGGATGCCGGTGCCCAGCACCAGCGGCAGCACGATGAACAGCGGCAGCGAGGGGATGGCGTACATCAGCGACGAGGCCGACACCAGCGGCACCCGCAGCCAGCGCACCCGATTGGCCAGCCACGCCACCGGGATGGCCAGCAGCAGGCTGAACAGGATCGGCGGCAGCGAGAGCATCAGGTGGCGCACCAGCAGCTGGCCGATCAGGTCGAGGTTGTTCCCGACCCAGGTCACGGGCTGCCCCCGGTGTCGCTGAGCAGCCCGACCGGGCGCCCCTGGGCATCGACCAGGACGGTGCGGCCGTTGACCTGTTCGGGGTGCAGGGTGCGCTCACCGCTGTCGAGGCCCACGAACTGGCGGACGAAGTGGTCGGCCGGAGCCGCCAGGATCTCGTGGCCGGTGCCACGCTGGGCCACCTCACCGCCGGGTTTGAGGATGATGATCTCGTCGCCCAGCAGCAGCGCCTCGGCGATGTCGTGGGTGACGAAGACGACGGTCTTGCCGATCTCGCGCTGCAGACCCAGCAGCCACTGCTGCAGGTCGCTGCGCACCAGCGGGTCGACCGCGCCGAAGGGTTCGTCCATCAGCAGGATGTTGGGGTCGGCCGCCAGCGCCCGGGCGACGCCGACGCGCTGCTGCTGGCCCCCGGACAGCTGGTGCGGGTAGCGGTTGGCCATGGAGGTGTCCAGGCCGACCAGTTCCATCAGTTCGTGGGCCCGGGCGCGGGCCTGCTGGCGGGCCACCCCGTTGAGCAGCGGCACCGTGCAGATGTTGTCGAGCACCTTGCGGTGCGGCAGCAGGCCACCGTGCTGCATCACGTAGCCGATGCGACGGCGCAGCAGCACCGGGTTGACCCCGGCGACGTCCTCGTCATCGATGAGCACCCGGCCCCTGGTGGGGTCGACCATCCGGTTGACCATCCGCATCAGGGTGGTCTTGCCGCTGCCACTCGAGCCGACCAGCACGGTGGTCGTGTGGCTGGGGATGACCGCGCTGAACTCGGCGACGGCCTGGGTGCCGTCCGGGTACTGCTTGGAAACCTGCTGGAACTCGATCACGGGCTGGCCCTCCTGACGGGTCTGCTGTCAACCCTGACACAGCAATCGGGGGCAGCGCAGGCCTGCATCGCTCTCGGCGGAACAGCAGTGTGCATCGACCGGGGCGACACCAGTCCCTGGGCGGCGAGTGATGCGCGGTCGATGCACACTGCTGTGCGCACCACCTTGAGCATATACCCCTAGGGGGTATAGACTCACGGTGAACGGAAGGAACGACATGAGCAACCACGGGCACGAGCACGAGCCTCACAGGCACGAGCACGGGCACGAGCACCACTCTCCGGCCGCGACGACAGCCACCCAGGTGCGACCCGGCAGCGAGTGGACCTGCCCGATGCACCCCGAGATCCGACAGGACGGCCCCGGTACTTGCCCGATCTGCGGCATGGCCCTGGAACCGGCCACCTATGACCCCGACGCGGGCCCCAACCAGGAACTGGCCGACATGCGCCGACGGTTCTGGATCGGCACGGCCCTCACGATCCCGGTGCTGCTGCTCGCCATGATCTTCCCGATGCTCGGCATCGACACCGGGCTGTCGGCGACCGCCAACCAATGGATCCAGTTCGCCTTGACCACCCCGGTGGTGTTCTGGGCCGGTTGGCCCTTCTACGTGCGCGCCGTGCAGTCGGTGAAGAATCGCTCCCTGAACATGTTCACCCTGGTCGCCATGGGTGTCACGGCCGCGTGGGCCTACTCCACGGTCGGCCTGCTCTGGCCCACCGCCTTCCCTGAGGCGATGCGCGTCATGGACGGACGACCCGAGCCCTACTTCGAGGCCGCCGCCGTCATCACCGTCCTGGTGCTGCTGGGCCAGGTGCTGGAGCTGCGCGCTCGCGAGTCCACCTCGGGCGCGATCAAGGCGCTGATGGACCTCGCCCCCGCCCAGGCCCGCCGGATCAATCCCGACGGCGCCGAGACCGACGTGCCGCTGGCCGACCTGGTGACCGGCGATCTCGTCCGGGTGCGCCCCGGCGAAAAGGTGCCCGTCGACGGCAGTGTGACCGAGGGGCATTCAAGCGTGGACGAGTCCATGGTCACCGGCGAGTCGCTAGCGGTCGCGAAGCAGCCCGGTGACGCCGTGGTGGGCGGCACCGTGAACGGCAATGGCAGCCTGGTCATTCGCGCCGAACGGCTCGGCTCGGAATCGCTGCTGTCGCGGATCGTGTCGATGGTGGGCGAGGCTCAACGTTCCCGGGCACCGATCCAGTCGCTGGTCGACAAGGTCTCGGCCATCTTCGTGCCGGCCGTCATCGCGGTCGCGGTGATCGCCTTCGTGCTGTGGCTGCTGCTGGGGCCCGAGCCGGCCCTGCCCCACGCGCTGGTGGTTGCCGTGTCGGTGCTGATCATTGCCTGCCCCTGCGCGCTCGGCCTGGCCACCCCCATGTCGATCATGGTCGGTGTCGGGCGGGCCGCGAAGGCCAGCGTACTGATCAAGAACGCCGAGGCACTGGAGCTGATGGAGCAGGTCGACACTGTCGTGGTCGACAAGACCGGTACCCTGACCCAGGGCGCACCGTCGGTGACCGTCGTCCAGACCCTCGCCGACCTGACCGAGGACGAGGTGCTGACACTGGCAGCCGGCGTCGAACAGCACTCCGAGCACCCGCTGGCCCAGGCCATCATCAACGGGGCACGCGACCGCGAACTAGGCGCACCGAAGTCGACCGGTTTCACCTCCGAAGCCGGCGGCGGTGTGCGCGCCGAGGTCGAGGGCCACACCGTGGCCGTCGGCAATGCCGACTACGTGTCAGCACCCGAACACGCCGAACAAGCGGCCGACCAGCTCCGGCGTGACGGGGCCACCGCAGTCCATGTGGCCGTCGACGGACAGGTGGTCGGCGTGCTCGCCATCGAGGACCCGATCAAGCCCAGCACCCCGGAAGCCATCAACGCCCTCCACGAGGCCGGCCTGCGCGTGGTGATGTTGACCGGAGACAACCAGACCACGGCCGAGGCGGTCGCCCAACGGCTGGGCATCGACGAGGTGCGCGCCCAGGTTCTCCCTGAGGACAAGGGCCGGGTGATTGAGCAGTTGCGCGCCGAGGGACGCCGGGTGGCAATGGCGGGCGACGGTGTGAACGATGCCCCGGCGTTGGCCACTGCCGATGTCGGCATCGCCATGGGCACCGGCACGGACGTGGCGATGGAGAGTGCCCATGTCACCCTGCTCGGCGGTGACCTGCTCGGGATCGTGCGGGCCCGGCTGCTGTCGCGTGCGACGATGCGCAACATCCGCCAGAACCTGGTCTTCGCCTTCATCTACAACGTGCTGGGCATCCCGATCGCGGCTGGCGTGCTGTACCCCTTCCTGGGTGTGCTGCTCTCGCCGATGATCGCTGCGCTGGCCATGGCCCTGTCATCGGTGAGTGTGATCACCAACGCGGCCCGCCTGAATCGGGTCAAGCTGGGGTCGTGACTGCGGGGTGGACTACCCTCAGGGGCATGCTGGCCCTGCTCTCCCCCGCGAAGTCCCTCGACGCCACCTCGCCGTTGACCACCCGCAAGCACTCCCAGCCGCGGCAGCTCGACGACAGCCAACGATTGATCGAGGTGATGCGCACCAAGTCCGTGCCCGAGGTGGCCGCCCTGATGGACATCTCGGACGAGCTGGCTGCGCTCAACGTCGACCGCTACGCCAGCTTCGAGACCCCGTTCACCACCAGCAACGCCCGGCCGGCGGCGCTGCTGTTCAACGGGGACGCCTACCAGGGCCTGGACGCGCGGCAGCGGTTCGACGAACGGGACTGGACCGAGGCGCAGAAGACCCTGCGGATCCTGTCGGGGCTCTACGGGCTGCTGCGCCCGCTCGACCTGATCCAGCCCTACCGCCTCGAGATGGGCATCGGGCTGCACACCGACGCCGGGCGCAACCTCTACGACTACTGGGGTTCGCGGATCACCGACCTGGTCCGTGACGACCTGGCTGCCTCACCGGGGCCGGAGGTGATTGTGAACCTGGCCTCCACCGAGTACAGCACTGCGGTCGACTTCGACGCCATCGACGCCCGGGTGATCAGCCCCCGCTTCGAGAACCGTGACCGGTCGGGGAACTGGAAGGTGATCTCCTTCCCCGCCAAGCGGGCCCGCGGCACCATGGTCGGTTGGCTGGTGACCGAGCGGGTCCGCTCGGCCCGGGCGATCACCGAGTTCGCCGAGGACGGCTACCGCTACGCCAAGGACGTCTCCACCCCCGACGTCCCGGTGTTCCGGCGCGACTGAGGCTGCCGGGCCACGACCCCGGCAGCAAGTAGCATCGCTGCCGTGATCATTTGGGCTGGCTGGGGCATCCTCGGCATTCTGATTCCCGGACTGGCTGCTGGTGTGATGGTGTGGCTGGGCGAGGCGCTCGGCGCCACCAACGACGAAACGGGCCTGTTCGCCGGCCTGGGCCTGTTCGCCGGTGCCGTCGGGGCGTTCCTGCTGGGCAACTGGCTGAACAAGACCCGGGTGCCGCAGGAGGCCGCGAGGCGACTGGAGCCGCGCCGCCAACAGCTGGACCAGATGGTCGCCGCCAACCAGTTCCAACTCGCCCCCGGCGCCCCGATGCCCAGCAGCTACGAAGAGGCCAGGGCCCAGTCCGACTACCTCTTCCAGGCCGAGCTCGAGGCCGCCGAGAAGCAGCTGCGCAACCGGCACACCCTGTTCTGGATCCCGATGCAGTGGGTCTCAGCCGCCCTCGGCGTGCTGGGGCTGTTCATCGCGATCAGCCAGCTGTTCTGAGCCTGGCCAGTCCCTCGGCGAGCTGTTCGGGCTCATGCCAGATGGGCAGCCGCAGCATCGTCCGCTGGGCTTCGTGGGCGGAGAAACTCGGCCCGGGAGCAAGCTTCACGCCCACCCGTTTGCCCTTCTCGGCCAGTGCCTGGGCGTCGGTGCCGGTGTCGATCCACAGCCCCGTCCCGCCGATCGGGGCGGTCCAGGCCCAGTCGGGGAAACAGTCGCGGACGACCGCCTCGGCGACCGGCAGCACCGCCGCCAACTGCTCGCGCCGCTCGCGGCGGGCCTCGTCGATGCTGCCCAGCAGGGCGACCGCGTAGAGCTGGTCCACCACGGCCGTGGCCAGGTCGGCGGCCTTGCGCAGTTCCACCAGGGCCCGGATGCGCGACTCGTCGGCCCGCACCCAGCCCACCCGGATGCCACCCCAGAACAGTTTCGACATGGTGCCGACGCTGATCAGCAGTTCAGGGTCGACCAGCCCGGCCAGGGTGCGCGCCGGTCCGCCGCGCAGGGTCAGGTCATAGGACGAGCAGTCCTCGATGGTCGGCACGCCGAGCGAGTTGATCGCTGCGGCCAGTTCACGGCGGGCGTCGGGGCCCGCGGTCTGGCCGGTCGGGTTGTGCACACCGGTCTGGCAGTAGACGACCGCCGGGCGACGCGGGGCAGCGCGCCGCAGCAACCCCGCGTCCATCGCCCCGCCGACCCTGGGGACCGCCTCGACATGGGCGCCGTAGGCCCTCAGCGCCTCGATGCCGCCGCGGAAGGTCGGGTCCTCCACCAACGCCAGGTCGCCGTTGCTGACCAGGTGGCGCACGGCCAGTGAGACCGCCTGCTGGCCGCCGGCGCTGACCATCACCTGCTGCGGCCGGGTGGCCAGGCCGTCGCGGGTGAGTTGTTCGGCGATGGCCTGGCGCAGCACCGGCAGGCCGGCCGGGAAGTAGCCGTCGGTGGCCAGGTAGTGGCCCAGGTCGGGTGGCCCGGCGGCCAGCACCCGGCGGGCCAGGCCCGAGGCGGGCAGGGCCCCGGTGGACAGGTCGACCACCTCGGCGGGGGCGTTGGTGAATGAGAAGAACCGGCCCTCGCCCAGGTGCATCGATTGGGCGCGGCCCGAGCGCACCCTCGTCCCCGAACCCTGCTGGGCGACCAGGTAGCCGCGGGCGCTGAGCGCGGCGAAGGCGGCCCCGATCGTCCCGCGGGAGACCCCGAGCGCCCCGGCCAGTTCACGCTGCGGGGGCAGGGTGATGCCGGGTGGCACCAGCCCGTCATCGATCAGTTGGCGCAGCGCCTCGGCCAGCGCGTCGGACAACCGTGGGGCGGTGTCGGCCCACGACTGCAGCAGCCGGCTGAGCACCGCGGCGTCCATGCGGGTGGTGGCCATGCCCCCGAGCATGCCACGGGTGGGCCACTTCTCGCAGATTGGCCCAGCAGCCATCGGGTCGGGCGGCCTAGCCTCGCAGTGTTCAATGACGAATTCCATGATCGGACAAGGAGGTCGGCATGGCGACAGTGGCATTGCTGGGCACCCTCGACACCAAGGGCGAAGAATGCCGGTGGTTGCGGGATCGACTGGCCCAGTACGGGGTCGAGACACTCACCATCGACGTCGGCTCGTTCTCGACCAGCGAGTTGGCAGACATCAGTTCGGACGACGTGATCCGCGCCGCCGGGGCGGACCCCGCGGCCGTGCGTGAGCGCCACGACCGTGGCGAGGTG
Source organism: Aestuariimicrobium sp. Y1814 (assembly GCF_050113895.1). Taxonomy (NCBI): domain Bacteria; kingdom Bacillati; phylum Actinomycetota; class Actinomycetes; order Propionibacteriales; family Propionibacteriaceae; genus Aestuariimicrobium; species Aestuariimicrobium sp. Y1814. The sequence continues at coordinate 8,815 of NZ_JBNJRW010000010.1, read as the reverse complement.
ATGGGCATCATGGGCTCGGGCGCCGCGCAGCTCGTCAAGCAGTTGGCGGCCGAGCAGAAGATCCATGGCTTCCTGTCCTTCGGCGGCTCCGGGGGTTCGTCGGTGGCGGCACCGGTGATGCAGGCCCTGCCGGTGGGCTTCCCGAAGCTGCTCATCTCGACCATGGCCTCGGGCAACGTGAAGCCCTACGTCGGTGAGGTCGACACCACCTTGATGTACTCGGTGGTCGACGTGGCCGGCATCAACTCCATCTCGTCAAAGGTCTTCGGCAACGCGGCCGCCGGCATCGCGGGCATGGCCAGGGCCTACGAGGCCCGGCTGGCCGCCCCCGAGGCCGAGGAGCACAAGCCCAACGTGGCGATCACCATGTTCGGGCTGACCACGCCGGCCGCCGACGAGGCCCGGCAGGTGCTGGAGGGCCTGGGCTATGAGGTGCTGGTCTTCCACGCCACCGGCACCGGCGGCCAGGCCATGGAGAAGCTGGTCCATGACGGGCTGCTGGCCGGGGTCTGCGACCTGACCACCACCGAACTGTGCGACGACCTGGCCGGGGGCATCCTGTCGGCGGGGCCGGACCGGTTGGAGGAGGCCGGCAGGGTCGGCCTGCCGCAGGTGGTCAGCCTGGGTGCGCTCGACATGGTCAACTTCGGCCCCCGCGAGGAGGTCCCGACCAAGTACGACGGGCGCAACTTCCTCGTCCACAACCCGACCATCACGCTGATGCGCACCACCCCGGACGAGATGGCCGAGCTGGGCCGTCGGATCGCCCGCAAGCTCGCCGCCGCGACCGGCCCGACCGAACTGTTCATCCCGCTGCGGGGGGTCTCGGGCATCGACATCGTCGACGGCCCGTTCTGGGACCCCGAGGCCAATGCCCGGCTCATCCACGAGCTGAAGGTGGGCCTGGAGGGCTCGGCGGTGGTCGTCCACGACGTCGACCAGCACATCAACGACGCGGGCTTCGGCAGGGCGATGGCCGAGGCACTGCACCGCCAGATCACTGATTCCGCAACCAACAACTGAGGAGACATCATGAGTCGCAGCGACATCCTGGCCAGGTTCCGCCAGCAGGTGGCCGACGGCAAGCCGATCGTCGGTGGGGGTGCCGGCACCGGCATCTCGGCCAAGTCGGCCGAGGCGGGCGGCATCGACCTGCTGATCATCTACAACTCCGGCCGGTTCCGGATGGCCGGGCGCGGGTCGCTGGCCGGGCTGATGTCCTATGGCGACGCCAATGCCATCGTGATGGAGATGGCGATGGAGGTGCTGCCGGTGGTCAAGCACACCCCCGTGATGGCCGGTGTGCACGGCACCGACCCGTTCCGGATCATGCCGCTGTTCCTGAAGCAGGTGAAGGAGGTCGGCTTCGCCGGGGTGCAGAACTTCCCGACGGTGGGGCTGATCGACGGCGTCTTCCGGGCGAACCTGGAGGAGACGGGCATGAGCTACGGGCTGGAGGTCGACATGATCCGGATGGCCCATGAGCTCGACCTGCTCACCTCGCCCTATGTCTTCGACACCGACCAGGCCAAGGCGATGGCGGCGGCCGGGGCGGACATCCTGGTGCCGCACATGGGCCTGACCACCTCGGGCACCATCGGGGCGAAGACCTCGATGACGCTGGAGGAGGCCGCCAAGCGGGTGCAGGAGCTGGCCGATGCGGCCCGTTCGGTGAACCCCGACATCCTGGTGCTGTGCCACGGCGGCCCGATCGCCAACCCCGAGGATGCCCAGTACGTGCTGGACAACACCGAGGGCGTGGTCGGCTTCTACGGCGCGAGCTCGGTCGAGCGGTTCCCGACCGAGACGGGGATCAAGGAGCAGACGGAGAAGTTCAAGGCGATCACCTTCACGAAGTAGGTCCGGGGCTGTGGTGGCCCGGCGATAAATCCCTTGCCGACTCCACGAAGCCCGGCCAGACTGGTCAGGTCAGACGGGCCGAAGGTTGTCGGTTATCTGGATCCGCAGGTTCGAGGTTCGACTCCTCGCCGGCCCCGGCCGGTAGCTCAACGGCAGAGCAATGGACTTCCCGGCGGCCACCACCATGCCTGTCTGACCCCATCAACCGCACCCGCGGGGGCGGGCCGAAGCCGATCGGTTATCTCTCCAACCAGGGAAGGTCCAGGAGTGGACCAACCGGGGAAACCCGGCCCATCCGGTCAGCACCACACGCCCGTCCCCGCTGGTGCCCGCCCATCCGAGGGCACCGGAAGGAGGAACTGACAATGATCGACATCCTGCGCACGCTGAACCTGCGCCGCACTCCCCAGAGCCTGAGCGCGGACCCGCGACAGGTCCCGAACTCGGCCGGTGGCCACACCTTCGAGCTGGACGATGCCGCGCGCCTGCGCCGGTTCCTCATCCTGGGCGTCGACGGCGGCACCTACTACGCCACCGACCACGCCCTGGCCTTGGACAACGCGGCCGTGCTCACCCGGATGGCGGTCAATGATCCTGCCGGGTTGGTCGATGTGATCGTCGAGGTGTCCACCAGTGGCGCTGCGCCAAAGCAGAACCCGGCGCTGTTCGCCCTGGCCTATGCCGCCTCGGTGCCCGAGTCGGCGGCGCTGGCGCTGGCGGCCCTGCCGCAGGTGGCCCGCACCGGTACCCACCTGTTCCTGTTCGCCGGCTACGTCGAGCAGTTCCGTGGGTGGGGCCGTGGCCTGCGTCGGGCGGTGGCTGGTTGGTACACCTCCAAGGACGCCGATGCCCTGGCGCACCAGGTGGTGAAGTACCGCCAGCGTGAGGGCTGGTCGCACCGTGACCTGTTGCGCCTGTCACACCCGGTCTCGTCCGTGCCGGCGGTGCGTGACACCTTCGACTGGGTCGTGCGCGGCACCGCCGGGGCCGAGCTGCCGCAGTTGGTGGAAGGGTTCATGGCTGCCCAGCAGGCCACCGATGTGCCCACCTGGGCACGGCTGGTGGCCGAGCACGGTCTGACCTGGGAGATGCTGCCCGATGCAGCCCTGCGCGAGCCGGGGGTGTGGGAGGCATTGCTCGACGCCGGGCTGCCGCAGACCGCACTGCTGCGCCAGCTGCCGAGGTTGACCAGGCTCGGGCTGCTGCCCGATCTGGGTGGTCACACCGACCTGGTCACCGGGCAGTTGGTCGATGGCGCGCGCCTGCGCCGGGCGAGGGTGCACCCGGTCAACGTGCTGGTGGCCCAGCGCACCTATGCCTCGGGCCGCTCGGCTCGTGGCGAGAGCAGTTGGGTGCCGACCACCAAGGTGGTCGACGCGCTGGACGAGGCCTTCTACGCGGCCTTCGGGGCGGTGGCGGCGGCCGGGCGCAGGATGCTGTTGGCGGTCGACGTCTCCGGGTCGATGGGTGCCATGATCTCGGGGCTGCCGCTCAGCGCCCGCGAGGCCTCGGCGGCCCTGGCCCTGGTCCAGTTGGCGACCGAGCCGGGCTCGTCCGCAGTGGGTTTCACCCGTGCGGGTGGCTGGGATGCCCCCACTGGCCTGACGCCGTTGGCGATCTCGCCGCGCAGGCGTCTGGACGATGCGCTCAGGGCGGTTCGTGCGTTGCCCTTCGGTGGCACCGACTGCGCGCTGCCGATGCTGCACGCGGCGCAGCAGGGCCTCGAGGTCGATGTATTCGTCATCTACACCGACAACGAGACCTGGGCCGGCAGCGTGCACCCGCACCAGGCCCTGCGGGCCTACCGCGAGCAGACCGGGATCGCGGCGAAGCTGGTGGTGGTCGGCATGACCTCCACCGGGTTCACCATCGCCGACCCGGACGATGCGGGCATGCTCGACATCGCTGGGTTCGACGCGGCGGTGCCGAACCTGATCAGCCAGTTCGCCCGCGGCTGAGCGGGGCCAGGCAGTCGAGCCTGACAAGCCCCGACGGGCTCCGGTCGCACCGGCTGCCCGGTCCCACAACTGGTGGCCCGCACCCCCGCAGCTGGCCGACCCCTCGGCTGGTTACCCGCCTAAATCACACTTGCCCCTGTTCCGAAACAGGGGCAAGTGTGATTGTCACGGGCAATTGGCTGTCGGGCGGGGTGAGACCGCCAGCAGCCAGCCTCCAATCAAAGGTCAGAGCCTCTCAGGGAGCAGTGACAGCGCTTCGATATGACGAGGCCGGACAGCAGCGAAGTGGCGTCTGTCGAGGGTGGCCACCTCGGTGATCTTCAGCCGCTCCGCAAGAGCGATGAGTGAGGCGTCCGTCGTGCCAAGACGCATGTCGTCGTACTGCCTTACGAGTTCAGCCATGCGCGTGAAGTCCACCCGGGTCAGATTGACCACCTCGAACGCTCCCTCCGCGATGCCTTCGAGAAACCCGGCCTCCAATTCGGGACCGCCAAGTCGATCGAGCAAATAGCCGACCTCGGCGACAACCGTCGCAGGGAGCAACAGACGTCGACCGGCCAGATGCAGACCGGTGAACAACTCGGTGCAGACTTCGTAGTGCTCTTCAGTTCGGAAGGCGGCCGCCACGATGGGTGCGGTGTCGATCAGAATCACAATCAGTGGCGGCCGAAGCCCTCGGCGAGCAACTCGTCGACGTGCGTTGCGTTGTCGGTACGCCCGTTCTTGGCGACTCCAGCACCGATCCAGGCGAACGCCTTCTCCGATGGAACCGGGCGCGGCTGAGTGCGCGACCAGACATCAGACAGCACCTGCTCGACCTGCTCCTCGGGGAGGCGGTCGATCAGCCGGTGCAGCTTCTCACGGTTCTCGGACATGGCCCAAGTCTAGGCGACGGGAATGCTGATGCTCGGTCGCCGAGCGGACGTTGACCAGGCCCGGTCAGGCCGCCAGTTCCTCCGCCACCTGATGGGCAGCCAGCCGGGCGAAGGCCCCACCGGCGGCCCGCAGCTGGGCCGGGGTGCCGATCTCGGCCAGGTGACCACCCTCGAGCACGACGACCTGGTCGGCATCCTCCACCGTCGAGAGGCGGTGGGCGATGGTCAGCGTGGTGCGTCCCTCGGCGAGCCGGTCCAGGGCGGCCTGCACCTCGGCCTCGGTGGTGTTGTCCAGGGCGCTGGTGGCCTCGTCGAGGACGAGCACCTTCGGGTTGCGCAGCAGGGTCCGCGCGATGGCCAGCCGCTGCTGCTCACCGCCGGAGAAGCGGTGGCCACGGGCACCCACGACCGTCTCCAAACCATCGGGCAGGCTGGCGACCAGGTCGGCGATCCGGGCCGATTCCAGAACGGTCCACAGCTCGTCGTCGGAGGCATCTGGCTTGGCCAGCAGCAGGTTCTCGCGCACCGTGGAGTGCACCAGGTAGGTCTCCTGGCTGACCACGCCGACGATCCGGGCCAGGTCCTCGGGGGCCAGGTCGCGCACGTCGATGCCATCGATGGTGACTCGTCCGGCGCTGGTGTCGTGCAGTCGCGGCACCAGTGAGCCCAGGGTCGACTTGCCCGAGCCGGTGGGCCCGACCACGGCGGTGGTGGTGCCGGCCGCAATCACCAGGTCGATGCCGCGCAGCACCGGCTCGCCATCGGCATAGGCGAACTCGACGCCCTCGAAGCGCACCTCACCGCGCACCTCGTCCAGGTTGATCGCCACCGGCTCGGCCGGGGCGGGCACCTCGGGGGTGAGGTCGAGGTACTCGAAGATGCGGCTGAACAGGGCCATCGCGGTGACCCACTGCACGCCGACGTTGAGCAGCCCCATGATCGGGCGGAAGATGGTGGCCTGCAGGGCGGTGAAGGCGACCAGGGTACCGATGGTCATGCCGCCCGAGGCGGCCGGGAAGCCGGCGGCCAGGTAGATCGCCGCGGGGATCGCGGCGAAGACGATCGACATCGTCGCCATCCGCCACTGCCCGGCGAGTTGCGACCGCATTTCGAGCCCGACGAGACGTTCGGACGAAGCCGTGAAGCGCGCACTGTTTCGTCCGGTACTGCCCAGGGTCTTGGCCAGGCGGATGCCGGAGACCGACAGCCCCTCCTCGACCTGGTTGTACAGCTCGGACAGTTCGCGCTGGCGGGCACTGGTGATGTCGCGGCGCAGCAGGGCGACGCGACGGCTGAGCCAGATCGAGGGCGGCAGCACCAGCAGCGAGAGCAGGGTCAGTCGCGGTGACAGCGCAACCATCGCGATGATGGTGGCGACCGCGGTGGTCAGGTTCGAGGCCACCGAGGTGGCCGTGGTGGTGACCACCGACTGCATGCCGTTGATGTCATTGGTCAGCCGCGACTGGACGTCGCCGCCGCGGGTGCGGGTGAAGAAGGCCAGCGACTGCTTCTGCAGGTGGCCGAACAGTGAGGTGCGCAGGCTGTGCATGACCCGCTGGCCCATGCGGGTGGCCAACCAGGTCTGGATGACCCCGATCGCCGAGGTCGTCGCGGCGACCGCGACCATGGCCCCGGCGAGCAGGGCGAGCAGGCTGACGTCCTGCTGGGGCAGCGCGGTGTCGATGACCGCGCGCACGAGGAAGGGCTGGGCCAGGCCGACCAACGACGAGGCGCTGATCAGCAGCATCACCAGCACGATGGTGAACTTGTGGGGGGCGAACAACGCGGCGACCCTGCGCAGGTCGACGGGGTGTTGCTTGAGCTGTGACTTGTCGGCGGCGCTGACCCGGCCGGGACCGCGAGTGGGTCCACCAGGTGCGACTTCGCCAGAAATGTGGGGGGTTGCCATGCGGCACCACCTCCTGGAGTGGAAGGCGTGGAACTGTTCACACGCATTGCTGAGGTTACCTCATTATGAGGCTGCACGCAAGTTGGGATAGGGTGGCGCCATGCCCGCCGACCATTCGCCGTTGTCACCGGGGGCCCCACGCGGGGGGACGAGTGATTCCCCGGGGGATCGGGGCCACTCCCCCGACCTGGGGTCGCTGCTGCACGCCACCTTCCGCGGCCTGCGCCACCAGTGGACCGAGCAGTTGGCCCCCTGGGGGATCACCCCCGGGCAGTGGCGGGCCCTGAGCACCCTGATGCGATCCGGCGGGGGGATGCGGTTGAAGGACCTCGCCGAGCGCCTGCGGATCGCCCCGCGCTCGGCCACCGAGGTCATCGACTCGCTGCAGGACCGCGGCCTGGTCAGCCGGGAGCCCGACCCGGCGGACCGGCGAGCGGTCATCGTGACCCCCAGTGACACCGGCCGCGAGTTGTGCGATGCGGTGCTGGCCAAGCGCCGCCAACTCTCGGACGAGTACTTCGCGCCCCTGGACGAGGGGCAGCGGGCCCAGCTTGCGCAGTTGCTGGGGCTGTTGGCCCGCTGAGCGTGCAGATCTTGCAGCCGTGCAAGGTTTGCTGGCGAATCTGGATCAATGACCTGCAGACCTTGCGCCTGCGCACGGCCTGCACGCACGGCTGCCTTCACCGCACGACACCAACACGCGTTTCGCGAGTCGGTTTGATCAATGCCCGCGACGCGCTCCGCGGCCAGTCCTCCGCCCTGCCGAGTATGCGGATACGTGCGGGCGCTGGCGCGCCAACCCAGGCGCGAGAAGTTGAGTCCCAGATAGTGGTGTAGCGGGGCGGCCCGGGTCTGGACGACAGGGCGGTCACCGCGTGATCCTCGAGTTCATCTCTCACAACTCACTCGAGAAGGACCATCACGATGACCGCTCCACACATTGTCGACCCTGCCCGCGTTCTTGGCGAGCTGCTTACCGAGGCATCACCGGACATGATGCGCAGTCTGTTGCAGACCATGCTCAACGCCCTGCTCAGTGCTGATGCTGACGCGGTGGTCGGCGCCGACTACGGCCAGCCCACCCCGGGCCGGGCCGCGCAACGCAACGGCTACCGCCACCGCGCCCTCGACACCCGCACCGGCACGATCGACCTCGCGATCCCGAAACTACGCACCGGCAGCTACTTCCCTGACTGGCTCCTGGAACGCCGCAAGCGCGCCGAGACTGCCCTGATCACCGTGGTCGCGGACTGTTACCTCGCCGGCGTGTCCACGCGCCGGATGGACAAGCTGGTCAAGGCATTGGGAATCGACAGGCTGTCGAAGTCCCAGGTGAGCCGGATGGCCGCCGAGCTGGACGAACACGTCGAGCAGTTCCGCCACCGACCCCTGGGCGAGGCCGGGCCGTTCACCTTCGTCACCGCGGACGCGTTGACCATGAAGGTCCGCGAGGGCGGCCGGGTCATCAACTCGGTGGTGATGCTCGCGACCGGAGTCAACGCAGACGGGCACCGCGAAGTCCTCGGCCTGCGCGTCGCCACCAGCGAGACCGGCCCGGCCTGGAACGAGTTCTTCGCCGACCTGGTCGCCCGCGGCCTGAGCGGGGTCCGTCTCGTGACCTCCGACGCCCACACGGGTTTGGTCGAGGCGGTCGCGGCGAACCTGCCCGGAGCGTCCTGGCAGCGGTGCCGCACCCACTACAGCGCGAACCTGATGGCCATCACCCCGAAAAGTCTGTGGCCCGCGGTGAAGGCGATGCTGCACTCGGTCTACGACCAGCCCGACGCCGATGCCGTCCACGCCCAGTTCGACCGGCTGCTGGACTACACCGCCGACAAGCTGCCCGAGGCCACCGAGCACCTCGATGCGGCCCGGGCCGACATCCTCGCGTTCACCCAGTTCCCCGTCGAGGTCTGGCACCAGATCTGGTCGAACAACCCCACCGAACGGTTGAACCGGGAGATCCGCCGCCGCACCGATTCCGTGGGGATCTTCCCGAACCGGGGCGCAATCGTCCGGCTCGTCGGCGCTGTCCTGGCCGAGCAAACCGATGAATGGGCCGAAGGACGCCGCTACCTCGGCCTCGAAACCCTCGCCAAGAGCCGCATGACCCGCATCACCAACCAGCCCGAACAGGAGACCACCATGCCCGCACTCGCCAGCTAACCCCGCCCCACAGGATCACCAACCGCTACACCACTACCCGGGACTTG
>NZ_JBNJRW010000009.1:0-138745 GCF_050113895.1 Aestuariimicrobium sp. Y1814 | reverse complement strand
CGTCAGGAGGCTGTTGAGTCGGCCGTGTAGGTCGGGGTTGTAGGGCGTGTGGTCGTGCCAGCAGCGCCACAGGATCCTGGTCCAGTTTTGGGCCAGGATTCTTGCTGCGTGGGGGTGTCGGCAGCCGCGGGCTCGGGCGCGGTCGTAGGTGTCGCGTGCCCAGGCGTTCGCGCGGGGCGTGTCTTGGGCCCAGTCGACCAGTGCTGCCCGGAGTTGTTTGTTGCAGCCGCGTCGGTAGGCGACGTTGAGGTGCTTGCCGGACTGCCTGGTCGATGGTGCGACGCCGGCGGCTGCGGCGAGTGCTGGGGGGTCGGGGAACCTGGCCCGGCAGTCGCCGATCTCGGCCAGCAGGGTGGCTGCGCGGACGGTCCCGGCGCGGGGCAGGGACTGGAAGATCGGGCCGTCGGGGTGAGCCAGGAGTGCTTCCTTGATCCGGGCCTCGAGCCGGGCTTGTTCATCACGCAGGGTGGCGAGCAGATCAACGAGGGTCAGCACGATGACCTCGCTGGCTTCGGCTGCCGCGCCGCTGACGCGGCCGGTCGCAGCTTCGTGCAGGTGGTCGACCAGCCGGGTCGGGGTGTGGCGGCCGCAGTATGCGTTGGCCTTGAGCCAGTGCGCCATCCGCAGCTCGCTGAGCCAGGCTGCTTTGGCTTCGCTGGGGAATCGGCGCAGGAACGCCAGGCTGATGGGGATGTCGAGCTGGCTGAACAGGCCGATCGCGCCGGGGAAGTTGTGCTGCAGCACTGCGAGCAGTTGGTTGTGCACGGCGATCCGGTGATCGATCAGATCGTGGCGGGCGCGCACCAGCATCCGCAGCGCGATCGTCTGTTCGCTGTCTGGTTGCACGATCGCCCAGCGACCGGCGTCGGTGCGCAACGCGTCGGCCAGCACGAACGCGTCGAACCGGTCGTCCTTGTTCCCCGCGGAGCCGTAGCGGGCACGCAGTGACTTCACCTGCCGTGCACTGATCACGACGACTTCGAACCCGTCGCGGATCAGGTGCTCGACCACCGGTCCGTCGCCGCGCTCGATCCCGATCCGTTCCACGCCATGGCGACGCAGCAGGGTGGTGATCTTGGTCAACCCGGGCCGTGTGTGCGGCACGGTTGCTTCCTCGATGCGCTGTCCGTCGTCGTCGACGATGCACAGCGCGTGGTGCTGCCAGGACCAGTCGATCCCGGCGTAGGTGGGCGTAGCCTCAATCATGAGAGTGCTCCTTCCGTCAGCCCACGGATTCAGCACTCCGGTCCGGGACGTGACGGTCGGTCGCTCACTGAGGCGCTCCGGGACCTTGCCGGGTCCTTGGCGCATAGCCCTATGGCCGATCTGCGCGTCCCGGGCCACCGAGCCCTGCAACTCTCAGCCAGGTCGTCCCCGAAGGGCGACTCGCTCAGCCTGGCAGTGGCCCGATGGACCCGGGGTGCAGACAAGACGATTCGCCTCGTCCACCCCAATGGTCAACCAGTGAGCGCTCAGCTCGCCCGCACCGCCTGCTTGATCTGGGCGATCAGGGGCGGACGAACACTCAACTCGACCACACCCATCTCGACCAGGGTGGCGGTCAGCGCCGGCTTGGAGGCCAGGTCACCGCAGACGGCGACCGGGACCCCGGGCAGCCGCTCGCAGGTCAGCCGCATCAGCTCGAGCACCCCGGCCGAGTCGGACTTGGCCAGGCCCGCCACCACACCATTGGACCGGTCGGTCGCGGTCGTGTACTGGGTCAGGTCGTTGGTGCCGATGCTGACGAAGTCGGCCAGCCCGGCGAACTCGGCGGCCCGCAGCGCGGCGGCCGGCACCTCGACCATCATCCCGATCGGGAACCGTTCGACGCCCACCTCGTCGATCACCTGTAGCGCGACCTCGCGGGCCCACTGCATCTCTTCGGGTTCGGTGACCATCGGGAACATCACCCGCACCGGCACTACCTTGCTGGCCAGGGCAATGCCGCGCAGCTGCTCGGCGAAGAAGTCCGGCACCCGGCGCATCGTCCGCAGCCCCCGCTCACCGAGGAACGGGTTGAGTTCCTTGTCCTGCTTCAGGTAGGGCAGCGGCTTGTCGCCACCGACATCCCAGGTGCGGATCGTGATCGGGTGCGGCGCCATGGCCTGGCCGATCTGGATGAACACCGCCGCCTGCTCCTCAGCGGTGGGGGCCGTGTGCTGGTGGCCGAACAGCAGCTCGGTGCGCACCAGCCCGGAGCCCTCGGCGCCGCCGGCGGCACCACGCAGGGCGTCCTCGAGGGAGCCGACATTGGCCTCGACGGTGATCTTCTTCCCGGCGCTGGTCAGCGCCGGGTCGTGGGCCAGTTCGGCCGCCCGGGCCTCCTCGGCCTCCCGCGCCTCGGCCCGGCGGGCGATCTCGGCGATGGTGGCATCGTCGGGGTTGCACCACAGCTCCCCGCCGACCGGGTCGAAGGCGACCTGCTGGCCGGTCTCGAGTGAGGCGGCATCGGCTCGTCCGGTCAGCACCGGGATGCCGCGGCCGGTCGCGATGATCACCCCGTGACCGGTGGCGCCGCCGGTGGTGGTCACCACCCCGAGGCAGGCGGCCGGGTCGAGCTGGGCGGCGGTGGCCGCGTCGAGTTCGGGGACGACCAGGACGTGCTCACCGGTGGGCAGGGCCTCGGGCTTGAGGCCCATCAGCTCGGCCAGCAGCAGCCGGCGCAGCGAACGTACGTCCTGGGCGCGTTCGGCCTGGTACGGGTCGTCGAGGCCGGCGAACTCCTCGGCGATGCGGGTGAAGACCTCGTCGACCGAGGTGGTGGCCGGGCGGCCCGACATCATGTCGTCGGTCATGGCATCGACCAGCGAGGGGTCGTCCAGCAGCTGGGCCTGCATCATCAGGATGTCGTCGGCGCCGCTGAGGCGTGACTGGACGACGCTGACCGCGGTGCGCAGCCGGGCCCGTTCGTCGGGGCTGGGCACATAGCCGGAGGTGTCGATCTCGGAGCCGGTGACGAAGACGGTGCCGAGCACGACCTGGCTGCCCGAGCGGACCGCGCCCTGCTCGGTGGGGGCGGTGGCCGCGGGTGCCGGGGCCGCGGCGGCCTGGTCGGAGACGTCCTCCCCGAAACCGGCCTCGGCCAGTCGGGTGATGTTGTCCAGGGCACGCGGGGCCTCGGGGCCGCTGACGCTGACCCGCAGCACGTCGTCCTTGCGCAGGCCCAGGGTGGCGATCTTCGACAAGCTGGTGCCCGGCACCGGGCCGGCGCCGGTGGTGGCGTTCGAGACCTGGACGACGGCATCGACATCACGCAGCGCCCGGACGAAGGCGGCAGCCGGGCGGGCGTGCAGGCCGTGCGGGTTGAGGATCGTCCACTCGAACTGCAGGGCGTTCGGGTCGTCGACGGACGTGTCCTCGAAGGCTGAGGGCGCCAGGCCGTCGGCGATCGCGTCGGCGCCGAGGATGTGCTCCTGCTTGGCCTGGCAACCGGCCGCGGCCTCGGCAGCCACCTCACCCAGGTCGGCGCCGGAGGCAGCGGTCACCATGGCGGCGACCAGCCCCTCCACCAGCGGGGCGGGGCTCAGCATGGTGCGCTCGGCGAGGTCGGGGTCGACGAACTCCTTGGCCATCTCGGCGCTGAGGATGGCGCTGCCCAGGTCGAGCATGACCAGCACGCCGTCGGGGGAGTCGACCTCGGTGATCGCCTCACTGATGGCGGCGGCGTCGGTGCCGAAGTCGCCGTCCTCGATGCCGGCGGCGATGGCCACCTTCGGGGGGTCGGGGGTCATTTCCGAGGCGAGCGCCAGTGCTGCCTCGGCCAGTGCCCGACTGTGGGACACGACGACGATGCCAATCATCAACTACTCCAACTGAGTGGTGACCCGTGGTGGATTCACCACGGTGCAGGGGTAAGGGGTGTGCAGGGGTGAGGGGTGTTGGGGTAAAGGCTATCGCCGTGACCCGGTTCGGCCGGTGGCGGCCCAGCGAATGACCGCCCGGTTCAGGCCTGGGGTTGCCACAGCGGCCAGAGCTTCTCGGCGGCACCGGGGGCGGCGACCATCATGCCCCCGCCGGCGGGGAACAGGTTGTCGTCGCCGTCGGAGTTGACCACCCGGGCACCGGCCTCATGGGCGATCAGCACCCCGGCCAGGTGGTCGATCGGGTGGAAGTCCTCGACGATGCCGGCGATGGTGTCCCCGGCGGCGATGCGGGCCATGGCCAGGGTGCCGGAGCCCATCAGGCGGGGGATCACGTGGCGTTCCCCGAGCCGGTCCAGGAATTCCGACTGCCCGGGGTGGAACACGTGCCCGGCGCTCTCGACCATCACCGCGCGGCCGGCCAGGTCGTTGACCCGCGCCAGCTGCAGCGGTCGTCCGTCCAGGGTGGCGCCCAGGCCGCGGGCGGCCAGGAAGACCTCACCGGTCCAGGGTTGGGCCACCACCGCGACCACGGGCTGCCCGTCGATCGCCAGGGCCAGGCTCAGTGCGGTCCAGGGCAGGTGGTTGCGCAGGTTGGCGGTGCCGTCGACCGGGTCGAGCCACCAGGTCGGTACGCCGTCGCGGGGTTGACCGCCGAACTCTTCACCGATGACCAGGTGGTCGGGCAGTTCGGCGGCGATCACGGCCCGGACCTGTTCCTCGACGGCCCGGTCGACCGCCGTCACGAGGTCGGCGGCATGCGCCTTGGTCTCGATGGTGCCCAGGGAGGCCGTGCGGGTGTAGCCGATGACCCACTCGGCGATCTGGCGGGCCACCACGAGCCACCGGGCCCAATCGCCGCCCAGCCCGAGTCGTTCGTCGAGGCGCTCCACACCGGCCCAGGCCAGCGCCAGCGGGCTGTACCCCGTGGTCGCAAGTTGGTGCAGCAGCCGCGGACGAGTCGTGACGACCTGGTCGGCCCCGACGTCGATGGCCCAGCTCAGCTGTTCGGCGTCCGAGGGGGTGCTGACGAGCACCTGGGTGCCCAGCGCACGGGCGCGTTCGACGAGCCCGGGGCTGAGCAGGGCGAAGTCGATGTCGATGCTCTCGGGGGCCAGCTCGGCGATCAGCTGTTCGGGCAGGTCACCGCCGTCGTGGGGCAGGTGGAGGCGCGCCTCGGGGTCCAGGCTGCGGATGGTGGTGACCGCGGCCAGGTCACCGCGCCAACTGACATCGAGGGAGCCGGCGGCGGGGTGGTCGCGCACCGTCGTCCAGGCCCGCTGCGCGTCGGCGGCGGGAGTGCGCACGACCAGCGCGGGGCCCTCGGGGGCCTCGGCGAGCAGGTCGAGCACCTGGGCCAGCGTGGGAATGCGGGTGCCCTCCACCCCGAGACCGGCCAACTGTTCGGCCGACTGGTCGGCGACCGCAGCCGGGTGCCCCCACAGCCTCAGCGTGGTCGCATCGCGGATGACCATGGTGGTGCCGTCGCGGCTGGTGCGCACGTCGACCTGGACATCGGTCGCCCCGGCACCCACGGCGGCAGCCACCGCCCCCAGCGTGTTCTCACGGGCCGACTCGGCATCACCCCCGGCGGCGATGATGCGGACGGCGGTGGTGGACTCGGGGGCAGCGACATTGGCGGACACGCCGTCATCGTAGCGAGGCCCCCGCAGTGGTCACTGGGTGAGCATGCGGTTCAGCAGTTCGGTGGCCCGGACGAGGACCTCTCGTTCCTCGTCGGTGCAGGCGATCACGCGGCTGGTCATCCAGGTGTCCCGGCTGGTGCGGATCCGCTCGACCATGGCATGGCCCTCGGGGGTGAGGCTGCAGATGCTCTTGCGGCGGTCGTCCGGGGAGACCTCACGCCGGATCAGGCCCAGGGCCTCGAGTTCGCCGATGGTGCGCGACATGCTCGGCGCGCTGACCGACTCGGCCTCGGCCAGCTCTGCGGCGGTGCAGGGCCGGTGGTTGACGTGGGACAGCACCGCCACCAGGTGGGGAGCCATGTGGGTCGCCTCGTAACGCACCTTGCGGGTGATTCGCATGCAGGCGGCACGCAGCTCGTGGGCGACTTGCGCAACGGTCGGTTCGGTGCTGGTCGGCATGGGGTCCTCGGTGCTTACTTCGGGCTCCCGATGAGTCGGGAGTGACTCTCAACGAGGTCAAGGGTATGTGCTCGACCCGGCCCGGGCCAGTGCGGGGGGTGGCACACAGGGAGTCCCTTCGCAGGAAACAAGTAGCCAGCGGCCCGAAATCGGCGTTTTGCCAGCAGTGGAGGCTGCTGGCTACTTTGTTTGTCACACGCACAGCGAAGAATCGACTCAGAACAGGCTCGACAGGGCGATCCCGGCCAGCAGGCCCAGCCCCATCCGCAGCTCCGAGACGCCGGTGGTCTTGAGTACCGGGACGAGCCCGTGACCGGTGGCGCCGGAGGTCACCACCTGCACGGCCTGGACACTGGTGGGCACCATCAGCAGCCCCAGCAGCGCCCACCAACTGGTCAGCGCGGCGACCACGACCACACTCAGCATGGCGACCACCATGAGCGCCACGTAGAACCGTCGGGTGCCCACCTCGCCCAGGCGGGTGGCCAGGGTCTTCTTGCCGGCCTCGATGTCTGTGGGGATGTCGCGCAGGTTGTTGGCCACCAGCAGCGCGCAGGCCACGGCCCCGATGCCGACGGCGGCGACCACGGCCTCCGCGGTCAGCCCGCCGGTGAGGATGTAGTGGGTGCCGCAGACCGCGACCAGGCCGAAGAAGATGAACACGAAGACCTCGCCGAGGCCGAGGTAGCCGTAGGGATTCTTGCCGCCGGTGTAGAACCAGGCCGCCAGCACGCAGGCGACCCCCACCGCCAGCAGCCACCACGCCTGGGTGATCAGCACGATTACCAGCCCGGCCACCGCGGCCACCCCGAAACAGGTGAACGCGGCGCGCTTCACGGCCTGCGGTGTGGCTGCCTTCGACCCGACCAACCGCATCGGGCCGACCCGGTCGTCGTCGGTGCCGCGGATGCCGTCGGAGTAGTCGTTGGCGTAGTTCACCCCGACCTGGAGGGCCAACGCCACGACCGCGGCCAACACGGCCAGCAGCAGGTGTCGCCCGCCCAGCTCGCCGAGCAGGTGCCAGGCGGTGGCGATGCCCGCCATCACCGGGGCGGTGGCCGCGGGCAGGGTGCGAGGGCGGGCGCCTTCGACCCATTGCTGCCTGGTGGCCACGGTTCCTCCTGCTGCTGTTGCTGCGCTGCTGTTGCTGGGGCTGCTCAGGCCCGGTCGGCGGTGATGCTCGCGGCCAGGGCCCGTCGGTCGATCTTGCCAGAGGCGGTCCGGGGCAGGCGAACCACGGTGACGACCTGTCGGGGCAGGGCCTCGCGTCCCAACCCGGTCGCGGCCAGCCGGTCACGCCAGCCGGCCAGGTCAGCCTCGTCGGAGTCGGTGACCAGCACGATGCGGGTGCCCCACTCGGGGTCGGGCACCCCCAGCACCACGTGCTGGTGGCCGGCCCCCGGGTCGGGGTCGGCCAACCCCAGGCGGCGCTGCACCTCGGCCAGGTCGACATTGACCCCGCCGCTGATCACCACGTCGTCGATGCGCCCGCTGATGCGCAGCCTGCCGTCGACCAGCTCGCCGCGGTCCCGGGTCAGCAGCCTGCCCCCGGCCAGGGTCTCGGCGGTCAGTTCGGGGGCCAGCCGGTAGCCGCTGAACAGCATGGGCCCAGCAATGCTGATCCGGCCCGTCGCGGGGTCGAGCTGCACGTCAACGCCGTCCAACGCCAGCCCGTCGTAGACGCAGCCGCCGCTGGTCTCGCTCATGCCGTAGGTGGTCACCACGCTGATCCCGGCGGCCCGGGCGCGCGCCAGCAGGTCCGCCCCGGCCGGGGCCCCGCCCAGCAGGACGGCATCGAAGCCGGCCAGCCGTGCGGTGGTGCCGGGGTCGTCCAGTGCACGGTGCAAGTGGGTGGGGACGATCGACAGCGCGCGGGGTTCGTCGAGGTCGGCGGGTGGCAGGTCGGACAGGTCGCCGGCCGTGCTGACCGGGGTGGTGCCCGCGTCCAGCGCCCGGACCAGCACCATCATCCCGGCGACGTAGTGCCGGGGCAGGGGTGAGTACCAGCGCATCGGCCCGCCCAGACGCACGCGGGTGGCGGCGGCCGAGGCCAGCAGTGCGGCGGCCGGGAGCACCACACCCTTGGGGGTGCCGGTCGAGCCCGAGGTGGTCACGATGACCGCCGCTCCCGGTTCGGTGACCGGTTCACCCGGCTGCAGGGGGGCCGCATCGTCCGGGCTGGTGACCGGCAGCAGGACGGCCCGCCCGGCCAGCGCGTCCGGCAGCAGGTCCCACAGCTGGTCGGGTCGGCAGACGGTGGGAAGCACGGCCTCAGCGTAGCGACGAGGCCCCCCATCGGCGCACCGGCACGTCACCCCCGCTGTCGTGTGAACCCACCCGATAGGCTGGCAGCACCAGGTGAGGGGAGCGATTCATGGTCAGCCGTCGCACGAAGTGGGCGCTCGGGGCCGCGATCGTGGGTGCCGCCGCAGCGGCGGTCGCCAGTTCGGTCGACCAGGGCTCGCTGGCGCGCACGCTGCTGCCGATGCGCCGGCCACGCCACGACCTGGTCGGTTTCGGCGGCGACGTGGAGTTCCTGCGCTCGGCCGTGGCCCGCCACGAGTTCGGCACCTCGGCCGAGGAACGCCAGGCCTTCGACCAGGTGCTGACCGCCCGGCCGGTGCGCACCATCGACGAGCTGACCCTGGCCTGCTGCGAGGCACTGGCCGTCTTCGACAACGCCGCCACCACGGTGCTGATCACCCGGGCCCACCGCCTGCCGCTGCGGTTCGCCTGGATGCGGGACTCGCTCGTGGTCGCCAAGGCCGCCCCCGAGTACGAGCACCTGGCCGGGCAGCGGGTGCGCCTGATCGCCGGCGGCGCCCCCGACGTCAGCTGGCCGCTGTTCGCCCGCTACGTGGGTGGCGGTACCCCGGCCTGGCTGCGCAACCGCTCGGCGTGGTTCTTCAGCGTGCCCGAGGCGCTGCGGCAGGTGGGCCTGGGGGTGCACGGTGGCGTGGTCGCGCTGGAACTGGAGGCCGTCGACGGCACCATCAGCGAGGTGCGGCTGGCCGCCACCGACCAGCCCATGCCCGGTGGTCCGATGGCCGACTTCCGTGACCGTTTCCCCGGCGACGAGGGCCTGGGCACCCGCGGCTGGCGCACCGCACTGCTCGACCCGGGGGAGTCCCCCGAGGACGGTGACCAGCCGAGCCCGCTGTACCTGCAGCACTGGGACACCCTGCTGCGCACCTCCGAAGTGCCGCTGGCCAGCGGCGAGGGGGTCGCGCTGTACCTGAGGCTGATGGGCAACCCGGACGGGGACGACCCCGACCAGGAAGCCATCGACGAAGCCCTGGCGTTGGTCGAGGGCGGGGGGTATGCCCGCTACGTCGTCGACGTGCGCTACCACTCCGGCGGGGACTACCGGGCCAGCCTGCCGCTGGTGAAGGCCGTCTCACGGATGGCCCGCGCCGAGCACGTGCCGATCAAGGTGCTGGTCGGCCCCAACACCATCGGCGGTGGCCTGATCAGCGCCTCGCAGTACCTGGCCCACGCCCCAGAACGGACCACCGTGCTCGGCAATGATGTCGGCGACCGGCTGCGCAGCCGGGCCCAGGGTCGCACCATCGTGCTGCCGCACAGCCAGCTGGTCGTCCAGTTGTGCCACGACTGGCATGACCTGGGCAGCGAACCCAGCCCGTGGAGTGATGTCTGGCTGCCCGACAAGTTCCTGCTGCAGGGCATCGGCGAGTTCCGCCCCGATGTGGATGTGCAGAATTCCTGGCAGGACTACCTGGCCGGCCGCGACCGGTTGCTCGACGAGGCGCTCGCCTGATGGCCTCGGCACTCGAACTCGGGTCCGAACGCGTCACAGCTGTCGAGTGGATCGAGGACCTGGTCGTCTACGAGATCCCGATGACCACCAGGTTCCGCGGGATCACCGCCCGGCGCGGGATGGTGCTGCGCTCACCGCTCGGCTGGGTGGAATGGAGCCCCTTCGAAGAGTACGGGTTTGCCGAAGCCGCCCGCTGGTGGCAGGCCGCCGAGGCCGCCGCCACCCGGGGTTTCCCCGACCCGGTCCGTGACCGGGTGGAGGTCAATGTCACTGTGCCGGCGGAACCCGCCGAGGCGGCCCACGCCCGCGTCCGGGGTTCGGGCTGCCGCACCGCCAAGGTCAAGGTCGCCGAACCCAGCCAGGGCATGGCCGAAGACATCGCCCGCGTCGAGGCGGTGCGCGACGCCCTCGGGCCGGGGGGTCGACTGCGGCTGGACGCCAACGGGGCCTGGACGCCCAGCCAGTCGCTGACCATGATCAACGAACTGCGTCGCTTCGACCTGGAGTACGTCGAACAGCCCTGCCGCACCGTCGAGGAACTTGCCCGGCTGCGCCATGAACTGGCCCGCCGGGGTTGGCAGGTGCCGATCGCCGCCGACGAGTCCATCCGCCGTGCGGGTGACCCCGAGCGGGTCGCCGAACTGGGGGCCGCCGACATCGCGGTGATCAAGGTACAGCCGCTTGGTGGCGTGCAGGCCTGCCTCGACCTCGGCGAGCGGCTCGGGCTGCCGCTGGTGGTCTCCTCGGCGCTGGAAACCTCGATCGGGCTGCGGGCCGGGCTCGCGCTGGCAGCGGCCCTGCCCGACCTGCCGCACGCCTGCGGGCTGAACACCACCGCGCTGCTCGCCGCTGACCTCACCACCGCGTCATTGCGTGAGGTCGACGGGGCCATCGCGGTGTCAGAACTGGATGTGGACGCCGAGGCGCTCACCCGGTTCGCCGCCGATGAACGGGTGTCCAGCCGCTGGCTGGAACGCCTCGACGAGGTGCTGGCCCACCTGGCGGGGGAGGCCCGGTGAGCTCGGTCGAACTGGCCCGCACCGTGGTGGCGACCCTGCTGGCCCAGGGGGTGCGCCACGCCGTGCTCGCTCCCGGGTCGCGCAACGCCCCGCTCGCGCTGGCGCTGGCCACCGCTGAGCAGGCCGGCCAGCTGTCCCTGCACGTGCGACTGGACGAACGCAGCGCCGGCTTCATCGCGCTGGGACTGGCCCGGGCCACCGGTGGGGTGGTCGTGGTGGTGACCACCTCGGGCACGGCCGTCGGCAACCTGCTGCCAGCCGTGATGGAGGCCCACCACGCCGGCGTGCGGCTGCTGGTCCTCACGGCCGACCGGCCTTCATCCATGATCAACTCCGGCGCGAACCAGACCACCCGGCAGGACCGACTGCTGAGCAGCCACGCCCTGGACTGCGTCCGGGTCGCCGCCCAGTCGGGTGGTGTCGAGGACTGGCGCCACCAACTGCGCCGCGCGGTGCTGCTCGCCTCCGGGCTGCGCAGCCGCCGGCCCGGGCCCGTCCAGGTGAACCTGGAGTTCGAGGCCCCGCTGGTCGGCCCGGAACTGCTGGAGCCGGTGGCCCCAGCTCCGGCGCTCGAGACGGCCGCCGGCTCGCCCGCCCAGCCGGTGGAACTGGCCCCGGGGCCGCGGACCGTGGTCATCGCCGGCGACGCCCGCCGCGAGGTCGGCAACCGGGCCGTGGCCTTCGCCGAGCAGGCCGGGGTGCCGCTGCTGGCCGAACCCTCGAGCAACGCCCGCCGCGGGCCGAACGCCATCGCCGCCTACCGGCTGCTGCTGTCGGAACTGGCAGACGACATCGAACGGGTGGTCGTCTTCGGCCACCCCACCCTTTCACGGTCGGTCAGCGCCCTGCTCGCCCGCCAGGACACCAAGTTGATCATGGTCGCCGACGGAGCCGACTGGATCGACCCCGGACACGCCGCCGCGTCCGTCGTTGATGCCGTCAGCACACCGGGCCCCGGCCCGGCGGACTGGCTGGAGCGCTGGCAGCAGGCCGACCGGAAGGCCACGGCCGACCTGGACCGTGCCCTCGCTGCGGCCGAGCCCGGGGGAAGTGACGGTGAGCCCGCCGGCGCCCTGTCGCCCCGCCTGGCCGCGCGCACGCTGTGGTCGGCCCTGGCGTCAGCGCCGGGGGGCGAGGGGCTGGTCATGCTGGGCTCGTCCAACCCCGTCCGGGACGCCGAGCTGGCGCCGATCATGGAATCGGGGCCCGAGGTGCACGCCAACCGGGGCCTGGCCGGCATCGACGGCACGATCAGCACCGGCCTCGGGCTGGCACTCGGCTCCGGTCGTCCGGTCACCGTGGTCGTCGGCGACCTCACCTACCTGCACGACGTCAGCGCGCTGGGCATCGGTGACCTGGAACGCCGGCCCGACCTGCGGGTCGTGGTGCTGGACGACCATGGTGGGTCGATCTTCCACGGCCTGGAACAGGGGGCTGAGGCCTACGCCCAGCACTTCGAACGCGTCTTCGCCACCCCGCAACGGGTCGACCTGGCGGCGGTGGCCTCCGGCTTCGGTGCCCGGGTCGTGCAGGCCGACACGGCCGATGAACTTGCCGCGGCCCTGGCCACGGCACCCCGGGGCATCGAGGTCGTGATCGTCAAGGTTGACCGCAGCGGGCGTCGCCGCTGACCAGACGTCCGCCGCGCCCGAACCGGTCCAGTTGCCGGGTCAGCCGCCGGCGCCGTGGCTGGCTCGCAGCCAGGCCCGTAGCGCATGGGTGGCCCGCACGTCGTCCTCGTTGTAGGCCAGCACCCGCTGCTGGGCTGCCTCCCGATCCTCGGGTTGGAGCGCGGGGTTGATGGCATCGGCGAACCAGCGCTGGGAGTTCAACCCGCCGGGTTCGTCATCGCGCCACTCGAAGCCGGCGCCTTCGTGGGCGACGACCTTCAGGCCGAGGCCCTGCACCCCGAAGAAGTGGTCGGCCACCACGGTGTACAGGTCGACCCATTCCTGGGACACCCGCTGGTGGGCGCGCCGCAGCAGCCCGTCGCCTGATTTGTCGACGTCGGCGAGTTCGCGCAGGTGGCGTGACTCGTAGTCGGAGTAGTGGTAGACCCTGACCCGGCGCCCGGACGCGAAGTAGTGCTCCAGGAACCCCATTGCCTCACGGGCCAGGTCGACCTGGTCGGTGGTGCTCAACTGCCCCCAGCGGACGAACGCGTGGTAGGTCGGCGGCAGGCCGTCGGCGCTGACCAGCAGACCCCACAGGTAGACCTCGTCGTCGCCGGAGGTCTCGATGTCCAGGTCGATCTCGATGTCGCCGCCGGGCAGGGTGATGGCATCGTCACCGACCCGGCTCAAGGTCACCCCGTCACGCATCATCCGGGCCCGCTGGGCCGCGGTGACCAGCCGCTGGTCGGCCTGGCTGCGGTGGGCGACCTCGGGCAGGTAGCGCGGCAGCAACTCGTCCAGGTCGGCCTCGGCCAGGTCGTCGAGGGTTGAGATGCCCAGCTTGCGCAGCACGCTGATCTCGCGCACGTCCAGCGGGGTCTTGGTGATCCGCAGGCTCAGGTCGTCGGCATCGAGCAGCGGCTCGCAGCGCTGCCACCACGGGCACGACGCGCATTCGCGCACCACGATCGGGGTGACCCGCGGGTGGTACTCCTCGCCGGCCCGGTGCGCCTGCGCGGTCTCGGCGACGGCCAACCGGAACCCAAACTCATGGTCGTAGCGCTCGATCGCCGACCGCAACCGCCAGTGCTTCTCGGCGGTGCGCGAGAAGGTGCGCAGGAAGCGGTGCCGCAGGTCGACGAAGACGATGCCGTGGTCCCTGGCCCGCTCGTCCTCCAGGCCGATCAGCTGGTCGGTGCCGATCAGGGCGGCCACCTCGCGTTCGGCCGCCCAGCCCAGGGACTGCAGCGCCCGCACGTAGTGCGACATCTGGATCAGCTCGGCCTCCCGTGAGGTGCGGAAGGAATGGTCGGCCAGTGGCTGCAGGGCTGCGGCGAAGGGTTCCTCCAGGGGAGTGGTCCAGCAGAACACCTCGGCGGGACGACGCCGTTCGACCAGCAGCTTCCGCTTCACCTGCACGGGGTGGTAACCGGGCCCCCCGTCGGGGCGGTCCTGCCCCCGGACGAGTGCGTCCGGGTTGCCGCGGCGCCGGCCCTCGAGGTCGAGCGGCAGCCGTGGGGCGACGATCACCGCGACACCGGCCTCGACCGCGGCCCGGGTCGCCTCGGCGCGGTCGTCGCGGCCACGCAGGTCGAGGGCACCCTCGGCGGTGGCCAGTCGGCCCATTACCTGGTCCTTGTACTCCTGGGAGCCGGCGAAAATCTCCTGCAGCTCGGCGTCGGCGCCCTCACCGGGGGCGTCGATCGTCGGGTCGAACTGGTTCTGCGTCTTGACCGGGCAACTGCGCGCGGCGTACGCGTCGAGCAGGATCATTCGCCACTGTGGGGATCGGGCCCGGCTTTCCAGGCGCGGTGCATGGCCACGATGCCGCCGGTCAGGTTCAACCAGCCCACTGCCTGCCAGCCGGCCTGTGACATCAGGTCGGCCAGCCCACGCTGGTTCGGCCAGGCCCGGATCGACTCGGTCAGGTAGGCATAGGCCGGGCTGTTGCTGGCGAAGCCCTTGGACAGGGTCGGGATCACCGTGTTCAACACGAAGCCGTAGGCGGTGCGGAACCACGTGTTGGTCGGGGTGGAGAACTCGGCGATCACGATCTGGCCGCCGGGCCTGGTCACCCGCAGCAGTTCCCGCAGCCCGCCGACGGTGTCCTCGATGTTGCGCAGGCCGTAGCTGATGGTGACCACGTCGAAGGAGTCGTCGGCATAGGGCAGGCTCAGCCCGTCACCGGCGATGAAGTTCAGCCCGGGCAGCCGCTGCTTGCCGACCCGCAGCATGCCCAGGCTCATGTCGGTGGGGAAGACGTGGGCCCCGGCGGCGGCCAGCGGGGCCGACGAGGCGCCGGTGCCGGCGGCCAGGTCGAGGATCTTCATGCCCGGCCGCGGGTCGATCGCCTCGAGCACGTCCTGGCGCCAGCGCTCGACCACCCCGAAGGTCATCAGCGAGTTCATCAGGTCGTAGCGGGTGGCCACCGAGTCGAACATGGCGGCCACATCGGCGCGACGCTTGGCAAGGGTGGCGCGGGTCTGGGACATGTTCCCTAGCTTCCCACACGCCACCGACACCGACGACCGGCTGCAGCGCCCACCCGCCGGTGTCGGACCATCTTGGCCGATGGGGAACAATGGGCGCCATGGCCAAAGCGAAAACCGTCCTCCACGTCGACAACCTCGTCAAGAAGTTCGGGGACCACACCATCGTCGACAAGTTCAGCCTCACCATCGGTGAGGGCGAGGCGGTCGCACTGACCGGGCGCAACGGCGCCGGCAAGTCGACGATCCTGCGCTGCATCATCGGCGCCGACCGGCCCACCGAGGGCACGGTCGAGGTGCTGGGCATGAAGGTGTCGGAATCCAACCCCGAGATCCGTCGCAACGTGGCCACCGTGATCGACGACCTCGACTTCTTCCCTGACCTGTCGGTGGTCGAGCACCTTGACCTGCTCGCCCGCGCCCACGGCCTGGACGACGTCGACGAGCTCGTCGACGAGGTCCTCGAAGAGGTGCAGTTGGTGCCGCAGTCGGGCCAGTTGCCGGGCACCCTGTCGTCCGGCCAGCGCCGCCGACTGGCGCTGGCCACCGCGCTGGTACGCCCGCGCAAGCTGCTCGTCCTCGACGAGCCCGAGCAGCGCCTCGACGTCGAGGGCGTGGCCTGGCTGGGCAAGCGGCTCGCCGTCGAGAAGCAGAACGGGCTCGCGATCCTGATGGCCTCCCACGAACCGACGCTGGTGGAGGCGCTCAACGCCCGCACGGTCCAGGTGGGCACCCGATGAGCCAGGCCAGGCGCAACAAGCAGGTCGGGCGCGCCGCCCAAAAGGCCCAGAAGGCGCAGGCCGCCCAGACCGCCGCCCAGCAGGCCGCCGAACCCGAGACCGAACCGGTCCCCGAGCCGGAACTCGTGCTGGCCCACGACGTGAACACCCTCGAACAGCACGTCGTCGACGAGCGGGCCCTGCTGAACCTGATGGAGGACTGGCGCAAGGGCCGCGCGACCAAGAACCTGTGGCAGGCCCTCAGCGACGCCTATGTCGCGGTCTTCGCCACCGTGATGATCGTGGCGATGGTGGTCAGCTCACTGGTGCGCGCCCAGTCGCTGGCCGCCGACTGCAGCACCGATGCCTGCACCTCCGGACGAGGGCTGCTGCCCTGGGCGGCCATGTTCGGTGTGCTCGCCTTCACCCTCGCCCTGGCCCGGATCTTCGGGCCCGTGCTGGCCTCGGCCGCCGAGGGCTTCTGGTTGATGGAGGCCCCGCTGTCGCGGCGCCGGCTGCTGGGTCGACGCCTGCTCGCCGCCGTGCTGGTGGCGCTGCTCGCCGGCGCCGCCCTGGGTGCCCTGGTGGCCACCCTGACCGGCTCGGGCGGCATGGTCATCGTCGCCTGGGCACTCGCCTGTGGGCTGGGGGCTGCCGGGTTGACCGCTCTGGCCGCCGCCGAACAGGGCATCGAACGCACGTGGCTGGTCACTCTCGTCCAGGCCGTGATGGGGCTGGCCGCGATCGCGGCCCTGCTGCTGGTGGTGGGCACCGCCGCCGGCTGGATCCACCCGGTGCTGGGCCGTGACTTCACCGAGCAGATGGCCTTCGTGGTCGCCGGCCTCGGGCTGCTGCTGCTCATCGTCGCCGGTGCGCTGGCCGTGCACCGCCTCGACCACATCCGCCGCGCCCGGCTGGTCGCCGGCGGCAACCTGGTCAGCGGCATGCAGGGCGCTGCCTTCGCCCTCGACTTCGCCCTGATGCGCGACATCCTGGTCACCCGCGAGGCCAACGAACGCGGCCACGTGAAGCCCACCCGCGGCCGTTCCAAGGGGCTGCAGGCGCTGGTCATGCGCGACGTGCAGCGCCTGTACCGCTTCCCCAAGCCGCTGTTCGCGCTGCTGGCCAGCGCCGTGGTGCCCTACGCCGTCCAGGCCCTCGGGCTGGGACGACTGGTCATCCCCATCTCGGCGATCGTGCTGATGGCCTCACTGATCCCGTTCTTCAACACCCTGCGGGTGCTCTCGCGCAGCCGCGGCCTGGCCCGCATGCTGCCGTTCACCACCGGCCAGATCCGCACAGCCGCCTCGGTGGTGCCGGCAGTGCTGGCGCTGCTGTGGGCGGTGCTGATCACCCCGGCGATGATGGGTGTGGCCGATGCCCCGATGATCGGCGGCGACCCGATCGAGACCGCGATGATCGCCGTGGTGACCGCCGCGGCCGGGTTCATCGGCGCCATCCGCTGGGTGAGCGCGAAGCCGGCCAACTACCAGGCCCCGATGATGGCCACCGAGATGGGTGCGATGCCCCCGGGCATGCTGTTCAACCTGATCCGCGGCTTCGACATGATCGCGATCATCACCCTGCCGGCCCTTCTGGGCTGGTCGGTGTGGATCAGCATCGTGCTGGCGGTGATCTGCTTCAGCGTGCTGCGCATGGGTGGCATCGACCAGGAGGAACTGGCCGCCATGCAGGAAGAGAACCGCCGCCAGATGGAGCAGGCCAGGACCACCACCAAGGGCGGCAAGCCCGCGGCGCCCGCATCCTCCAAGGAGAAGATCAAGGTCACCCGCGGCCGTTGAGCCCACGGGTGGTCCCGGGCGGTGGGCCGGGAGCCGGCACGGACGCCACCGGCTACCCGCCGACGGCCGCCTTCATGGGCAGGAACTTCGCCCGGGTCTCGGCCAGTTCGGCGACCGGGTCGGAGTCGACGACGATGCCGCCACCGGCGAACAGGCGGATCTCGTGGGGGTCAACGGGGTCCAACTGCCCGCCACGCAGCGCAATCGCCCATTCCCCGTTGCCCTCGGCGTCGATCCAGCCGACCGGCCCGGCGTAACGGCCCCGGTCCATCCCCTCGATGCGGGCGATCAGCCGGCGCGCCACCGGGGTGGGGGTGCCGCACACTGCCGCCGAGGGGTGCAGCGCGGAGGCCAGCGCCAGTGAGGTCGACCCCGGCAGGGCCACCCCGGTGATGTCGGTGGCCAGGTGCAGCACATTGGGCAGTTCCAGCACGTAGGGCGCATCGGGCACGTTCATGCCCGAACAGAACGGCGCCAGCGCCTCGGCGACCGAGGCGACCGCGAACTCATGTTCGCGCAGGTCCTTGGACGAGGAACTCAGCGCGTCGGCGAGCAGCGCCGCATCCTCCGGCGCCACCCCGTGGCGGCGGATCGTCCCGGCCAGCACCCGGGAGGTGGCCAGGCCACCCTCGCGGCGCACCAGCATCTCGGGGGTGGCGCCGACCATGCCGTCGACCAGGTAGGTCCAGGTGGTGGGGTACTCGGCGGTCAGGAAGAGCACCAGCGAACGGGCATCGATCGGCTCGGCGGCACGGGCCACCACGTCACGGGCCAGCACCACCTTGTCGACCTCGTGCGACCGGATCGCCTCGACCGCCTCGGAGACCAGCTTGCTCCAGTCCTGGGGGGCCATCGACCCGTCGCGCCAGGTCACCGGGCCATGCGGCATGGGTGCCGGCTGGGGGATCGGCAGGGCATCGGGCACCTGGTCGAACCCGACGCAGGTCATCCAGCTGGTGCCCTTGCGTCGTCCGATCAGCACCTCGGGCACCACCAGCACCGACGTCGCCGCAGTGTTGTCGGGGTCGAAGGTGAAGGCGCCGAAGGCGAGCGGGCCGGTGCCGAACAGCCCGGGCAGTTCGGTGTCGTGCTCCAGCTCGGCGACGAACTCCTGCCAGGCAGCATCGGCCTGGGCAGGAGTCTGGACCTCGATGCGGTGCAGGCTGCCGAGCCCGATCACCCCGTCGCCGCGTCGCAGGAAGGCGGTCGCCGTTCCAGTGGGCAGGTATGCCTCCAGCGGTCCGGGGTCAGGGATGGCCACCGTGCGGGCGCACAGGCGGCCGCGGCGGTCGCTGCTCATCACCGCAGCAGCCTAGCCCAGACCGTCTGGGGAAGAGGTTTCCGAACGTCGTCCCAGCCCTTCGCGACGGCGAATTTGAGCACCGGTTTGTTGCAGAAATGCCTCATGGGACGGCGGTTAGCCGCTCGTGAAAAAAGTGCCTAGACTCACCCGGGAAGAACGCTCCAAGGAAGTAGGGATGATGACTGACGTCGCGGCCGAACAGGCTCCGAGCGACGACGCCGAGGCACAGGCGCCGGCGGTGCACGCCGACGCCATCGTGGTCGGTGCAGGGCCCGCCGGTTCGGCCACTGCAGCCCACCTGGCCCGCCGCGGCCTGCAGGTCATCCTCCTCGAGAAGGCCACCTTCCCCCGCGACAAGATCTGCGGTGACGGGCTCACCCCGCGGGCGGTCAAGCAGCTGGTCAACCTGGGCATCGACACCACCGACGAGGGCTGGCACCGCAACAAGGGCCTGCGCGTCTACGGCGGCCGGGTCGAACCCTTCGACATGCCCTGGCCCGAACTGTCCGACTTCCCCAACTACGGCCTGGTGCGCCGCCGTGAGGACTTCGACGAACTGCTGGCCCGCCACGCCGAAAGGCTGGGCGCCACCCTGGTCACCGGCTGCACCGTGCGCGAACCCATCATCGACCGGGTCAGCGACCGCATCGTCGGGGTCACCAGCAAGGATGGCCGCGAGTTCCGCGCCCCGGTGGTGATCGCCTGCGACGGGGCCTCGTCGCGGCTGTCGGTCAAGATGGGCATCACCAAGCGCGACGATCGTCCGATGGGGGTCGCCGCCCGTGCCTACTACCAGTGCGAGCGCGGCGACGGCGACTGGATGGAGTCCTGGCTGGAGCTGTGGGACGGACTCCCGCACCAGTCGGCGCTGCTGCCCGGCTACGGCTGGGCCTTCCCCAGCGGGGACGGCATCAGCAACGTCGGCCTGGGCATGCTCAGCACCTCCCCGGCGTTCGCGAAGACCGACTACAAGGAACTGATGCTGCGCTGGCTGGCGGCCACGCCGCCCGAGTGGGGCTTCACCGAGGAAAACCGCACCGGCGAGATCCGCAGCGCCCCGCTGCCGATGGCCTTCAACCGCCAGCCCGCCTACGCCCGCGGACTGCTGCTGGTCGGTGATGCCGGCGGCATGGTCAACCCGTTCAACGGTGAGGGGATCGACTACGCCCTCGAGGCCGCCGAGATGGCCGCCGAGGCCGTCGCCGAAGCCCGCTCACGCGGCTGGGGCACCCCGAACGCCGAACGGGCCCTGCAGGGCTACGTCACCCGGCTCAAGGCCGACATGGGCGGCTACTTCCGGCTCGGCACCATTTTTGCCAAGCTGATCGGCCATCCTGAGGTCATGAAGGTCTGCGTCCGCTACGGGCTGCCGCGCAAGTCGCTGATGCGCGTGGTGCACAAGCTGCTGGCCAACCTCACCGACCAGCACGACGGCGACATCGTCGACCGCCTGATCAACACCCTCACCCGGATCGCGCCCGCAGCATGAGCACCGTGCGCACCATCTCGAACCCGGGGGCCACCGTCGGCCCCTGCTGCGTGGACCTTGCAGCCACAACAGTCGAATCACTCACGTCAGGGCCGCACCGGCCCAGGGGAGGAATCGCGTGAACGCCTACATTCCCATTCTTGGGCTCTTTGCGCTGGCAACGCTGTTCATCATCGTCTCGATCAACCTGTCGGGACATGTCGGGCCGCAGCGCTACAACCGGGCGAAGTACGACTCCTACGAGTGCGGCATCCAGCCCACCCCCCAGCCGGTCGGCGGCGGCCGCTTCCCGGTGAAGTACTACATCACCGCGATGATGTTCATCATCTTCGACATCGAGATCGTGTTCCTCTACCCGTGGGCCGTCTCGTTCAACCAGATGAGCCTGTTCCCGGTGCTCGCGATGATCCTGTTCATCGTCACCGTGTTCATCCCCTACTTCTACGTCCTGCGCCGCGGCGGCCTGGACTGGGACTGACCAGCCAACCAGGGAAGGAACCACAGTCATGGGTATTGAAGAGCAACTCCCCAGCGGCGTCATCCTGACCAGCCTCGAGGCGATCGCCGGCTGGATGAGGCAGGCCTCCTTCTGGCCGGCCACGATGGGCCTGGCCTGCTGCGCCATCGAGATGATGTCGTTCGGTGCCCCCCGCTTCGACGCCGGCCGGTGGGGCCAGGAAGTCTTCCGCGCCTCCCCGCGCCAGGCCGACCTGCTGATCGTCTCGGGCCGCGTCAGCCAGAAGATGGCCCCAGTCATCCGCCAGGTCTACGACCAGATGCCCAACCCCAAGTGGGTGATCTCGATGGGTGCCTGCGCCAGCTCCGGCGGCATGTTCAACAACTACGCCATCGTGCAGGGCTGCGACCACTTCCTGCCGGTCGACATCTACCTGCCCGGTTGCCCGCCCCGCCCGGACATGCTGATCGACGCCGTCTTCAAACTGAAGAAGGGCATCGTCGCCAAGACCCCGATCGGCCCGAACATGATCGAGCAGATCGAGACCCGTGAGGCAGAGGTGCTCGAGAAGCCCTCCACCATGGAGATGAAGGGGCTCATGCGATGAGCGAGAACAAGCCCGACAACGCCTCCCCGAACACCCCGGCCCCCGATGCCCCGGCTCCCGAGAAGGTGACCGCACCCGAAGCCGCGCCCAAGGAGGGCGTCGAGCGCGAGGACTCCCGTTCGTCCGATGCCACCGGCACCGTCGACGTGGGCCCGGCCTCGAGCCAGGCCCACGACCCCGCCGCCCCGCAGGTGCTGCGGGTGCGCCAGGGCATGTGGGGTGACCAGAAGTCGACCGACACCTCCGGTTACGGCGAGATCGCCCGCACCATCACCATGCCCGAGGCCTCGCAGCAGCCCTACGGCGGCTGGTTCGACCAGGTCGCCGACCGCATGGCTGAACTCGTCCCCGGGTTCTCGACCGGGCGCACGATCGTCGACCGGGGTGAGATCACCTTCTTCGTCCGCCCCGAGAAGATGGTGGAACTCGCCCGCGCGCTGCGCGACGACGCCCAGCTGCGTTTCGAGATGTGCACCAGCGTCTCGGGGGTGCACTACCCGAACTCGGCCGGTGAGGAACTGCACGTGGTCTACCACCTGCTCTCGATCACCCACAACCGGCGCATCCGCCTCGAGGTGGGGCTGCCCGAGGACAACCCGCACACCCCGTCGCTGATCAGCGTCTACCCGCACACCGACTGGCACGAGCGTGAGACCTGGGACATGTTCGGCGTCATCTTCGACGGCCACCATGCCCTCACCCGCATCCTGATGCCGGACGACTGGCACGGTCACCCGCAGCGCAAGGACTACCCGCTGGGCGGTGTCGACGTCGAGTACAAGGGCGCGGTCGTCCCGCCGCCCCACGAGCGTAGGAGCTACTCCTGATGAGCACCCAGAACCTGAGCGAGCACGACGCCGAACGCGCCATCCCGGCCAGCTCGGCCGAGGCGATGAACCGCGGGTTCACCGAACCCGGTGACGGTGACGTCGACCACGTCTACCTGTCGCAGGGTGGCGACTGGGACGAGATCGCCGCCGAGCAGGCCGAACGCGGAGACGAGACGATCGTCGTCAACATGGGTCCCCAGCACCCCTCCACCCACGGCGTGCTGCGGCTGATCCTGGAGATGGACGGTGAGACCGTCACCAGCCTGCGCCCGGGCATCGGCTTCCTGCACACCGGCATCGAGAAGAACATGGAGTACCGCACCTGGACCCAGGGCGTGACCTTCCTGACCCGCGCCGACTACGTCGCCCCGATCTTCAACGAGGCCGTCTACTGCCTCGGGGTCGAGAAGCTGCTCGGCATCACCGACGACATCCCCCAGCGTGCCACTGAGCTGCGCGTACTGTTCATGGAGCTCAACCGGATCGCCTCGCACCTGGTCGCCATCGGCACCGGTGGCATGGAGATCGGTGCCCTGACGGTGATGACCATCGGCTTCCGCGAACGCGAGATGATCCTCGACTTCTTCGAAGCCGTCACCGGCCTGCGCATGAACAATGCCTACATCCGGCCCGGGGGAGTGGCCAACGACCTGCCCGAAGGTGGCCTGGACCACCTGCGCATGGTGATCAGCTGGCTCGAGAAGCACCTGCCCGAGTACGGCATCTTCTGCAACGAGAACCCGATCTTCTTGGGCCGCATGGGCGTCGGCAAGCTGGACCTGACCCAGTGCATGGCCATGGGCGTCACCGGGCCGCGCCTGCGCGGGGCCGGCCTCCCCCACGACCTGCGCAAGTCGCAGCCCTACTGCGGCTACGAAACCTACGACTTCGACGTGCCGGTGTGGGACACCAACGACGCCTACGGTGCGTTCCGCGTCCGTGAGGCCGAGATGTGGGAGTCGCTCAAGATCGTCAAGCAGGTCGCCGAGCGCCTCGAGGCCTCGACCGGCCAGCCGGTGATGGTCGAGGACCCGAAGATCAAGTGGCCCGCACAGCTCTCGCTGGGCCCCGACGGCCAGGGCAACTCCAACGAGCACATCAAGCACATCATGGGTGAGTCCATGGAGGCGCTGATCCACCACTTCAAAATTGTCACCGAGGGCTTCCGCGTTCCCGCGGGGCAGGTCTACCAGGCGATCGAGTCGCCCAAGGGCGAACTCGGTGTGCACCTGGTCTCCGACGGTGGCACCCGGCCCTACCGGTCCCACCTGCGTGACCCAGGGTTCCACCACCTGCAGGCGGCCCCGATGATGTGCGAGGGCGGCATGATGTCCGACGTGGTGGTCGCGGTGGCGTCCATCGACCCTGTTCTCGGAGGTGTTGACCGATGAGCGGTCACGAGTTCCAGTCCCACTTCGACGACCCCCAGGTGCCCGGCACGGGCGGGGTCGACTACGCCGACACCAGCTCCAACATCGACGAGACCACCATCGAGGAGATGCGCCAGATCGCGGCCCGCTACCCGCAGCCGCGCTCGGCGCTGCTGCCGATGCTGCACCTGGTGCAGAGCGTCGACGGGCGCATCTCGCCGCGCGGCATTGAGGTCTGCGCCGAGGTGCTCGGCATCACCACGGCCCAGGTCTCGGGCGTGGCGACGTTCTACACCATGTACAAGCGGCGCCCGGCCGGCCAGCACCACGTCGGTGTCTGCACCACGGCGCTGTGCGCGGTGATGGGTGGCGACCTGCTGCTCGAGCACGTCGAGAACCGGCTCGGCATCTCCGAGAACCAGACCACCCCCGACGGCAAGATCAGCCTCGAGCGCCTCGAGTGCAACGCGGCCTGCGACTTCGCCCCGGTGATGATGGTCAACTGGGAGTTCATGGACAACATGTCCCCCGAGAAGGCCGACGACCTGATCGACAAGCTGGTCAACGACGAAGAGGTGCACTCCACCCGCGGGGCCCGGATCACCTCCTGGCGTGAGGCCGAGCGGGTGCTGGCCGGCTTCCCCGACGGGCGCGCCGACGAGGGCCCGACCGCCGGGCACGCCTCCCTGGTCGGTCTGGAGATCGCCCAGCGTGAGGGCTGGACCGCTCCCGCCGCCGACGCGGTGCGTGAGCCTGCCTCGCCGAAGGAGGAGGGCAAGTGAGCATCGACAAGCTGACCCCGGTGCTGAGCGCCAACTGGGGCGAGGACCGGGCCTGGAAGCTCGAGAACTACGAACGTCGTGGCGGCTACCAGGCGTTGCGCAAGGCGGCCACGATGGCCCCCGACGACATCGTCAACGAGGTCAAGGCCTCCAACCTGCGCGGTCGCGGCGGGGCGGGCTTCCCGACCGGCATGAAGTGGAGCTTCCTGCCCAAGGACAACCCGAACCCCACCTACCTGGTGGTCAATGCCGACGAGTCGGAGCCGGGTACCTGCAAGGACATCCCGCTGATGATGGCCAGCCCCCACACCCTGGTCGAGGGCGTGATCATCTCGGCGATGGCCACCAAGGCGGTCTATGCCTTCATCTACGTGCGCGGTGAAGTGCTGCACGTGATCCGCCGCCTGCAGCAGGCCGTGCGCGAGGCCTACGCCGCCGGCTACATCGGCAAGGACATCCTCGGCTCGGGCCGCGACCTCGAGGTCGTCGTCCACGCCGGTGCCGGTGCCTACATCTGCGGTGAGGAAACCGCCCTGCTCGACTCCCTGGAGGGTCGCCGGGGCCAGCCGCGGCTGCGTCCCCCCTTCCCCGCCGTGGCCGGCCTGTACGCCAGCCCGACGGTGGTCAACAACGTCGAGTCGATCGCCTCGGTGCCGGCCATCATCGCCAACGGTGAGGGCTGGTTCAACGCGATGGGCACCGAGAAGTCGCGTGGCCACGTGCTGTACTCGCTGTCCGGCCACGTCAAGACCCCCGGCCAGTTCGAGGCCCCGCTGGGCACCACCCTGCGTGAGCTCATTGACCTGGGTGGCGGCATGCGCGAGGGCCACCAGCTGAAGTTCTTCACCCCCGGTGGTTCCTCGACCCAGATCCTGACCGCCGACAAGGTCGACCTGCCGCTCGACTACGAAGAGATGGCGGCGGCCGGCTCGCTGCTCGGCACCCGCGCCCTGCAGATCTTCGACGAGACCACCTCGGTGGTGCGCACCACGCTGCGCTGGGTCGAGTTCTACAAGCACGAGTCCTGCGGCAAGTGCACCCCCTGCCGTGAGGGCACCTGGTGGCTCGTCCAGACCCTGCGCAACCTCGAGGCCGGTCGCGGCACCGAGGGTGACGTCGACAAGATCCTCGACGTCTGCGAGAACATCGGCGGACGATCGTTCTGCGCCCTGGCCGACGGTGCCGTCGCCGCGGTGACCAGCGCGGTCAAGGAGTTCCGCAGTGAGTTCGAAGCCGGGTACACCACCCCGGCCTGGGAACTGTTCCCCTACGAGAAGAGCGCCCTGTTCGCCAAGCCGGCTGCCGCCGCCGCGGACACCCAGAAGGAAGGTGCCCACGCATGAGTGTCGACGCGAAGTCCACGACCGAGGCCACCGAGGTCGACAAGCGCGAGGACCTGGTCACCCTCACCATCGACGGCATCGAGGTGAGCGTGCCGAAGGGCACCCTGGCCATCCGTGCGGCCGAGGCCGTCGGGATCGACATCCCGCGCTTCTGCGACCACCCGCTGCTCGACCCGGTCGGCGCCTGCCGCCAGTGCATGGTCGAGATCCCCGATGCGGGCAACGGGCGCGGCTTCCCGAAGCCGCAGGCCTCCTGCACCATCGAGTGCGCCCCCGGGATGGTGATCAACACCCACCTGACGTCCCCGGTCGCCAAGAAGGCGCAGGAGGGCATGCTCGAGTTCCTGCTGATCAACCACCCACTCGACTGCCCGATCTGTGACAAGGGCGGCGAGTGCCCGCTGCAGAACCAGTCGATGAGCCACGGCCACGGCGAGAGCCGCTTCGAGGGGGTCAAGCGCACCTTCCCGAAGCCGGTCAACGTCTCCGCGCAGATCCTGCTCGACCGGGAACGCTGCGTGCTGTGCGCCCGCTGCACCCGCTTCTCCGAGCAGATCTCCGGTGACCCGTTCATCGCGCTGGTCGAACGCGGTGCCCTGCAGCAGATCGGCACCTACCAGGACGACCCCTACGACTCCTACTTCTCGGGCAATGTCATCCAGATCTGCCCGGTGGGGGCGCTGACCAGCACCTCCTACCGCTTCCAGTCGCGTCCGTTCGACCTGGTCAGCACCACCACCACCTGTGAGCACTGCGCCGCCGGTTGTGAGCTGCGCAGCGACCACCGCCACTACCAGGTCAAGCGCCGCCTGGCCGGGAACCTCCCCGAGGTCAACGAGGAGTGGAACTGCGACAAGGGTCGCTTCGCGTTCCTGTCGGGGCGTGGGGACGACCGGCTCACCGCCCCACTGGTGCGCCGCGACGGTGAACTGGTGGTCTCGAGCTGGCACGAGGCGATCGACGCCGCGGTCGCCGGCCTGCAGGCCGCCGGTGATTCCGTGGGCGTGCTGCCCGGTGGCCGACTGACCCTGGAGGCCGCCTACGCCTACAGCCGGTTCGCCCGCGCGGTGCTCGGCACCAACAACATCGACCACCGCTCCCGAGTGCACACCACCGAGGAGGGCCAGTTCCTGGCCAACCGGGTCGCCGGGCGCGACCTGGCCGACTCGGTGACCTACGCCGACCTCGAACGGGCCAAGCGCGTCGTGCTGGTCAGCTTCGAACCCGAGGACGAGTCCCCGATGGTCTTCCTGCGGCTGCGCAAGGCCAACCGCAAGAACCGCACCGAGGTGCTCACCCTGGCCCCGTACCTGTCGCGCGGCTCGCAGAAGCTGAACGCCCAGCTGGTCGCGACCGTGCCCGGCACCGAGGCCCAGGTCCTGGGCACCCTCAAGGACCAGGGCCTGCTCGACGCCGACACCATCGTGCTGGTGGGGGAGCGGGCCAACCTGGCCCAGGGCACCCTCACCGCCGCCGCCCACCTGGCCGACGAGACCGGGGCCCGGCTGGCCTGGGTGCCGCGTCGCGCCGGTGAGCTCAGCGCGATCGAGGCCGGCTGCCTGCCGCACCTGCTGCCGGGCGGTCGTCCGGTCAGCGACCCCAGCGCCCGCGTTGACGTGGCCGCTGCCTGGGGCACCGCCTCGCTGCCCTCGTCCGAAGGCCTGGACGCCGACGCCATCGTCGCGGCCGCGGCCGACGGCGGGCTGAAGGCGCTGGTCGTCGCCGGTGTGCAGCCGGAGGACTTCCGCATCCCCGCCGCCGTGCTGGAGGGACTGGAGGCCGCCGACTTCGTGATCAGCATCGAGAACCGCCGCAGCCAGGTCAGCGAGCGCGCCGACGTGGTCTTCCCGGTGGCGCTGCTCGAGGAACACGCCGGTACCTTCCTGAACTGGGAGCACCGGCGCGGGCGGGTCAACACCGTCATCCGCCACCAGGTCGCCCCGATGACCGACATCCGGGTGCTGGCCGCGCTGGCCGATGCCCTCGGCAGCGACCTCGGCTTCCGCGGTTCGCGCGACGCGCTGGCCTCCCTCGACGAGCTCGGCGGCTGGGACGGGGAGCGGGCGCCGCTGGCGCAGGCCCCGGCCACCCCCTATGAGCCGGCCGGTGAGGGCGACCTGACCCTGGCCACCTGGCGGGTGCTGCTCGACGAGTCGGCCGCCAACGACAACGAGCCCGACCTGATGGCCACCGCGCCGCGCCCGGTGATCCGGCTGGCGCCGGCGACCGCCGAGGCCCATGGCCTGGCCGGGGCCGGGCAGGCGACCCTGGTGCTGACCGGGGGCGAGCTCACCCTGCCCCTCGAGGTCGTCGAGGGCATGGCAGAAGACGTGGTGTGGGTGCCGCTGCACAGCGCCACCGACCCTGGCGGGTCGGCTGGGCAGGACGGCACCGTGACGGCCAGCGCGCTGGGCGCTGTCGCCGGTGACCGAGTCCGACTCGTGGGAGGTGCGGCATGAACCCCGTGGAACTGATGCCGTTGGAGGCAGTGTTGCCACCCGACCCGTGGTGGATCATCCTGATCAAGGTTGTCGGGATGTTCGTGCTGCTGCTGGTGTGGACGATCTTCAACGTCTGGTACGAACGGCGCGTGGTGGCCAAGATGCAGCACCGCCTCGGCCCCATCATGAACGGTCCCTTCGGCCTCGGCCAGGCGCTGGCTGACGGTGCGAAGCTGATCTTCAAAGAGGACTTCCGCCCCACCAAGACCGACAAGTGGGTGTTCAACCTGGCCCCGCTGCTGACCGGCATGGCGGCCTTCACCGCCTGGTCGGTGATGCCGCTGGGCGGCCAGGTGCGGATGTTCGGCGTCGAGACCCGGCTGCAGCTGACCGACCTGCCGGTCGGCATGCTGTTCATGTTGGCGATCGCCTCGATCGGCATCTACGGCATCGTGCTGGCCGGGTGGGCGTCGAACTCGACCTACTCGCTGCTCGGCTCGGTGCGCTCGGCCGCGCAGATGATCTCCTACGAGGCCAGCATGGGCCTGGCATTGGTGGGCGTGTTCATGTTCGCCGGCTCCATGAGCATGTCGAACATCGTCGAGAGCCAGGCGCAGACCTTCACTATCGCCGGTTTCAACACCGGCCTGCCGCAGTGGAACGCGGTGCTGCTGCTGCCCGCCTTCGTGATCTACCTGATCTCGATGGTCGGCGAGACCAACCGCGCCCCCTTCGACCTGCCCGAGTGTGAGTCCGAGCTGGTCTCGGGCTACCTCACCGAGTACTCCGGTTTCCGTTACGCCATGTACTTCCTCGCCGAGTACATCAACATGGCCACCGTCTCGGCCATCGCCACCACCTTGTTCCTCGGTGGCTACCGGGCGCCGTGGCCGTTCAACCAGGTCGAGTGGCTCGATTCCGGCTGGATGGGCCCGGTGTGGTTCATCCTCAAGGTGCAGCTGCTGATCACCGGCTTCGTGTGGCTGCGCGGCACCCTGCCCCGCTTCCGTTACGACCAGTTCATGAAGCTGGGCTGGAAGTGGCTGATCGAGATCGCCCTGGCCTGGATCGTGGCTGTCGCGCTGCTCAAGGTGGGCCAGCGTGAGGGCTGGTTCTCCGGCCCGGTGTTCTTCGTGATCGTCGGTGTGATCGCGGTGGCGCTGCTGGCGCTGATCCTGTGGGGCGGCGGCACCCAGGAAGAGACCAAGCCGGCGCAGGTCGACCTGAGCGAACCGTTCGACCCGTTCGCCGGTGGTTACCCGGTGCCCCCGTTGCCCGGCCAGACCCTGCCCGAAATGGCAGGCGTGCTGAGCGGCTCGACGGTGGCTGAGGACGAACCCGACACGTCCGAGGCGTCGTCGGTGAAGGGAGACGAGTCCTGATGGGCTTCAAAGAACAGTGGGGTGGTTTCGGGATCACCTTCAAGACGATGTTCCGCAAGACCTTCACTCAGAACTACCCGCACAAAGGTGAGAAGGTCACCGCACCCCGGTTCCACGGCCGCCACCAGCTCAACCGCTGGCCCGACGGGCTGGAGAAGTGTGTGGGCTGCGAGCTGTGTGCCTGGGCCTGCCCGGCCGACGCCATCTACGTGGAGGGCGCCGACAACACTGAGGAAGCCCGCTTTTCACCCGGTGAGCGCTACGGGCACGTGTACCAGATCAACTACCTGCGCTGCATCTTCTGCGGCCTGTGCATCGAGGCGTGCCCGACCCGCGCGCTGACCATGACCAATGAGTTCAAGCTGGCCAACACCAGCCGCGAGTCGTTGATCTACACCAAGGACGAACTGCTCGCCCCGCTGCTGACCGGCATGGAGGAACCCCCGCACGCCCGCCGGCTCGGGCCCGACGAGCAGAGCTACTTCCTGGGCCTGCCGCCCACCGGAAAGCCCGACAACCGCACCCCCGTCCAGACCCCCGATGCACCGAAGGGAGGCGACAAGTGATGTTGCTCCCACTCGTGAGTGGCCAGGCAGTGGCCTTCTGGATCGTGGCCCCGATCATGGTGATCTGTGCCCTGGGCATGGTGATGAGCCGCAAGGCGGTCCATTCGGCGATCTGGCTGGTCGGCATGATGATCGGCCTGGCGGTGCTGTACGCCTCACTGGCCTCACCGTTCCTGTTCGTCGCCCAGATCATCGTCTACACCGGCGCCATCATGATGCTGTTCCTGTTCGTCGTGATGCTGATCGGTGTCGACACCTCCGACTCGGTCATCGAGACGATCAAGGGCCACCGCATCGCCGCGACCTTCGCGGCCATCGGCTTCGGCCTGCTGCTGGTCTCGCTGGCCGGGCGGGCCGTGAACACCCCGCCGCAGGGGCTGGACGCCGTGATCTCGCGGTTCCCGAGTTCGGTGCACGCCCTGTCCGACCTGCTGTTCGGCCGCTACGTGGTGGTCTTCGAGGCCACCGCCGCGCTGCTGACCATCGCTGCGGTTGGTGCGATGGTGCTGGCCCACGGTGAGCGCCTGATCCCCAAGCTGGGGCAGAAGGAGACCGCCGACAAGAAGATGGCGGCCTACGCCAAGGACGGCACCCACCCCGGCCCGATGCCCAATTCCGGTGTCTACGCCCGCTTCAACGCCATCCACGCCCCGGCGCTGCTGCCCGACGGCAGCGTGGCCGAGACCTCGGTCTCGAAGATCCTCAGCGAGCGCGGCGCCTACGTCGATGCCAACGAGCTGCGCGCCCCGTCCGAGGCGACGTTCAACGCGATCAGCACCGACAACTCGCCGAACAACCGGGAGGAACTCGAATGAGCACCAATGCCTACCTGATCCTCTCGGCCATCCTGTTCACGATCGGGGTGCTCGGCTTCCTGGTGCGACGCAACGCGCTGGTCGCATTCATGTCGATCGAGATCATGCTGAACGCCTCGAACCTGGCCTTCGTCAGCTTCGCCCACCACCACGGTGGGCTGGACGGGCAGGTCGCCGCCTTCTTCGTGATGGTTGTCGCCGCCGCAGAAGTCGTGGTCGGCCTGGCGATCATCGTGACCATCTTCCGTACCCGCCGCTCGGCCTCGGTCGACGACGCAAACCTGCTGAAGTTCTGAAGGGGTAGGCGTGTATTTCCTCGAAACCGTCACCGAGCCGGTCGCTGCCTCGGGATTGTTCGGCCTGGCCTGGCTGATGATTGCCATTCCGCTGGTGATCGCCGGCCTGCTGCTCGTGGGTGGCAGGGCCACCAACGGGTGGGGCCACTACCTCGCCACCCTGGCGCCGATCGCCTCCTTCGTCATCGGCGCACTGCTGTTCGTCGACCTGCTGGGTCGCGACACGTCCCAGCGGGCCGTGGAGGTCCCGGTCTACCAGTGGTTCACCACCGGCAACTGGACCTTTGAGGTCAGCCTGCTGGTCGACCAGCTGTCGATCCTGTTCGTGCTGCTGATCACCGGCGTGGGTTCACTGATCCACATCTACTCGATCGGCTACATGGCCCATGACGAGAACCGTCGCCGGTTCTTCGCCTTCCTGAACCTGTTCATCGCCGCGATGCTGCTGCTGGTGCTGGCCGACAACTACCTGCTGCTGTTCATCGGCTGGGAAGGTGTGGGCCTGGCGTCCTACCTGCTGATCGGCTTCTGGCAGCACAAGGACTCCGCGGCGAAGGCCGCGAAGAAGGCCTTCGTGGTCAACCGTGTCGGTGACCTCGGCATGATGATGGCGATCGGGCTGATGCTGGCCCAGGTCGGGTCGGTGAAGTTCACCGACGTCGCCGAGGGCATCGGTGCGGTGGAGCCCGCCTGGGTGGTCCTGCTGGGCTTCCTGCTGCTGGCCGGTGCCTGCGCCAAGTCGGCCCAGGTGCCGCTGCAGTCGTGGCTGCTCGACGCGATGGAGGGCCCGACCCCGGTCTCGGCCCTGATCCACGCCGCCACCATGGTGACCGCCGGTGTGTACCTGATCGTGCGCAGCCACCCGATCTACGCGCTGGCCCCCGAGGCCGCGCTGGCGGTGGCGATCGTCGGCACCGTGACCCTGCTGTTCGGTGCCTGGATCGGTACCTCGAAGGACGACATCAAGAAGGTGCTCGCCGGCTCGACCATGAGCCAGATCGGCTACATGATGCTGGCCGCCGGCATCGGCCCCGCCGGTGCGGCGTTCGCCATCTTCCACCTGATCACCCACGGCTTCTTCAAGGCCAACATGTTTCTGGGTGCCGGTTCGGTGATGCACGGCATGCACGACGACGTC
Organism: Aestuariimicrobium sp. Y1814; assembly: GCF_050113895.1. NCBI lineage: Bacteria > Bacillati > Actinomycetota > Actinomycetes > Propionibacteriales > Propionibacteriaceae > Aestuariimicrobium > Aestuariimicrobium sp. Y1814. Next base: position 106,541 of record NZ_JBNJRW010000009.1, on the reverse strand, counting down.
GACATGCGCCGCTACGGTGGCCTGGCGAAGTACATGCCGATCACCTTCGTCACCTTCGGCCTGGGCTACCTGGCCATCATCGGGTTCCCGTTCACCAGCGGTTTCTACTCCAAGGACCACATCATCGAGGCGGCCTGGGACAAGCACCTGGCCTTCGGTGTGCTGGCCCTGCTCGGTGCGGGCATCACCGCCTACTACATGACGCGGTTGATGATGATGACCTTCTTCGGCGAGAAGCGCTGGAAGGACGACGTGCACCCGCACGAGTCGCCCTGGGTGATGACCGTGCCGCTGATCGTGCTTGCCGTGCTCAGCATCGGCGCCGGTGTGGTCATGAACGGCTGGATCACCACCTGGCTGGCCCCGGCCGTCGGCGACGACCACCCGCACACCACCGGCCTGCTGCACATCACCCCCGTCGGCTGGGCCACCATGGCCACCGTCGCCGTGGGTGTGCTGATCGGCTGGGTGCTGCACCGCCGCGACATCCCCTGGACCGAGCCCCACACCCGCAACCCGCTGGTGCTGGCCGGTCGTCGGGACCTGTTCGGTGATGACGTCAACCTGTACGCGTTCCAGCGCCCCGGCGAGAAGGCCGTCGAAGGCCTGGTCGCCTTCGACGACGTGGTCGTCGACGGTGCAGTGCGCGGCAGCGCCGGGGTGTTCACCGGCCTGTCGACCGCGCTGCGGCGCGTCCAGAACGGCTACGTGCGCAGCTACGCCCTGACCATGATCGTTGGTGTGCTGCTGCTCGCGGCTGCCCTGTACCTGGGCCACCTGGCCTGAGGGGGAGGAAGAAGAAATGGGATTCCCCTTGTTGACCGTCCTGGCGCTGCTGCCGCTGGTCGGGTCGCTGGTCACCTTCGCGCTGCGCGGCGCTGCCGCGCGGTACGCGGGCCTGGTGTTCTCGCTGGGCACCCTGGTGCTCGGTGTCTGGGCCTTCATCGCGGCGCGGGGCACCGACCTGTCCGAGACCTACGTCTGGATCAAGTCGATCGGCGCCTACTACGCGCTGGGTGATGACGGCCTGACGATGACCATGGTGCTGCTCACCGTCATCGTCGTCCCGATCGTTATGCTCGCCGAGTGGCGGGTCGGTGACTCCTCGCTGGCCCACGGCAAGGACTCGAAGTGGGGTTCGGGTGTCTTCTTCGCCCTGGCCCTGATGCTGGAAAGCTTCGCGCTGTTCTGCTTCATGAGCGTCGACACGCTGCTGTTCTACCTGTTCTTCGAGGCCACCCTGATCCCGATGTACTTCCTCATCGGTGGCTGGGGCGGGCCCAAGCGTGGTGCGGCCGCGATGAAGTTCCTGCTGTACTCCTTGGCCGGCGGCCTGGTGATGCTGTTCAGCGTGGTCGGTGTCGGCGCCGAGTCGGCGGCCCAGGGCAAGCTCAGCTTCCTGGTCAGCGACCTGGCGGCGCTGGACTTCGACTCCACCATGGGCACGTGGCTGTGGGCCGGGTTCTTCATCGCCTTCGCGATCAAGGCCCCGATGGTGCCCGTGCACACGTGGCTGCCGGACACCGCCGAGCAGGCTCGTCCGGGTGCCTCGACCCTGCTGGTCGGCATCCTCGACAAGATCGGCACCTTCGGCATGCTGCGGTTCTGCCTGCAGATCTTCCCGGAGGCGAGCAAGTGGGCGACCCCCGCGATCCTGGTGCTGGCGCTGGTCAGCATCATCTACGGCGCCATGATGGCGATCGGCTCGAAGGACCTGCTGCGCCTGATCAGCTACACCTCGATCAGCCACTTCGGGCTGATGGTGATGGGCATCTTCGCCTTCACCACCACCTCGATCACCGGCACCGGCTACTACATGCTGGCCCACGGCTTCTCGACGGCCGCCCTGTTCCTGGTCATCGGCTTCCTGGTCGACCGCCGGGGCAGTGCCCTCATCCGCGACTTCGGCGGCGTCCAGAAGAAGGCCCCGCTGCTGGCGGGCACCTTCCTGGTCGCCGGGCTCTCGGCGCTGTCCCTGCCCGGTACCGCCAGCTTCGTGGGTGAGTTCCTGGTGCTGGTCGGCACCTGGCAGCGGCACCCGGTGATCGCGGCCATCGCCTGCCTCGCCATGGTGCTCTCGGCGCTGTACGTGCTGCTGGCCTACCAGCGGACGATGACCGGGCCGGTCACCGACCAGGTGGAGGCGACCATCACCAGTGACCTGGGGGCGCGGGAGCGCACCGTCGCAGGTCTTCTCATCGCACTGCTGCTGGTCTTCGGGTTCTATCCCAAGCCCGTCACAGACGTGCTCGACACCTCATCGAAGGACACCATGTCGCAGATTGGCATGACCGATCCCAGCACGGGAGGCAACCGATGATCACCATGCTCGAGGTGCAACTGAACTACGGTGCACTGGCCCCGCTGATCATCCTGTTCGCCGCTGCTGCGGTGGGGGTGCTGATCGAGGGCGTGATCAAGCAGGGCCTGCGCGACGAGGCCCAGATGATCGTCGCGGCCCTGGGCCTGCTCGGGGCGCTGGCGATGACCATCCAGAACTGGCGCAACGAGGTCTTCGGAGTGCGTGCGCTGGGGTCGGTGACCACGGATGGGCCGACCTACTTCATCTGGGCGCTGCTGCTGGTGGTGACCATCCTGGCGATGCTGCTGATGAGCGAGCGCCGGCTGAACAAGGGGACGACCAACTTCACCCCGATGGCCTCCTCGGTGCCGGGTTCGGCCAATGAGGCGAAGGCCTTCGAGGTCAAGCACGAGCACACCGAGGTGTACCCGTTGGTGCTGTTCTCGACCTTCGGCATGATGCTGTTCGCCTCGGCGAATGACTTCATCACCATGTTCGTCGCGCTGGAGGTCTTCTCGCTGCCGCTGTACCTGCTCTCGGGGATGGCTCGTCGTCGTCGCCTGCTGAGCCAGGAAGCGGCGCTGAAGTACTTCCTGCTCGGGTCGCTGACCTCGGCGATCTTCCTGTACGGCACCGCGCTGCTGTACGGCTTCTCGGGGTCGCTGCGCCTGAGCGACCTGGCCACTGCGATCCAGAACAACCCCGACTCGAGCCCGGCGCTGCTGTACGGCGGCACCGTGCTGGTGCTGGTGGGCCTGCTGTTCAAGATCGGCGCCGTGCCGTTCCACGCGTGGACCCCCGACGTGTACATGGGTGCCCCCACCCAGATCACCGCCTACATGGCGGTCGCGACCAAGGCGGCTGCCGTCGTGGCGATGCTGCGGGTGCTGTTCGTGGGTCTCGGGGCCATCCGGTGGGACTGGCAGCCGGTGGTGGCTGCGCTGGCGGTGCTCACCATGCTGGTGGGTTCGGTCGTGGCGCTGAGCCAGTCCGACATCAAGCGACTGCTGGCGTACTCGTCGATCGCGCACGCGGGCTTCCTGCTGGTGGCGATCGCCGGTGCGGTGACCCCGGAGACCCACCCGAACGCGTCCGTGGGTTCGGTGGCGTCGATCCTGTTCTACCTGACCGCCTATGGCCTGGCGACGCTGGGTGCGTTCGCCATCGTCATGATGGTGCGCAAGGCCGGTGGTGAGGCCAACAACCTGGCGGCTTGGACCGGGCTGGGGCGCAAGCACCCGTTTATCGCGGCGCTGATGACGCTGTTCATGCTGAGCTTCGCCGGCATCCCGCTGACCGGTGGGTTCATCGGCAAGCTGCAGGTGTTCCTGGCCGGGTGGGCCGGTGGCTACGCCTGGCTGGTGCTGGTGGCGGTGCTGATGAGCCTGGTCGCGGCGTTCTTCTACCTGCGGGTCGTGGTGGTCATGTTCTTCCGTGAGCCCGGGGTTGAGGCCGAGGGTGTGACCGTCGATTCGCCGAGCTGGATGACCTGGACTGTGATCATCGTGTGTGCGCTCGGTACGCTGGCCCTTGGCCTGTGGAGCGAACCCCTGGCTGAGCTGGCGATCAGCGCTGCCGAGTTCCTCCGCTGAGGAACACCTTCGAAAGGAATCCTGTGACCGAATCGGGCGACGAGGCGTTCTCGACCCTGGTGGCCGAACGCCTCGCCCTCGTGGAGCAGCGGCTGGAGGAACTCGCCGGGGCCGACACCCCGTTCGTGACCGAGGCCGCGAACCACATCATTGCTGCCGGCGGCAAGCGGTTCCGTCCGCTGCTGGTGGTGCTGGCCAGTGCCGTGGGGAATGAGCCCGACGTCGAGGACCTGGTGAAGGCTGCGTGCGTGGTGGAACTGACCCACGTGGCGAGCCTGTACCACGATGACGTCATGGACGAGGCCGACCTGCGCCGTGGGGCGGCCTCGGCCAACGCGCGGTTCGGGAACTCCGTGGCGATCATGGTGGGGGACTACCTGTTCGCCCGGGCGTCCACCACGGTGGCCACGCTCGGGGTGGAGTACGTCACCCTGCAGGCGGAGACCTTCGCGCGGCTGGTGCAGGGGCAGATCGCCGAGACCCGTGGGCCCGGTGAGGGGGAGGACCCGCTGCAGCACTACCTGCAGGTCATCGCCGACAAGACCGGGTCGCTGATCGCTGCCTCGGCGATGTTCGGCGGGATGGTCTCGGGGGTGTCGCCGGAACACCTGGAGTCGCTGCGGCTGTTCGGTGAAGAGATCGGGCTGGTGTTCCAGCTCTCGGACGACGTCATCGACATCACCAGTGAGGTGACGGGCAAGACACCCGGGACTGACCTGCGTGAGGGGGTCGAGACCCTGCCGACGCTGCTTCTGCGGCGCTCGGACGACCCGGCTGACCGTGACCTGGTCGCCGCGATCGACGCTGACCTGAGTGATGATGCCGAGCTGGCGGCGGTGCTGGAGCGGCTGCGGGCGCACCCGGTGATCGACCAGGCTCGCGACGAGGTGCGCCGGCGGGCGGAGGTTGCTCGTGGGCACCTGGCGGGGTTGCCCGAGGGGAATGCAAAGCGGGCGCTGTTGAAGGCGTGTGACGACATCGCCACGCGCGTGGCCTGAGGTTCTTCGGGGCAGTGGCCCGGGGCCGTGCGGGCTCTGTGGGTCTGTGGGTCCGTGGTCTGTGGGTCAGCCCGGGACTGTTGATCAGTCGTCGTCCTCGACCTGACGGATCACCTCGACTGCGCCCATCAACGCGACCCCGTTCACGGTAACGACCGGAGCGTCCGGGGCCAGTTGGTCGGGGTCGACCGGGTCACCACCGGTGCCGACGGCGCCCAGCACGGGGATCCCCTGGACACGGACTCGGACGTCCGGCGGGACGACGATACGGATGCCGCCCATGATCGCGACGGCAGTGATGGTGACCTCCCGAGAGGCGAACCTGGCCTCGCGCAGGTCGATGGTGACCGCACCCCAGAAGGCAAAGGCGACGTGCTGGGGGGCGAGGGTCCAGTCGCCACTCTTGACCGCGGCGGACAGGATCGCGAGAGACACCGGGCTGCCGCTGGCCGACGAGGTGGTCGGTGCGGGTACGCGCTGACGTGGTGGCGGCAGCGGAGCCAGTTCGGTGGGAGGAGTGAGCGTCAGGTCAGCCACGAGCGGCGCCAGGTCTGAGGCGTGGACGGCGACCAGGGCCTGGTCGGTGCGCTCAGAGTGTTCCTGGTGGGTGAGCTGGCCGGCCGCGTAGGCCTGGTCGAGTACCCGGGTCACCTGGGCACGTTCTGCGTCGCCGACGCGCATGGGTGGTGACTGTGGGTCCATGGGGCCAACGTACCGTCCTCAGCCGTTCACCGGTTCGCACTGGCAGGGACAGTCGGTGGGACAGCCCGGGGTGACGGACCTCCGAACGTGGTTCCCCGGGCCGAAGCACTCGTGGGTTCTCAGCCGTTCACCGGTTCGCACTGGCAGGGACAATCTGTGGGACAGCCGGGGTGCTCGTGGCATTCCACCGTGCAGAAGCACGGTTCTGGTGGAGTGATCGGCCAGCGAAGTAGGCGAGCCCTCGTGCGGGCGCGCATGTCGGACGTGAAACAGTCTCGCCAGTGTTGGAAGTCGCGCAGGGTGGGGATGTCATGACAGCGCCGATGCGCCAGGACACCGTGGTAGGGGACGTGGCCGGGCGCGCCCACGACGGGAACGCCGTGGTCGGCCAGCCACTGGCGGTGCCGATCTCGAGTTACACGACGTGGGGCGTGCACGGAACGGGTGGTGTATCCCCAGTTGCCGGAGTCCGTCAGGCCCCAGATGGTTTCGTGCCACAGGTGGACGTCGAGGTGGGCAGGGACGCGTCGCCCAGCCCGGTCACGAAGTGGCTCACTGGGGGCTGGCTCGATCGGCTGGTCCTGGTCGTCGACCATGGCGAGGCGGTAGCCGGCCAGTGCCACCACGGCCGCCAGGACATCGGCAGGAGGCATCCGGGTGCCGTTCTCCCAGCGAGCCACGGTGCTGGGAGAGACCTGGAGCAGGGCAGCGAGGTCCCGCTGTGACAGGTCGGCGACACGTCGGCAGCGCAGCAGGATGCCGATGACGTCGAACTGCGCGGCGGGTGATGCTGGTGATGCGGATGATCCGCCGTCCGGCGTTGTCGGAGCCGAATTCGCCCAGTCGTCTCGCATGGTCGCCCTTACTCCGCGGCCTGCCCAGTGGCCTTCGGTCACCAGCAGCACTCGAGTTGTCATTGGTGGTTATCGGTGGTTCTCGGTAGCCATCGGTCGTCGGCGACCGACGGTGGTGACATCATCCTGCCGCCCGCCACTGACAAGACTTGCGCCCGCCGATGGTCGACGGGATCAGGAGGCCTGCCCCGCCAGCTGGAACCTGGTCAACACCCGGTGAGCCGTGCTGTGCAGCGGGACCCACGAGGCAGAGCGCCACCCCAGGCATGCCCGGCGACCCCTCCTTCCGGACACTCTGCGTTTGCTGACTCTCTGTCAGCAAACACAGAGGAAGCTGACGTAGCCCCCAGAGAGGGGGTCGGGAGGGTCGGGGCTGGTGGTCCGGTGAGCTGGCAGTCAGGGGAGTTGGTGGTCAGGGGAGTTGGTGGTCAGGGGAGTTGGTGGTCAGGGGAGTTGGCGGTCACGGGAGCCAATAGGTCGTGGTGGCTCGGCCCAAACGTCAGACGTTGCGCCACTCGATCTTGATCAGCGACTCATTGGTCACTGTCATCACCGCGGTGGCGATGGCGCGTGACTCCACGGGGCTGTTGTTCAGTCGGCCCTGGTCGGTGAACACCAGTGACAGGGTGAACGATGCGTTGACCGTCACCTCGGCCTTCGAGAGGTCGGTGGCCACCAGTCCCGAGCGCGCCGGGGTCACCGGGTCCCCGTTCAGGGTCCAGGTCACGGTGCCAGGCACCACCGGCTTGGACGAGCCGTAGTTCATGGGGCAGTTCGCCGGGGCGAGTTCCTTGCGCGAGGTGCACTGGGTCAGCGAGGTGGTGACAGCCTTCTTGAACGCCGCCGTGCCCGCCTCGGTGAGCAGCGGGGTCACCGGGTGGCTGGTGGTGTCGGAGTAGCCCAGGTGCAACACGGTCAGTGAGTCCGTCGCGGCGAAGCTGATGAAGGGCAGCCCCGTGGTGACCTGGTAGGCGCCGGGGAACAGTTCCAGGGGCGTGTCCCAGTCCAGACGTACTCCATTGACGATCAGGGGCACGTTGGTGACGCTGGTTCCCTGCATCCGGAACGTGACGGTCGTCTGGGCCATCTCCCAGGAGCCGGAGTCGAGCTTGCGCACCCGGAACCGGGTCGAGACCTCCTGGTCACCCAGCTTGTAGGTCGCCGGGATGTCAGTGGCATTCTCGTCGGTGGTCGGCACGTTCACCTCGGTGATGGGTGCCGCCTTCAGCGCCTCGGCGTACGCCTCCCGGGTCATCAGGGCGGTCGACCCTGCACCGCCCAGCGGGCCGAGGCTGCGGGCCGCATCCACGTCACCGGCAGCCAGCGCCTGCAGGTACTGGCGCACCACTTCGTCTCCGCGCACCACCTGCACGGACGCTGTCTGGGTGACCGGGACCTTCACCGCCTCGTCCTCGACCGGGGTGCGGAAAAAGCTCACGTAACCCACGCCCGCCGCCACGGCGAGCAGGACCACTGCGAACGTCCACCCGAGCACACGGGTGATCGGCAGCTTCGGCCGGGTGCGTTGGCGCACCTCGGGTGGTGCCTGGAAGCGGTCTTCGGGCAGGGAGTAGGCCGAGTAGTCCTGCGGGAACTGCTGGCTGTCGAACTGGGGGAAGGTCGGCACCTCGGAGGCACTGATCGGGGGGATCGACGACGGCGTGCCCGTCTGCTTGGCCCAGTTCGCGTCGTTGACCCAGCTCGCCGGCGGGGTGGTCCCGGACGCGGGTGGGCGCCCCACCAGGTGGGTGGCCTCCCCATCACCGTCGTCGGGGACGGGCGCCGGTGCCGCCGGGCGGGGACGAAGAACCGTCGCGTCATGGGCCGGGGGAGCGCCGTGGGGGCTGGCGCCCGAGGGGGGTGTCTGGGGTCGGTAGACCGTGGCATCGTTCGCCGGGGGTGCGCCGTGAGGATCAGCCCCTGAGGGACCGGGGGCCTGGGGCCGGTAGACCGTCCCCTCGTCCGGGCCGGGCCCGCCCTGCGCTCCAGCAGCCTGGGGGCGGTAGACCGTGGCGTCGTCAGGTCCAGTCTCGCCGTGCTGCATCGACGTCCTCTCCGCGGGTGGGTACTGCGGTCAGGTTACCCGAGCACCTGACCATGGGCTCCCAAGTGGATGGGTCCACCAGCCCCGCGGGCCCCGGCTCCTGCCACGGTTCCAAGCAGACAGGCCCCCAGCCCACTCCCAGCCCAGGAGAGCAGCCCCGGGAGCTCAGCACGGGAGCTCAGCCCCGCGACACCCGCCCCGCACCGGGAGTCAGCGCACCGGGACTCAGCGCACTGTCCAGGTGTCCGAACCCGCCAACAGCCCCTGCAGCTCCGCCGCATCATCGTGTTCGTCACCACCACGCGCCAGCCGCACCTGGTCACGAGCCTGGTCGTCATAGGCCGGCCGCTCCACATCGCGGAACACCCCGATCGGCGCCTGGTGGATCACCCCGGTGTCAGTCAGTCGCGACAGCTGGAACGCCAGCCCCGGGTCGTCGCGGTGCACGTCGTGCCGTAGCACCGCGTCCAGCCCGACATCGGCAACCTGCTCCACCCGCAGCTGCCCGTCAGCACCCATCACGACGCCCTTGGACTGCTCCTGGCCGAAGAGGATCGGCTCCCCGTGCTCCAACGGGATCACCGCATCCGCCGCCTCCGGGCCCTTCAGGTGCTCGAACGCACCATCGTTGAAGATCGGGCAGTTCTGGTAGATCTCCACCAGCTTCGCCCCACGATGGTTCGCGGCAGCCTTCAGCACACTGGTCAGGTGCTTGCGGTCGGAGTCGATCGTCCGGGCCACGAAACTCGCCTCGGCACCCAACGCCAACGACACCGCATTGAACGGCGCATCCAACGACCCCAGCGGGGTCGACTTGGTCACCTTGCCCAACTCCGAGGTGGGGGAGTACTGCCCCTTGGTCAACCCGTAGATCCGGTTGTTGAACAACATGATGGTCATGTTCACGTTGCGCCGCAGCGCATGCATCAGGTGGTTCCCGCCGATCGACAGCGCATCGCCGTCACCGGTCACCACCCACACCCCGAGGTCCGGACGAGCCGTCGCCACCCCGGTGGCGATCGCCGGCGCCCGGCCATGGATCGAGTGCATCCCGTAGGAATCGACGTAGTACGGGAACCGGGCCGCACACCCGATCCCGGAGATGATCACCGTGTTCTCCCGCTTGATCCCCATCTCGGGCATCAACCCCTGGAACGCGGCCAGGATCGCGTAGTCACCGCACCCGGGGCACCAGCGCACCTCCTGGTCACTGGTGAAGTGCTTGCGGGTCAACGGCTCCAACTGCAGCGGCACCCCGGCCAGGCCCTTGAACCGGGCTTCGACCTGGGCGGCTCCAGCCGCATCGTCAGTGTGTCGATCAGTGGCGGTCACGCCGTCTCCTTCGGGGCTTCGGGGCCGAGCGAGTCGATGCGCTCGGTCAGCTCGGCGGCCAGGTCACTGGGCGAGATCGGCAGGCCACGCACCCGGCTGACGCATTCGGCGTCCACCAGGTACTGCGCCCGCAGCATCATCGTGAACTGGCCGAGGTTCATTTCCGGCACCACGACCTTCTCGTAGCGCCGCAGGATCTCGCCGAGGTTCGCCGGCAGCGGGTTCAGGTGCCGCACATGGGTCTGGGCGACATGCCGGTGGCTGGCCCGCACTCGCCGCACAGCCGCGGTGATCGGCCCGTACGTGGACCCCCAACCCAGCACCAGCACCCGGGCCTCACCGGTCGGGTCGTCCACCTCGAGGTCGGAGATGTCACGCACCACCCCGGCGACCTTCTCGGCCCGCGCATGGATCATCGCCTCGTGGTTGGCCGGGTCATAGGACACATTGCCGGTCCCGGCAGCCTTCTCGATACCACCCAGGCGGTGCTCCAGCCCCGGCGTCCCCGGGATCGCCCACGGCCGGGCCCCGTTCTCGTCGCGCAGGTAGGGCAGGAACTGCTCGGTCCCATCAGCGGCCACCGAGTTCGGGCCGGTCGCGAACCCCGGGTCAATGGGCTCAATGCTCGCCAGATCGGGCACCTGCCACGGCTCGGCCCCATTGCCCAGGTACCCGTCGGACAACATGATCACCGGCGTGCGGTACTTGATGGCGATCCTGCACGCCTCCAGCGCCGTGTCAAAACAGTCCGACGGCGACTTGGCCGCCAGCACCGGCACCGGCGCCTCACCGTTTCGTCCGTACATGGCCTGCAGCAGGTCAGCCTGCTCGGTCTTGGTCGGCATGCCCGTCGACGGCCCCGCGCGCTGCACGTCGACCACCACCAGCGGCAGCTCAGTCATCACACCCAGGCCGATGGTCTCACCCTTCAGCGCCAGGCCCGGGCCGGAGGTGGTGGTCACCCCCAGCGCACCGGCGAACGAGGCACCCAGTGCAGCGCCCACGCCCGCGATTTCGTCCTCGGCCTGGAAGGTGATCACATTGTGGGCCTTGCGGCGGCTCAACTCATGCAGGATGTCCGAGGCCGGGGTGATCGGGTAGGACCCCAGGAACAACTGCAGCCCCGCCTTGTGCGCGCCGGTGATCAACCCGTAGGCCGTGGCCAGGTTCCCGGTGATCTGGCGGTAGTCACCCGGCGGCATCGGCGCCGGTGAGACCTCGTAGCGCACCGCGAACTCCTCGACCGTCTCGCCGTAGGCGTACCCGGCCTTGAACGCGGCAATGTTCGAGTCCCGCAGCTGCTCGCGGGTGGCGAACTTCGTCTGTAGGAACCGGATCGTCGAGGCGGTGTCGCGGCTGTACAACCAGGTCAGCAGTCCCAGCGCGAACATGTTCTTCGCGCGGCTGCCGTCCTTGCGGCCCAGGCCGAACTCGCTGACCGCACCGATCGCCAGGCCGGTCAGGTCGAGCGCCACCAGGTGGTAGCCCTGCAGCGAATCGTCCTCCAGCGGGTTGGTCTCGTAGCCCACCTTGGCGAGGTTCCGCTTGGTGAACTCAGCAGTGTCGACGAGCAACAACCCGCCATGCACCAGGTCGGCCAGGTTGGCCTTCAACGCGGCCGGGTTCATCGCGATCAGCACATCGGGACGATCCCCGGGGGTCACGATGTCGTAGTTGGCGAAGTGCAGCTGGAAGCTGGACACCCCCGGCAGCGTGCCCTGCGGCGCACGGATCTCAGCCGGGAAGTTCGGCAGGGTCGAGATGTCATTGCCGAAGACCGCCGCCTCTGCGGTGAACCTGTCCCCGGTCAACTGCATGCCGTCGCCGGAGTCTCCCGCGAAGCGGATCACCACCCGGTCCAGCGTGTGAACGCTGTGGGGACGGCGAAGGTGGGGTGCGACGTAAGCGTCCTGCGTCACGGCTCTTCTTTCTCGACGACTCATCGGTGCACCGGGTCTCCGGGCGCACTCGCCAAGACTACCCGCTGGAGAATTGGCCGCCACGCCTGTCGTCCGCCCGCTGTCGTCGGGTCTGCGCGACGCCCCGACCACCCGGACGAACACCCCGGCGCCGCTGCCGGACCTCGCCCGGGGCGAACCCAGGAACGGGCGTCCCGGCTACGCTGGGGCGCGTGCAGATTGTGGACTGGTACTCGGACGCCTCGGTGGTCGTGGTCGACCTGGCGTTGGCGTGCTGCGCCGTCGAGTCGGAGTTCGCCGTCCCCGAAGGCGCCCCGCAGCTGAGTGAGGTGCCCCAGGGAGCTCTCGTCGTCGCCATCGTCTCGGGGACCCTCACCGATGCCGTCGCGCCGCTGGTGCACCAGACCATCCTCGACCTCGGCCCCGACGTGCACGTGGTCAGCTTCGGCGCCTGCGCCGCAGCCGGCGGACCCTACTGGGACTCCTACTCGGTCACCAAGGGCGTCGACCAGTTGGTGAAGGTCGACCACTACATCGCCGGCTGCCCACCACCCCCGCACAGCCTGGCCGCACACATCGACACCCTGCGCGCCGGTCTGGTCCCCACAGGCGGACGACCATGATCACCAGCCCGACCGGCGGCGTCGGGCCCGGGATGGGACCCGACGACGAGGTCCGCCAGGTCGACCGCGCCCAGTGGACCACCGCCGTCGCCGACGCGCTGGCCGGCGGCCACGACTGGTTCGACTCCCTGCACGCCGTCGACGAGATCGGACGACCCCGCCCCGACGGTGAGCACCTCCGCGTGGTCTGCCGGTTGGTCCGCTGGGACGACGGGGTGCCCACCGGCCTGCAACTGCACACCACCGTGCCCCGCGAGGCGCCGGTGCTCGACTCCCTGGCCGGGGTCGCTCCCGGCGCCGTCTGGCACGAGCGGGAGGCCCACGACTTCTTCGGCATCAGCTTCCCCGGTGGGGACGACACCCCTCTGTTGTTCCACCAGCCCGCCGGCGTCGAGCCGCTTCGTCCGATGTTGAAGGACGCGGTGCTGGCCGCCCGCGCCGTGCAGCCGTGGCCCGGGTCGAAGGACCCCGACGACGCCGCCGGCGCCAGCCGACGTCGGATGGCCCCGGCCGGAGTGCCCGACGCCGAGGTCTGGGGCCACCGGGAACCCGGCGACCCCGCACCGGCGGGCGAGGTCGCCCAGGCGCTGACCGGCGGACGAGTCCGGAGACGCCGATGAGCGCTTTTCTCCCTGCGGGGGATGACCCCCTGCACCCCCACGGGCACCCTGCGGGGGATGACCCCCTGCACCCCCACGGGCACCCTGCGGGGGATGACCCCCTGCACCCCCACGGGCACCCTGCGGGGGATGACCCCCTGCACCCCCACGGGCACCCTGCGGGGGATGACCCGCCGGCGCACGGCTCGATCAGGCTCATCGAGGACAAGTGCACCTCCTGCATGATCTGCGTGCGGGAATGCCCAACCTGGTGCATCCACATCGAGTCACACAGCGAGGAACTGCCGCCGACCGCACCCGGCCACCCCAGCCGCGGGCGGGAACGCCGCCACAACGTGCTCGACAGCTTCGACATCGACTGGTCACTGTGCATGTACTGCGGCATCTGCATCGAGGAATGCCCCTTCGACGCCCTGGAGTGGGCCGGTCCGCACGTGCCCGGGGTGGATTCCCGCCAGGCCCTGGTCCATGACCGTTCCATCCTCACCAGCACCCACCAGCTGCACACCCAGCCGCAGCCCGACCCCGCCCCGGGGCAGCAGCCGTGAGCGCAGCAACCGACGTCGGCCGCAGCGCCGGTTGGCTGCGTCGCCAGGCCGCCGCCCGCTGGGACCAGCTCATCTCCGCCTGGCGCATCGCCCCCGTCCGCCGGGGATTCGTCGGCACGGTCCTGATCACCATCGGCTCATTCACCCCCGCCTACCTCCCGCAGGCCTCACCGTTCTGGCCGCTGATGCGCTGGGCCCACCTCGACAACCCCGTCTTCAAGGTGCTCGGCACCCTGCTGGTGCTGGGGGGCGTCGGCCTGCTGGTCTCGGCCTGGTTCCGGCTGCGCCCCTGGGGCGACGACCGCGACGTCGAGCTGTACCGCCACGTGCGGCACTGGGCGGTGCTGCTGATCTGGGGCGCCCCGTTCCTGCTCGCACCCCCGATCTTCAGCCACGATGCCTACTCCTACGCCGCGCAGGGCTGGCTGATCCACAACGACATCAACCCCTACGAACAGGGCCCCGGCGTGCTGCCCGGCGGGTTCGCCGACCAGGTCGCCTGGGTGTGGCGGTTCACACCCGCGCCCTACGGCCCGTTGGCACTTCAGCTCAACCACCTGCTGGTCGACCTGAGCGGCTTCGACCCCTACATCTCGGCGCTGATGATGCGGATCCCCGCGATCATCGGGGTGGCCCTGATCGGGATCTTGCTGCCGCGGCTGGCACTGCTCTACCGCGTCGACCCGGCCCGGGTCGCCTGGTTCGGCACCCTCAACCCCGTGCTGGTCATCGACTTCATCGGCGGCGCCCACAACGACTCACTGATGATGGGCCTGGTCGTGCTGGCCATCTGGATCACCCGGGTCGTCGGCTGGGGCTGGGTGCTCGGTGCCGCGCTGGTCGGGGTCGCCGCCGCCATCAAGCAACCCGCCCTGCTGACCGCCTACGCGCTGCCGCTGATCCACCGGCCCTGGCGCAAACTCGAGATCGGTGACACCCTCGACGTCATCGCCCGCGCCATGGCCAGCCTCGGCCTGGCCATCGTCACCTTCTCGCTGATCTCCTGGTGGACCGGGCTCGGGTTCGGGTGGCTGAACGCGGTCAACGTGCCCGGCCTGGTGGTCACCGTCAGCCCCTTCACCGTCATCGGGCAGGCCCTGTCCTTCCTGTTCGAACTGCTCGGCTGGACCAGCGGCGCCGAACTGGCCGTGCGCATCTCCCGCTCGATCGGCCTGATCCTGGCCGCCGGCACCGTGGCTGTGCTCGCCGTCACCGTCGCCCGCCGCAAACCGATCAACTTCCTCGCCTACTCCTACCTCGCCGTGGCCTTCGGCGCGCCCGCACTGCACTCCTGGTACGTCCTGTGGGGCGGACTGCTGCTGCCGCTGACCAAACCCTCGGAGCGCACCATCCGCGTCGCGGTGTGGACCACTGTCGTCCTGCTCAGCTACGCCGCGGTGAACCTGGCCGTCCGCAATGGCTTCCTGTCGTTGGGCGTGGCCGCGATTGGGCTGTACTACTGGCTGAGCCACACCGAGGACCGCAGGGCCCGCCGACGCCTGCGCCGACAATCCACGAAGGAGCGCCCATGAGCACCCCGACCACCCCCGGTGGGACCACCCCCGGTGGGACCGACCCCGAGGTCATCACCCCCGAGGTCATCACCAGCGTGCAGAACGGCATCGGACGTATCGAACTGAACCGCCCCCGCGCCATCAACGCCCTCACCCGCGACATGCTGGTCACCATCCAGCAGGCCGTCGACGCCTGGCGCGAGGACGACGAGGTCACCCGCATCGAAATCACCGGACGAGGGGAGCGTGGGCTGTGCTCCGGCGCCGACGTGCGGGCCCTGCGCCAGCAGCTGGTCGACGGAGACCTGGCCGGCGCGGTCGAGTTCTTCGACATCGAGTACCCGCTCAACGCCGACCTCGCGACCTACCCCAAGCCGGTCTGGTCGGTGATGGACGGCATCACCATGGGCGGTGGGATGGGGCTCACCCTGCACGGCACCCGCCGCATCGGCACCCACACCACCCAACTGGCGATGCCCGAGGTCGGGATCGGCCTGTTCCCCGACGTCGGAGCCACCTATGAACTGTCCCGGATGCCCGGCGAAACCGGCACCTGGATGGCACTGACCGGCAACCCGGTCGATGCCTCGTCCGCGTTGTGGGCCGGGCTGCTGGACGAGACCGATGAACTGCGCACCCACCCGGACGACTCGTGGCTGGCCACCAACCGCAGCTGGATCGACGAGTGCTTCGCCGGCGACGACCCGGTGGCCATCCTGGAGCGGCTCGAGGCCCACGACCACCCGGAGGTAGCGGCCACCCTCCAGGTCATCCTCGGACGCTGCCCGCTGTCGGTGGCGGTCGCCCTCGAACTGGTGCGCCGCGCTGCCCACCAGCCCAGCGTGGCCGACGTGCTGCAGATCGACCGGGTGCTGGCCGGCAACTTCTTCGCCGACACCGAGTTCATCGAAGGCGTCCGGGCACAGCTGGTCGACAAGGACCGCAACCCCCGCTGGCGCCACGCCCACGTCGGTGAGGTCACCCGGGCCGAAGTGCTGGCCATGTTCGGCGAGTAAACCCACGCGCTCAGCCGGACGCGGCGCTCGGATCGCTGACGCCATCCGCCAAGTGGGTGTCCAACTCCACTCTGTCCCCCCTGCCGCGACCCCGCCGGCCCGTGCCAGACTGAGGGCGGCAGAGGTTCATGAACAAAGGAGTGGAACCAAATGACTGCAAAGATCCTGCTCGTCGGCAGCGTGATGATGGACCTGATCCTCAGGTGCGAACGGGCTCCCGAACCGAGCGAGAGCGTCCTCGGTCACGACTACCGCAACGCCCCGGGTGGCAAGGGCAGCAATGCGGCTGTCGCCGCCGCCCGCGCCGGGGCCCAGGTCGCGGCCTACGCATCGGTCGGCAATGACAGCAACGGCGACTACCTGATCGAGCGCTGGCAGGAAGCCGGCATCGACACCACCCACACCCTGCGTCGCGACGGCAACACCGGATTCGTGGCGATCACCCTCGAGGACAACGGCCAGAACCGGCTGATCATCTTTCCCGGCGTCAACATGGAAACCCCGCCCGACAAGCTGGAAGAGGCCTTGGACGCGGGTGCCGATGCGATCCTGCTGCAGTTCGAGATCCCGGACGCCACGAATGCGCGCGCCATCGAGCTGGCCAACGAACGCGGCATCATCACGGTGCTGGATGCCGGTCCCGCCCGTACGGACGGCCTCCACGGTCTGCCTCCGGTGACGGTCCTGTCGCCCAACGAGACCGAGACCAAGGCTCTGGTCGGCATCTACCCGACCGATGAGGCGTCCTGCCTGGAAGCCGCGCAGAAGCTGCAGGAGAAGAACGGCTGCAAGTACGTGCTGCTCAAGCTCGGTGAGCGTGGGTCGTTCGTCTACGGCGAGGGCATCGCCCAGCTGGTACCGCCGTTCCAGATCGAGAATGTCGACCCGACCGCTGCGGGCGATGCCTTCACCGGCGCTTTCACGAAGGCCTTCGTCGAGACCGGCGACATCCTCGAGGCGGCTCGCTACGGCAATGCCGCCGGTGCGCTCACCTGCACCAAGCTCGGCGCCCAGCCGTCGGTGCCGACCGCCGAGGAGATCGACGCCCTCCTCGCCAGGGGCTGACACCCACCCACACACCCGCATGCCCTACAACGGTGCACTTGCCCCTGTTCTGGAACAGGGGCAAGTGCGCCGTTCAGGGGCAATTGGAGGGTGGATGGCGGGTTCTCAGCAGCCACCACGGGGCCCGGGACGCCCGGCCCTCAGCCGATCACGGCCGGGTCGTAGACCACCGTCACGGGGGCGTGGTCACTGATCCGGGCCTCGTAGCTCGCATCCCTCTCGGTGCCGGCCTCGAGCGCCAGCTTCGCCAGGCCGGGGCTGGCCAGGTGGTAGTCGATCCGCCAGCCCTTGTCGTTGGTGAAGGCCTGCCCGCGCCACGACCACCACGACCAGGGGCCGGCCACCCCCGGGTGCAGGCGACGCACCACGTCGACCAGTGACCGCGACGAGACGAAGCCGTCCATCCAGGCCCGTTCTTCCGGCAGGAAGCCGGGGTTCTTCACATTCCCTTTCGGGTTGGCCAGGTCGTCGGCGGTGTGGGCAATGTTGATGTCACCCATCAGCAGGTACTCCCGGCCCCGCGCCTTCGCCTCGCGCCGGGCCCGGGTGACCTGCCGGACGAAGCCTTCCAGGAAGGCCATCTTCGCCTCATAGGCCGGTTCGGTCTCGTCGAAGGGGCTGCCGCCCTTGGGCACGTACACCGAGGCCACCGTCAGCGGCTGGTCGGCCAGGTCCACCTCGACATAGCGGCCGTGGCCCGCGAAGTGCCGCAATTCCCGCGCCAGGGCCCCGACCGGCTGCTCCACCTCGGTCAGGCCGGCGCTGGTGGCCAGCGCCACCCGAGGTTCCCACGAGCGGACGGATGCGACCGGGCGGCGGGTGAGCACCGCGACGCCGTTTCGTCCGGGGATGGTGCCGCTCTGGTAGGCCAGGTGACGATCACCCAACCACTCCAGCGGCAGGTCGGCCAGTGAGCAGCGCATCTCCTGCAGGGCCACCACATCGGGGTTGGACCGCTCCAGCCAGGCGGTCAGCCCCCGCCGGGTCGCCGCCCGGATGCCGTTGACGTTCAGGGTCGAGACACGCAGGGCAGCCGAGAGCATGACCGCGACCATATCGCCTGATCCCCGAAGCCCGGGAATGGGGGGGTCGGCCATAGGCTGGGGGCGTGGACACTACCTCGAAGCTCACCAAGCTCAGCGTCGTCGGTTCAGGTGCCGTGGGCACCGCGGTCGCCTACGCCTCCATCATCCGCGGTTCGGCGAACCGGGTCGCCCTCTACGACATCAATGAGGCCAAGGTCACCGCCGAGGCCAAGGACATCGCCCATGGCACCCAGTTCACCGACATCACCGATGTCACCGGCAGCAGCGACCCCGCCGTGGTCGAGGATTCCGATGTCGTCGTGATCACTGCCGGCGCCAAGCAGGACCCGGGGCAGACCCGCCTCGACCTGGCCACCCAGAACGTCAAGATCCTGCAGTCGATGCTGCCCGCCCTGCTCGAGCACGCCCCCGACGCGGTCTACGTGCTGGTCACCAACCCCGTCGACGTGCTCACCTACGAGGCCCAGAAGATCTCGGGCCTGCCGGTGGGCCGGGTGCTCGGCTCGGGCACCCTGCTCGACACCTCCCGGCTGCGCTGGATGCTGGCCCGCAAGGCCAAGGTCGCCCAGTCCAACGTGCACGCCTCGATGCTGGGTGAACACGGTGACACCGAGTTCCCGGTGTGGTCCTCGGCCACCATCGGCGGCATCCCGCTGCGCGAGTGGGAGGAGGACGGTCGTCCGGTGTTCACCGACACCGTGCTCGACGAACTGGCGAAGTCGGTCACCAATGCCGCCTACGAGGTGATCGAGGGGAAGGGGGCCACCAACTACGCCATCGGGCTGGCCGGTGCCCGCCTGGTCGAGGCGATCGTGCGCGACGAACAGGTCATCCTGCCGCTGTCGACCGTGCTCAGCGACTACCGCAGCATCTCCGACGTGGCGCTGTCGGTGCCATCCCTGGTCGGACGAGGTGGTGTCAGCGAGGTCTACGAGGTGCCGATGTCGGTGGCCGAGCGCAAGCAGCTGCACCACTCGGCGGCCACCCTCAAGGCCGCCATCCAGCAGGTGAAGGCGGACCTCGAGGGCTGAGGCGGGGACCACTACCCGCAGACGGTGGCCACCCTGGGCCCGGTGCCCGGGTGGCCGGGGTTGCCGGCATACCCGTCAGCGGTGCGGACCACGATGATCGAGCTGAAGGTCCCAGTGGTGGTCGAGCCCTTGGAGGCCAACGTGTCGACCACCAGGACCCCCATGTAGCTGGGCACCTGGCTCGGCGGCTGGCCCGAGTTGCCCGGCGCCCCGGTGAATGTGGTGCCGCAACTGGTGACCGGCGTGGTGGTCGGGAGAGTGTTCACCGTGGGCACGAAGCCCTTGAAGGATGAGTTACCGCCCGACTGCTGGTTCGCCGTCGTCCACGAACTACTCCACCACGTCAGGTTGTTCGGTGTGGCCTCGAGTGCGCTCGCGCTGACCACGAAGGCACCATCGGCCGGGAACGCGAACACGATCACCTCGGCCGATGCCTCCGAGGGTTCGTAGTAGGTGTCCCCGGCGAAGGCCGCCCTCAGGGTGGTCGGGCCGAGGCTCGAGGCGGGCACCGACGTCAGGGTGCACGAGACCGCACCGGACGACGCGACGGTGCCCGTGCAGGTCTGGGCCCCGAGGGTGAAGACCACCTGCTGGCCCGACGGGACGGTGGGCACCACCCCGTCCTCCAGCAGGGTCGCGCTCAGCGTCACCGCCCCCTGCCCGGCCAGGATCGCGGTCGGCGTGGTCAGGCTCGTCGCCGTCTGCTCCCGGGTGACGGTGAACGTCGCGGAGTCACTCGACTGCTTGAGCAGGTCATCACCGGCCCAGTCGGCGGTGACCGTGGTGCTCTTCGGGGCCTGGCTGATCGTGATCGTGCAGGTCGCCACCCCGGACGGGTCAGTCGTGCCGGTGCACGAGTCCGCGGTCACGCCACCGATCCGGAAGACCACGTCGCGGTCGGCGACCGGTTCGGTGCCCCTGGTCAGGGTGGCCGTCATGGTGGCCTCGTCGTGGTAGTCGGTGCTGGTCACCCCGGTGTAGGTCAGCGTGGTCTCCAGTGGCAGGGTCAGGATCTTCAGGCTGTCGGTCACCGTCAGCTCATGGCCCCCGGGTTCGATGCCGGACCCAGGGATCGTCACCAGGTCCTTCGCGATCGCGCCCCGGCCCACCCCTCCGGTGAGGAAGTTGATCCGTGACCAGTCCGACGGGCTGCCGGCCAGCAAGCCCTGCTCACCGTCACCGTTGACGTCGAAGCCGGTGCCACCATCGGAGGTCTTGAAGTTGCAGCTGAAGTCGACCGGCCGCAGGGCTGCCTGTTGGTAGGTGGTGTCCCCGCAACGATAGGCGGTGCCGGAGCCGCTGGAGTTGGTGCCCAGGTTGATGCCATCGGCTTCGGTCAGCCCCGTCTCGATGACGCTGAGAGTCGTCTCGCGCGAGTAGTCCCAGACGAACGACCCGTTGCGCAGCACCCCGGACATCTGCCAGGCGTAGTTCATCACCGACGGGTAGTTGGGCTTGTAGTTGACCTCGTCCTCGCCGCCGTGCGGCAGCCCCAGGATGTGGCCGAGCTCGTGCATGAACGTGCCCGTCTGCTGGTTCTGGCCGCCCGCCCCGCCGCCGCTGGTGAGGGTCACCATGAACACGAGTTTGTTGCCGAGCGCCAGGCCGCTGGTGAGGTCATCGCTGACCGGGTCGGTGGTGACGTCCTGGGCCAGGACGGCCCCGGCGATGGCGTAGTGGAAGATCGATAGTCGTCCGGTGGGCACGAACTCGTCGCGCGTCAGGGTGAGCGCATTGGTGGCGTCGTAGTCGCCGTCCGGGTTCATGGTCAGCAGGTACTTGCTCCAGGGCAGTTGGGTGGACCGGGACAGCGAGCCCCACAGGGCACCGCCCGGGGTGATCGTCGAATCAGGTCCGGCGTCGACGATCAGGGTGATGCCCGGACGAGTCGCCCCGCGGTAGGTCACCGGGGACTGGTCGAAGGCCCGGATGACATCGTCGATGGCTGCCTGCCGCAACGACTGGTCGCGGGGGGCGGCCGGGTTGGTGTCGACCATCCGGTCCATGTGCACCAGCACATTCGGACGATCCAGGGTGACGCCCATCTGGGGCAGGTTGATGAACTGGGGAGCCATGCCACCGCCGGGATCGATGGTGACCCCGTTCTCCTTCCAGGCCCGGGGAATGCCGTCGCAGGCCGAGTCGCAGGCCAGGGTGACCCGGCGGTCCTCGATGACGCCGCCGGACTGCGCGACGTACCCCGCGGGTGCGGTCTCGTTGAAGGTGTCGGCGCCGACCAGCGGGTTGGAGTAGAACAGGGTTCCCGTCGTCTGGCTGATCTCCATCCGGAAGTTGATCCTCAGCTGGGTGTCCAGGCTGAGGTCGCAGTCCTGGGTGGCGAAGTGGATGGCCTGGTCGGGCTCCACTGTGTGCGGGCCGGCGCCGCCATCGGTGAAGCAGCCGAGTACCTGCGCCGTCATCTGGATGGTCTGGTCGGTGCGGTTGAAGATCAGCAGGCTGATGGTCTCCAGTGCCGCCCGCGCCGGCACCGCGGTCAGCGTGAGCGAGCCGACCAGGCTGACGAACAGGGCCAGGACCGTCAGGATCGGGCGAGGACGTCGTTGGGCATGCATGGTGGTGCCTCCTGTGGTGATGTGGCCACACTGCCCACGGCCCGGAAAAAGAACATCCCCCGTCCGGGGGAGCGGAGTTATCCTGAACCCATCCCCCCACCCATCACCCATCCCCCCACCCATCGTGGCCACCGGTCGCGGTGTACCCCGGCGCAGGAGGGGTGCCATGACACGGCGCCACGCACCCGCGACCATCGGTCGTGGGACGACCATTGCCCAGGTCTGTGGCTGGTTGGCCGCCGGTGGTGACCTGGTGACGCTCACCGGGCCCGGCGGAGTGGGCAAGACCCAGGTGGCCGCCGACGTGGTGGCCAGGCTGCACAGCCGCGGGTGGCTGGTCTGGTGGCGCGACCCGGTCGAGTGGGGTGGGGGCCGGGTGCTGGCGCGGATGCTCGACCGGCTCGGCGATCGGGAGCGGGCCGCGCCCAAGCTGCTCGTCCTCGACGGTTGCGACCACCACCTGCCCCAGGTCCCCGACTGGATCCGCCAGGTCCCCGGGCGGGGGCCGCAGGGTTGGGCGGTCCTGGTGACCAGCCGGACGCCGCTCGGTGCCCCCGGCGAACGGGTGGTGCCGCTGTCACCACTGACGCAGGACGAGGCGGTGCAACTGTTCCAGGAACGCTCCAGCGGCTGGGGCGCCACCCTGCGACGCGACGCCGCCGAGGACGCACTGACCCGGGAACTGGTCAGGCGACTCGACGGCCTCCCCCTGGCCATCGAACTGGCCGCGGCCAGGTGCCGGTCACTGGGGGTGGGGCAGGTCCTGACGGACCTCTCGTCCGGCCTGGGGGTGCTGTCCGGCAGTGACGTCGGCGGCCCGGTGCGCCACCGGACGATGCAGGCCACCATCGCCTGGTCATGTGATCGGCTCGGCCGCGACGAGCAGGTGCTCCTCCGGCGGCTCGCGGGCCTGGCCGCAGGGGCCCGGATGAGCGACATCGAAGCAGTGGCGGGCCACGACCTGGGTGCCGGACGGGTCCACGACGCCGTCGACGGGCTTGTCCGGCAGTCGCTGCTGGTCGCCGAGGAGGGTGGCGGCGCACGCAGCTACCGCATGCTCGAGGTCATCGGACTGTTCGCCCGCCGCCAGCTCGAACGCTCCGGCGAACTGGGTGACGTGCAACGACGCCACGCGCTCCACTTCCAGCAGGTGGCCGCCGCCGGGGCATCGACGGACTCGCTGGGCAACATCGAACGGGCCATCGACACCCTGCTGGCCGGTGGTGACCTGGACCTGGCTGCGCGGGTGCTGTGGGACACCCAGCACCTGTGGGGCAACGCCCGCCCCGAACTCGCCGAGGCGATGCTGGCCCGGGTGCTGCCCGCGTTCAACGAGGACACCCACCTGTTGGTGACCGGTACGGCCGCCGCCACGATCCACCTGGACTGCGCCGACCTGCCGGCCGCCATGGCCGCAGCCCGGACCGCACTGGAGGCGGGCGACCGGCTGGCCGGTGCCCCCGGTGACCCCGGTGACCTCGTGCTGCGACAGGCCCACGCCAGGGCAGCGACCTACGTGGCCGCCCTGCCGGCCGTCAGGGCGCCGGTCACCGCCGAACGGGAACTCGCTGCGGCCCATGCACGTTGCCTCGCCGCAGACGATGCCTACGGGGCCGACTTCGCGCAGGTCTGGCGGGCGGGCAGCGTCGGCATCTTCCAGGGACGGATCGCTGAAGGCATGGACCTCGCCCGCCAGGCACTGGACCGGGCGAGGAGGTCGGGCCAGCCCACCCTCATCGTCTGGGCGGCCAGCGTCCTGGCCGAGGGGTCCGCCCAGCGCGGCCTGCTGGACGAGGCAGAGGCCCACGCCGACACCGTCGAGGCGGTCCTGGACCATGCCCGGCCACCCGGCCGGGCGCCGACGCCGTCCCTGCCCCGGATGCTGGCCGCGCTGGCCCGCGGGTACGCCAACCTGTTGCGCGGCGCCGAGCCGATCCCCGGCGCCGACCTCGCCGCCCTGTCCAGGGCCAGTGAGCAGGACGGGAACGCGTTCGAGGCCTACCGCTACCGCTACCTGGGGGCCCTGGACGGGCTGCGCCGCCGGGACATCGGGGCAGCAGTGGCCGACCTCCAGGTGGCGGCGCGACTGACTGAGCACTCCGGTGGCTGGTTCCACCCGATGACCACTGCCGCCGGGGTACTGGTGAGCGTGGCCGGTGACGACCTCGAGGCTGCCGACCAGTGGTTGGCCCGGGTCGGCGAGCACGCCTCGGCGACCGCCGACTTCGGCGTCCGGGTCGCGGTGGGGCGCTGCCTGCTGGCGCTGTGCCGCCAAGACTCCGCCCGGGCCGAACAGGTCGCCCAGGAGGCCCTGGGCTGGGCCGTGGGGGAGGGGCTCGCCCTCGAGACGGTGCAACTGCTGGAACTGCTCGCCCTGGCCTGGGGAGAACCCCGCGCCGTGGACGCCGTGCGCCTGGTCGGTGCTGCCACCCACCTTCGTCGATCCTCCGGGATCAGATTCGGGCCGCCCGTGATCGGCGACCGGGTCAGCACACAGGTGGCCCACTGGCGTGACGTGATCGGCCCCGAGGCGTTCGCCGAGGCCTGTGCCGAGGGTGCCCGGCTGGACGCCCGTGCCGCCCACCAGTTCGCGCATCGCCGGCGGGGGCGCCGGCAACGACCCGGCCACGGCTGGGATGCGCTGAGCCCGGCGGAGCTGGCGGTGGTGCGGGCCGTCGCCGAGGGGCTCACCAACCCGCAGATCGCCACCCGGCTGCTGGTCTCCCCCGAGACGGTCAAGACCCACGTCAGTCACGTGTTCAACAAGCTCGGTGTCTCGCGGCGCGCGCAGGTGGCGGCGATGGCGGCCGACCACCAGCACGACGTGGCCGACGTCAGTAGGGTCAAACCAAGCAATGAGGCTTGACCCGCGAGCAATGACGCTTGACCTGGAGGAAATGTGACCACCAAGAACATCCTGTGTTTCGGAGACTCCTTGACCTACGGCTGGGTGCCCGTCGCTGAAGGCGTGCCCACCACCCGCTACGACCCCGATGTCCGCTGGACCGGTGTGTTGGCGAAGGCCCTCGGCGAGGGCTACAAGGTCATCGAGGAGGGCCTCAGTGCCCGCACCACCGCCGTGGACGACCCGACCGACCCGCGGCTCAACGGCTCGAAGTACCTGCCCTCGGCGCTGGCCAGCCACCTGCCGCTCGACCTGGTCATCATCATGCTGGGCACCAATGACACCAAGCACTTCTTCCACCGCACCCCGCAGGACACCGCCGTCGGCATGTCCCTGCTGGCCGGCCAGGTGCTGGGCAGCGCCGGGGGAGTGGGCACCGTCTACCCGGCCCCGAAGCTGCTGATCATGTCACCGCCGCCGCTGGCCGAGCAGATGGGCCACCCGTGGTTCAGCGTCATCTTCGACGAGGAGTCGGTGGAGAAGTCGAAGGAGCTCGGCCCGCTGTACGCCGCGCTGGCCGACTTCATGAAGGTCGACTACTTCGAGGTCGGGGCCGTGCTGACCACCGACGGTGTCGACGGCATCCACTTCACCCCCGAGAACAACAGGGTCCTCGGTGAGGCGCTGGCCGACAAGGTCAAGGACATCCTGGCCTGATCCACGTCCCAGCGCACCACGGCCAGGTCGTCCGGGGTGGGCCGCGGCACCGTACTCAGCCGCCGCACCCGGCCCACATCGCTACTTGCCCTACAAAACTGCACTTGCCCCCGTTCCGGAACGGGGGCAAGTGCAATTTTCAGGGGCAAACAGCCACTTCGGACGAAGGTCAGGCGACCTGGCCCTCGTAGAGGCACTGCACCAGCTCGTCCACGTTGTTCTGCACCGCGTTGCGGGCAGCCACGGTCACCGGGGCCATCACGTAGGTGCTGGGCTCATCGACCAGCAGCTGCTTGACGGCCTCCAGGGCGGCCTTGTCGGCGTAGGTGTAGTAGTTGATCTTCTGCACGCCGCGGTTGATGCACTCGCGGTACTCGGCCGGGCTGAGCCCCGAACCACCGTGCATGACGATCGGCACACCGGCGCGCTCACGCAGGGTCGAGATCAGGTCGTAGTTGATCTTCGGCTCGGCCTTGTACAGCCCGTGCACGGTACCGAACGAGCAGGCCAGCGCGGTCACACCGGTTTCGGCCACGAACTCGGCGGCCTGGTCGGGGTCGGTGTACAGCGAGGTGTCCCCCACACCCTCGGCGCTGTCCACACCGTCCTCACGGCCGGGCATGACGCCCAGTTCACCCTCGACGCCGTGGCCGTACTCGTTGGCCAGCTCGACGACCTCCTTGGTCTGGGCCAGGTTGTCCTCGAAGGGCAGCCGCGAGCCGTCGAACATGGCCGAGTTGAACCCGATCTCGAAACCACGACGGACGAAGTCGATCGACTCACCGTGGTCGACGTGCACCACCAGCGGGGCGCTGGAGCGCTTGGCCAGCTCGAGCATCGCCGGGCCGATGTCGTCGATGGAGACCACCGGGTCGTGCACCTCGGCGTGCTGCAGGATCATCGGCACACCGTGCTTCTCGGCGACCTTGATCGTCGCCAGCAGCAACTCGAGGGTGGGGGTGTTGATCGCGGCGATGCCGCAGTTGTTCTTCTCGCCATAGGCGAGGGCTTCCTTGAGGCTGATGAGCATGCTGAATCCTTGTCTGGGGACGGCGTAGCGCAGCCGGCACTGGGCTCGGCCACGCAGTTGATTCTAGGGGGCGCAGGTGGGCGCGCCCGGGCCGGGGGCAGGGCTGGTCGGGGGCGCGCCAGGCCGGGCGGGCCGACCTGGTGGTGCGCAGGCCCACGGGCAGCCGACCTCAGCGGTAGTTGGTGAACTGCACCGCGAAGTCGTAGTCAGCGGCCTTGATCATCCGCTGGACCTCCTGCAGGTCGTCACGCTTCTTCGACGAAATGCGCAGCTCGTCACCCTGGATCTGGCACTTGACGCCCTTGGGGCCCTCATCGCGCACCAGCTTGGAGATCTTCTTCGCGTTCTCCTGGCTGATGCCCTCGCTGGTCGTGGCAGTGATGTGCCACTGCTTGCCCGACAGTCGCGGTTCGCTGGCGTCGACGGCCTTGAGGTTGATGCCGCGCTTGATGAGCTTGGTCTGGAACACGTCCCAGATCGCCTTGACCCGCTCCTCACCGTTGCTGACCATTTCGATCGCATCGCCGGACCACTTGATGGTCGAGTCGGTGTTCTTGAAGTCGAACCGCTGGGAGATCTCCCGGGCGGCCTGGCCCAGCGCGTTGTCGACCTCCTGCCGGTCGACCTTGCTGACCACGTCAAATGAGCTTTCCGATGCCATGCAGGCCATGCTAGCCATTCGCCTCGTCGCAGGCCCTTGAATAGGCTGTGAGCATGACCCGGATCACCTGGAAGACCGTCGACCACGCGGCCACGAGGTGGTCAGCCGTGATGGCCGTGGCCTCCGTGATCGCTGCCATCGTGGTGGCGCTGCGGTTCGTGGCCGGTGAGCTGATCGAGGCCATCTTCGGCACCGTCCTGCTGCTGGTGATCCTGATCGGCTGGTGGGCGATGAACCAGTTGCGTGATGCCCGGGTCACCATCGACGAGACCGGCATCCGCCGTGAGGGGCGCGGCGGCTTCGCCTGCACCTGGGCCCAGATCACCAAGGTCGGCGTCGGCGCGGGCATGGTCGGTGGGGACGCCCCCTACCTGCTGATCGGCACCACCAAACGCCGCAGCCACAACAGCATCATCCCGGCGGCCGGGGCGGGCTACGGCAAGGCCACCGCCGCTGCACCCATCGACCCCCCACTGGTCGACCAGGTCGAACAACTGCTGGCCGCCAAGGGCGTGCTGCGCACCGAGGAACAGTGGGCCGCAGGGGCCTGACCCGGCGCTCGCCCGCCCCGTCCGAAGTCGAGCGGCGCGTGAATTGTTCCCCTCGGCGTCGATGGGCTATCGTTGTCGATCGCTGGGCTTGCCCAGCACGGCAGGTTGCCCGAGCGGCCAATGGGAGCGGACTGTAAATCCGTCGGCTTTGCCTACGTAGGTTCGAATCCTACACCTGCCACCAGCCCCCGAAATCGAATGGATTCCGGGGGCTGTTTGCTTGCCCAGGGCGCCGGACGAGCGGCTCAGGCGAGCAGTGCGGCAGCGCCCAGGGCCAGGGCCCGCTGGAAGTTGTTCTCCCGCTCCTCGGCGGACATGTCCTGGGAACTGTCGAACAGGTGGTCGGAGACGGTCAGCACGCTGAGCGCCTCGCGCCGGTGCCGGGCGGCGGCGAAGTACAGGCCGGCGGCCTCCATCTCGACACCCAGGGTGCCCAGGTCGGCCAGCGTCTTGACGATGTCGGGCCGGGTTCCGTAGAAGAAGTCGGACGAGAAGACTGCGCCCACCTTGGCATCGATGCCGGCGGCAGCTGCCGCCTCGGCCGCGCCGCGGACCATCGGGTAACTGGCGGCCAGGCTCAACGTCAGGCCGGGGGCCTGGATGGTGGCGACCTGGGAGTTGGTGTGGGCCGACAGCCCGATCACCACGTCGCGCACCTTGACGTCGTCGGCGATACCGCCGCAGGTGCCGACCCGGCAGATGCGCTGCACGCCGTACTCCCGGTAGAGCTCCTCGGCGTAGATCGAGATCGACGGGATGCCCATGCCGGAGGCCATCACGCTCATCGGGGTGCCGTACCAGGTGCCGGTGAAGCACTCGATGCCACGCACCTCACTGACGACACGGAAGTTGTCGAGGTGGCCCTCGGCGATGCGGCGGGCCCGACGCGGGTCGCCGGGCATCAGGACCAGCGGGGCGATCTCACCTGGCTGCGCGGTGATATGGGGAGTGGGCATCGGGGTCCTTTCGGCGGTGGTAACAGCACTTCAGCTTAGGAGCTCCGGGGCGGCTGGGCGACGGGTGACGCCGGGAACTTCAGCCGATGTTGTGCCGCTCTGTATCAGGGGAAGGCTGCATCCACGGTCCCAGTGCAGAGAAGAGAAGTAGTACGAAGCCGGCGGTGACTCCCGTCCAACCCGCGCTGGCCGCGCTGCCGGTGACCAGAGCCCCGATCGCGCCGGCGACTCCGACGAGCATGAGACAGAGTGCGAGCCACCGGAAGACTGGAAGGCGGAACGCGCTGGCGAACGGCAGGAAGTGCGCGCCCACGACGAAGACGACCCAGGGAAGCACGAGTTGGGGCAAGGAGAGAGCGTTCGTCAGCAGGGACGCTCCCACCGGGATGGCCAGGGCCATGGCGGCGACGCAGATCCCGTAGGTGCGCATCGCGGTGCGACTGGGCGGTCCTGCGCCGGGCGCGGTCCGACGAATGACGGCGACCGCGATCACGGCGAGGAATCCCAGGGCGGCAAGGATGCGCCACACGAGGGTGCCCGGGACCTCGGCGGCGTTCACGAGTACGAACACCAGCCCACCCACCGCGCCGATGATTGAGCCGATGGGTATGGGTCGTGAGGGTTCCGCCATGCACTCAGGCTACTCACAGCGAGTGCAACAGCGATCCGTGGATCCAGATCGTGACGAGTTTGTCGAGGAGGGACACAACCTTCCACTTAAGGCCGGGGTCGGCCAATGAAACGCTGTTGTGCGGCTTTGGGTGGAGGTTCTGCACCAGGGGCCCGCGCGGCGGCTCTCGATTTCCCATCCGGGCCACCCACCCACTAGCCTCATCTCGCAGCACGCTTCGCCCCAAACGAACGCGTTTTGCACAGCGGCCGAGGGTCCGGTAAGGTTTTTCTTCGGCTTGCCCCTATAGCTCAGTAGGCAGAGCGTCTCCATGGTAAGGAGAAGGTCTGCGGTTCGATTCCGCATGGGGGCTCGGAACGGAAGTGGCCCCGGGTTCTGGTCCCGGGGCCGGTTCCATCCAAGCGGCGGGGTAGCTCAGGTGGTAGAGCAAGCGGCTCATAATCGCTGTGTCACGGGTTCAAGTCCCGTCTCCGCTACCACACCAAGGCAGTACACCAGCATCGAAGAGGGACATCATGGCCAAGAAGTCGTCGGACATCCGTCCGAAGATCACGCTCGCTTGCGTGGACTGCAAGGAGCGCAACTACATCACCAAGAAGAACAAGCGCAACGATCCTGATCGTCTGGAGCTGAAGAAGTTCTGCCCCAAGTGCCACGCGCACACTGCGCACCGCGAGACCCGCTGAGTCCCGCACCCAAAGGCTGAGAAGGGCCGCCCGCGTTGCGCGGGCGGCCCTTCTCGTTGAATCGGACGACGCGGTCGCCGGCGCCTGCGAGACTTCAGGCTACGGGCTGCGCAGCTGGTTCACCGGTGCCGTGCGCTCAACGCTTCTGCAGGGTCGCCACGTGACTGGCCCCGTGGGACTGGAAGGTGTTGACCTCGAGGCGGGTCTTGTTCGGCTTGGCGTCGATGCTCACCGTGTCGTCACTGCCGGCCGCGGCGAACCTGCCGTCGATCTCGACGGTGATCGAGCGCTGGTTGAACACCGGGTCGCTGACCGCGACCTGGACGCTCGATCCCTGGTCATGGACGACCACCGACGCGGCCCCCTTCACGCGCAATCCCGCCACCTGGTGGGAGCGGCCGTCATAGGTGTTGATCATGGTCAGTCCGAGCCCGGTGTGCCGCACGGCCTGGGCGACGGTCGAGTTGGTGACCACCTCGATCGGACGAGCAGCTGCCGTCTGGGCCGCGCTCGCCCCGGGCAGCAACATCCAGGCGTAGGAGGCGAACCGCCCGGCCGGGGTCACGCTGCCGAGGGAGAAGACCTGCTTGGTCACCGCGGTGGCCGCGCTGCCGGTGCGCACGTCCCGATGGGTCCCTGAGCGTGTGGCCAGGGACACCTCGGCGTCAGTGGGGGACAGGTACCGGTAGCCGACCTGGGCACCGGTGGTGGCGTTGTGCCAGTGCGCCCAGTCCAGGCCCTGGTGGGCCCCGACCCCGACCGCCCCGCCCCGGGCCCCGCCCTGCACGCTCACCCGGTCACCGGTGGCGGCGATGCGGGCGTCGACGGTGCTGGTCACCGCCCGGGTCCGGTCACCGATGCCGGCCGAGAGCACCACGATCTCGTCGTCGAACATGAACCATGATCGACTGCCCTGCGCGTTGGCGTAGCTGACGAAGTCCGGCGGCAGCTGGCCGCGCTGCGCGGCGAGCCTGGCCGCATCGTCCGACAGCACCAGCGAGGCGGTCGCGTAGTTGCCCAGCGCCGCCCCGCCCGAGTGCTGGTTGGTGCCCAGCGGGAAGTAGACGTACTCGTTCTGCGAGACCGAACTCGAGGTGAACCCCTGCTCGGGGTTGTCGTACCAGAGCACCCCGTACAGCTCCGGGATCGTGCCGCGCTCCTCCACCGGGGCCGAGGTCCCGGGCCTGCCGTAGGGGGAGACGACGACCTGCTCGTCCACCCCGAACGCCTGGGACTGGTTCTGGCCCGACAGGTACAGCTGGTGCGCCCCGTCGCCGCTGAACCACGGCCGCAGGTTCTCACCCGACATGTACTCGTACTTGCTGATTCGCTCTGAACTGCGCGACAGGCTGAAGCCGTAGCCGGGCCGCAGGTGCACATTGCGCTCCATCGCGTTGAATGCGTGGGTCGAGACCTCGGCCACCAGGTTCTTCGCGACCACCGACTGGTCGGCCAGGATGTCCAGGTAGCGCAGGATGCTCAGCGGCGAGACGAAGCCGGCCGTGTTCACCGTCACCCGGGTCACGGCGGCCAGGTACTTCACCCACGCCTTCATCGCCTCACCGTCGCTGCCGGGCAGGTAGTAGGCCAGGTCGGCCGCGGACTCGATGACGCCCACCACGTCGGTGTAGCCGGAGGTGGTCCGCGAGACACCACGGCCCTTGACCGACTCCATCATCCAGCCCTCGTAGATCACCGGGGCGAAGCCCTCGGCCACCCAGCGGTTCACGATCGGCACCAGGGTGGCGGTGGCGTCCCAGGCGGTGCCCTGCAGCACCTTGATCGTCTGCACGGAGCGCTGCAGCAGGATCTTGCCGTAGCTGCCGGTGTAGGCCACCGAGGCGTGCTGGATGAACGAGCCGTCGGCGTAATGGCCGTCGGTCACCCCGTGCACCAAATGGTATGGGTCGACCGTGGCGTAGACCGTGGCCCCGTCGGAGACGGCCTTCTCGATGCGAGCCGTGTCACCCAGCACCGCCCCCTGGATGATCCGGTTGCCGGTGATGTCGGCCAGGTTCGCGCCGGTGTGGAAGCGCGACTCGAGGTCGACGTCACCGTCGCGACCGGCGCGCAGGTACTCGTCCATGGTGGCGACCAGGCCGAGCAGCAGGTCTCGGTGCTGGGTACGGAACAGCGGGGCCAGGTAGGCCAGGATCTTGGCGAGGTGAGTCGGGTAGCCGATCTCCCAGTTGAACCAGTTGCCGTAGTAGCCGGCTGACTGGTTGGCCAGCCAGCGCTGCTGCACGGTCGCCACCGCGGCGATCACCCGCTCCTGCAGCTCGGTGTTGCCGAACAGGTCGGCCGGTGCTCCCGGCAGCACGGTGGCCAGGGCGATCTCGGACAGGCGCAGGAATGTGGCAGTGATGTTCGGGTCAGAAGTGCCCAGCGGCAGCGCGCGGAACACGCCATTGGCCGCGGCCGGGTCGAGGTCGGCGATCCGGGAACGGGCCGTGTTCACCAGCGCGTTGACCTTGGCCCGGGCGCTCGGGTGGGCATTGCTCGCCGCGGTGCCGGCCTGGATCTCGACGAAGTTGCGGATCAGTCGATCATGGTCTGTGGGGGTGTCGGCCAGGGCGGTGCTGCGGTGGCCGAGCAGGCCCGCCGAAGCGGCCCCGCCGGCAGTGGCGGCCATGAATGTACGTCGTCGCATGAGTCCTCCTCAGGGTCACGTGCCATTCAACGCGGCGCTGCCGCCCCTCGCCCGGGTAACCCGATTTCGCTTGTCACCAGTGAGCGAAAGCGCTTTCCAAGGGTGTGGGTTCACCGTCCACGGGAGCCACGCCAACCGGGCACGCACCCCGCGCAGCGTCGGCGACAACTAGGCTGTCGGTATGCCGATTTCACCCGACCACGTGGGGCGCAGCTACCCCTCGGCCACCCTGTACCGGGTCAGCCGCGCCAAGATCGAGGAGTTCAGCGCCGCGATCTTCGACGAGCACCCCGACTACCGGGCCGAACCGGCCATCGCCCCGCCCACCTTCGCGATGGTGATCGCCGCCCAGGCCTGGCAGGCAGTCTTCGACGACGCCGACCTGGGCCTGGCGCTGAAGCGACTGGTGCACACCGACCAGCGGCTGAGCTTCACCCGCCCGCTGCGCGAGGGTGACCTGGTCGAGGCGGTCGCCACCATCGACAAGGTCCGCAACCGCGGCGACATCGACCTGGTCACCCTCAGCGTCACCCTCAGCGTCGAGGGCGACGATGTCTGCGTGGCCACCTCGAGCCTGATGCACACCCGGGAGGCCCAGTCATGACCACCGCCCGCAGCGTCGCCGTGGGCGACCAGTTGCCCACCCGCGAGGTGCGGCTCACGCGCCCCGACGTCGTGCGCTACTCCGGCGCCTCAACCGACTTCAACCCGATCCACTACTCCGACCGGCACGCCCGGGCCATCGGCCTCGACGGGGTCATCGCCCACGGCATGTGGACGATGGGGGCCGCGCTCGCCGGCGTCCTGGACTGGGCCGGCGGCCCCGACCACCTGGTCAGCTACTTTGTCCGGTTCACCAAGCCGGTGCCGGTGCCCGACACCGACGAGGGCACCCTCGTGCGGTTCAGTGCCGTGGTGAGCGCGGTCGACGACGGCGTGGCGACCATCACCGTCGAGGCCCATTGCGGCGATGACAAGGTGCTGGGCGCCGCCCGGGCGGAGGTCCGGCTGTGAGCGGGCTGCAGCCGGGTGAGGACCTGGTGATCGACCTGGGTCCGTTCGAGGACGAGTCGGCCTGCGAGGTGGAGCGCATCGACCTGCCCACCCGCGACCACGCCGCGGTGCCCACCTCGACCCGGCTTGCCGACCACACCACCCTGCGACTCGGCGGCCCGGCCCGCGAGCTGGTGGTGGCCACCACCGAGGCAGAGGTCGTCGCCGCGGTGACCGAGGCCGACGCCGCCGGCACCCCGGTGCTGATCCTGTCGGGCGGCTCCAACCTGGTCATCGGCGACGACGGCTTCGACGGGCGGGTGGTGCGCATCGCCACCCGCGGCATCGACGTCGAGACCTCGGCCTGCTACGGCGCCCAGGCCAAGGTGGCCGCCGGTGAGAACTGGGACGACTTCGTCGCCCTGTGCGTCGAGCGCGAATGGATCGGCGTCGAGACCCTGTCCGGGATCCCCGGGCTGGTCGGTTCCACCCCCATCCAGAACGTCGGCGCGTACGGCGCCGAGGTCAGCCAGGTCATCTCGCGGGTGCGCACCCTCGACAGGCGCAGCGGCCACTTCAAGACCTTCTTCCCCGGCGACTGCCAGTTCAGCTACCGCAACAGCCTGTTCAAGCAGCACCCCGACCGCTACGTCATCCTCGAGGTCACCTTCCAGATGCTGACCGGTCCGCTGTCGGCGCCGATCCGTTACCCGGAACTCGCCCGCACCCTGGGCGTCGAGGCCGGCCAGCGCGCGCCACTGGGCGAGGTCCGCGACCAGGTGCTGGCCATCAGACGCAGCAAGGGCATGGTGCTCGACGAGTCCGACCACGACACCTGGAGCGCCGGTTCGTTCTTCACCAACCCGATTCTCACCCCGGACGAAGCAGCGACGCTGCCCGCCGAGGCCCCGCGATTCGAGCAGCCTGACGGCCGGGTCAAGTCGTCGGCGGCCTGGCTGATCGCCCACGCCGGCTTCGAGAAGGGCCACCGCCTGACGGCTCGTCCGGATGCCCCCGTGTCGCTGTCGACCAAGCACACCCTGGCGCTGACCAACCGCGGGGGAGCGACCAGCGCCGACCTGGCCGAACTGGCCCGTGAGGTCCGTGACGGGGTCGAGGCGAAGTTCGGGATCCCGCTGGTGCCCGAACCGGTGCGGGTGAACTGCGACATCTGAACCCCGGTCCCAGCTGGGTGTCGTCCATCTGAACGCGGCGCGGGGCAGCGGCGACGGACTGGCAGGATGTCCCCATGACCTCTCTGCATGACCTGAGCGCCGACCAGTTGACCGCCCTGCTCGCCGAACAGCAGGCGAAGTACGCCGAACTCGGCGCGGCCGGCCTCAAGCTCGACCTCACCCGCGGCAAGCCGAGCCCCGAACAGCTCGACCTGTCCAACGACCTGCTCACCATCGACGTGCAGGCCACCTCCGCTGACGGGGTCGACGTGCGCAACTACGGCGGCCTGCAGGGCAACCCCGCCCTGCGCGCCATGTTCGCCGAACTGCTCAACGTGCCCGCCGACTCGATCATCGCCGGCGGGAACGCCTCGCTGACGATGATGCACGACACCGTGGTGCAGGCCCTGCTCTACGGTGTGCCCGGCGGTGAGGGCCCGTGGAAGGATCAGCAGGTCAAGTTCATCGCCCCCGTACCCGGCTACGACCGCCACTTCACCATCTGCGCGAAGCTCGGCATCGAGATGATCCCGGTCGAACTCGGTGAGCACGGCCCCGACCTCGACGAGGTCGCCCGCCTGCTGGCCGACCCTGCCGTCAAGGGCATGTGGGCGGTGCCGATGTACGCCAACCCCAACGGTGTGGTCTACGACGAGGCCACCACCCGCGCGCTGCTCGAACTGCCCGCCGCGGCCCCCGACTTCCGCATCTGGTGGGACAACGCCTACGCCCTGCACCACCTGACCGACGACGAACCGCGCCCGATCGACGTGGTCTCGCTGGCGGCCGAGGTCGGCAACCCCGACCGTGTGCTCGCCTTCGCGTCCACCTCGAAGGTCACCTTCGCCGGTGCCGGGGTCGGCTTCCTGGCCACGTCGAAGGCCAACCTGGGCGCCTACCTGGACGGCCTGGGTGCCGCCACCATCGGCCCCGACAAGGTCAACCAGCAGCGCCACGTGCAGTTCTTCGGTGACGCCGAGGGTGTGCGTGCCCTGATGCGCCGCCAGCGTGACCTACTGGCGCCGAAGTTCGCAGTCGTCCTCGACGCCCTGGTGTCGCGACTTGGGGACTACGGGTTCGCCCGCTGGACCCAGCCCGCCGGTGGCTACTTCGTCAGCCTCGACGTGCTCGACGGGACCGCCACCAGGGTGGTGGAACTGGCCAAGCAGGCCGGCATCGCGCTGACCCCGGCCGGCGCTTCGCACCCGCTGGGCCACGACCCCCACGACCGCACCATCCGGATCGCACCGAGCTTCCCGCCGCTGGGTGACCTGCAGACCGCGATGGACGGCCTGGCCACCTGCGCGCTGCTGGCCGCCGCCGAGAAGCTGGCCGACCAGCAGGCCTGAACCCGGTGTCCACCGTGCCGGACGGCTCGTTTCGACTCCGAGCCTGATGGCCCTATACTCTTCTTCTTGGTGGCACTCGCCGCGGGTTCGCCCGCGGACGTGGGCCATCGAAGGGCAATAGCTCAATTGGCAGAGCAGCGGTCTCCAAAACCGCAGGTTGGGGGTTCAAGTCCCTCTTGCCCTGCGATGCAGGATGGTTTCGTCCTGTTGACCAGCCAGCATCCGCCCAGGTGCCTCTGGGTGCGACCAAAGGAACGATGTGACCAACGACAAACTGCAGCCGCAGGACGAGGCGGGGGACGACGAAATCCTCGACTCACCCGAGGCAGACCAGTCGCAGGCCATCGACGCTGAGGACGCCACCGAGGACGCGGACACCCCCGACGAGGACATCCTTGATGAGGACGTGCTTGACGAGGAACCCGAGGCGGACGAGGACCCGGCCGGTGAGCAGTTGGCCGCTGAGACCGACGAAGACGCTGACTACATCGTGGTCGACGACGAGGCCGAAGAACTGACCGAGGCTGACGACACCGTCGACGACACCCCCGACAAGGGTGACCCCGAAGACATGGTCATCGACGACGAGGAGCAGCTGGCCGAGGCCGAAGCAGTCGCCGCCAAGGCCAAGTCGAGTCGTCCGGCCAAGCGCAAGGTGACCACCGCGCCGGTCAAGAAGGACAAGGCCACCCCGAAGCAGGCCGACAAGGTCAAGAGCAAGACGGCCGAGAAGAAGCGCACCGGCCCGGCCGGTTTCGTCAAGCAGTCGGCGGCCGAGCTGAAGAAGGTCATCTGGCCCAACGGTGACCAGGTGCGCGAGTACTTCCTGGTCGTGCTGATCTTCGTGCTGCTGGTGATCGGTTTCGTGAGCCTGCTCGACCTTGGCTTCGGACGATTGCTGCTGTGGGTGCTGACCTGATCGCCCCCTGTCGACCCTTTCCCCGAATGAGAGTTTCCCGTGAGCCAAGATTCTGAGTTTGATCCGACCGCCGAGAACGACATCGAAATCGACCTCGGCGCGCTCGAGGCCGAGCCCGAAACCGAGGACACCGGTCTGAACCTCGACTTCGGTGACGACGAGCGGACCACCGACGACGTCGAGCTGAACCTCGACTTCGGTGACGCCCAGCCCGAGGACAGCGCCGAGGACGAGGGTGAGTCCGCCCCCGAAGAGGCCGACGACGCCGAGGCCGCGCTGGAGAACGCCCTGGAGCAGCTGCGCGGCGAACTGCGCACCAAGCCGGGGGAGTGGTACGTCATCCACACCTACTCGGGCATGGAGAACAAGGTCAAGCAGAACCTGGACGCCCGCGCCCAGACCCTCGACCAGACCGACTACATCTTCGAGACGATCGTGCCCACCGAGACGGTCGACGAGATCCGCAACGGGGTCAAGAAGCAGGTCACCCGCGTCGTGCTGCCCGGCTACGTGCTCGTCCGGATGGACATGACTGAGGACTCGTGGGCCACCGTGCGCCACACCCCCTCGGTGACCGGCTTCGTCGGCCACGCCAACGACCCGCTGCCGCTGACCCTGGCCGAGGTCGAGAACATGCTGACCCCCTCGGTCAAGGCCCGCGTGGCCGCCGAGACCGTCGGCAAGCCTTCGCCGAAGACCAAGAAGAAGGTCGAGGTCATGGACTACCAGGTCGGCGACTCCGTCCAGGTCGTCGACGGTCCCTTCGCCGGCGTGCACGCCTCGATCACCGAGATCAACCCGAACAGCCAGCGGCTCAAGGCCCTGGTCGAGATCCTCGGCCGCGAGACCCCAGTCGACCTCGAGTTCAGCCAGATCCAGAAGCTCTGATTTCCCTCTCGCCCCGTTTTGGGGGAAGATGGGGAGTCGGCTCCCAGGAGCCGCAGATTTTTCGTGCCCCGCTGCGGGGTGCGAACCTGCCCGGGATCGTCCGGGTGAAACACACCGGGCTGCGCACTGCAGCCTGAACCACAACGAAGGACCCACCACATGCCTCCCAAGAAGAAGGTGGCGGCGCTCGTCAAGGTTGCCTTGAACGCGGGTGCTGCAACTCCGGC
The DNA here is from genome assembly GCF_050113895.1 of Aestuariimicrobium sp. Y1814. Classification (NCBI taxonomy): domain Bacteria; kingdom Bacillati; phylum Actinomycetota; class Actinomycetes; order Propionibacteriales; family Propionibacteriaceae; genus Aestuariimicrobium; species Aestuariimicrobium sp. Y1814. Next base: position 68,484 of record NZ_JBNJRW010000009.1, on the reverse strand, counting down.
CCCTCCGGTCGGTACCGCCCTCGGCCCGCACGGCGTCAACATCATGGAGTTCTGCAAGGCGTACAACGCCCAGACGGAATCCCAGCGTGGCAACGTCGTCCCGGTCGAGATCACCATCTACGAGGACCGGACGTTCACGTTCATCCTCAAGACCCCGCCGGCTGCCGAGCTGATCAAGAAGGCCGCAGGCCTCAGCAAGGGCTCTGCGGCCCCGCACACCGACAAGGTCGGCAAGCTGACCGCTGCCCAGGTGCGCGAGATCGCCGAGGCCAAGATGCCCGACCTCAACGCCAACGACGTCGAGGCTGCCATGAAGATCGTTGCCGGCACCGCCCGTTCCATGGGCGTCACGGTCGCCGAATGACCCCGGGCCGGTGACGAACACCGGCTTCCTGCCCTGGGAGGGCCCGCGCGCCCGGACCAGGAACTGGTCGGCCGAACCCCGCGTTCGGCCATGAGAAAGGAACCAGAATGAAGCGCAGCAAGGCTTACACGGCCGCCGCCGAGAAGGTGGCTGCCGATCAGTTGTACACCCCCGAGGCAGCCGTCGGCCTGGTCAAGGCCGGCGCCTCGGCGAAGTTCGACGAGACCGTCGACGTCGCGATGCGACTGGGTGTGGATCCCCGCAAGGCTGACCAGATGGTGCGTGGCACCGTCAACCTTCCGCACGGCACTGGCAAGACGGCTCGGGTCCTCGTCTTCGCCACCGGGCAGAAGGCCGAAGACGCTCTCGCAGCCGGTGCCGACGAGGTCGGTGCCGATGAGCTGATCGAAAAGGTCAACGGCGGCTACCTCGACTTCGACTCGGTCGTGGCCACCCCCGACATGATGGGCAAGGTCGGTCGCCTGGGCCGCGTGCTCGGCCCCCGCGGCCTGATGCCGAACCCCAAGACCGGCACCGTCACCATGGACGTCGCCAAGGCTGTCTCCGACATCAAGGGCGGCAAGATCGAGTTCCGCGTCGACCGCCACTCGAACCTGCACTTCCTGATCGGGAAGGCCTCGTTCACCGAGCAGCAGCTCGCCGAGAACTACTTCGCCGCCCTCGACGAGATCCTGCGCCTGAAGCCCAGCACCTCGAAGGGCCGCTACATCAAGAAGATCGTGGCCAGCTCGACCATGGGCCCCGGCGTCCACGTCGACCCCGCCCGCGTCAAGCCGGCCACCGACGAGGCCTGATCACCCAGCTGTCCTGCACGAGCCCGCGACCCCCGTGGTCGCGGGCTCGCGCATTTCTCGTGTGTTGATGTCGAGGTTCGCGTGATGTCGTGACCGGCCCGCTGGGCACGTAGCATCGCAGCCATGCCTGATGCCGCGCTCGGACGCGCCCGCCTGCTCGCCCAAGGACTGGTCACCCGGCCCCATGCGAGCCCCCAGCAGGCCGTCTCGGCCTTCGTTGCGATGCAGGGCCAGGACCTGCCCGGGGTGATCTCATCAGTCGCGCTGCGCACCGCCTCGGGATCGTCCGACGACGTGCTGGACGCGCTGAACGCAGGGGACCTGGTGCGCGGCTACCCCATGCGGGGGACGGTCTTCCTGATGGCCCGCGAGGACGTGCTGTGGGTCAGCGAACTGTGCAACGCGGGCGCACTGCAGGCGGCGGTCAACCGGCGCAGCGACCTGGGCCTCGACGAGGACCTGGTCGAACGTGCCCGGCAGGAGGCGCTGACGGTGCTGCCCGAGCACGAGACCGGGCTGTCGCGCAGTGACCTGTTCGCCCGCTGGGAGGCGCTGGGGGTGCCGACGGACAAGGGACGCGGCTACCACGTGCTGGCCCACCTGATCGGCCGGGGCGATCTGGTGCACGGACCGTGGAACGGGACCGACCAGAACATCGTCTCGTCCGCCCAGTGGATCGGCCCCGGCCACGACCTCGAGGCGCGGTTCAACGGCGACCGGGTGGCCGCGACCGCCGACCTGCTGGGCCGCTACCTGGCCAGCCACGGCCCGGCCTCCCACCAGGACTTCGCCTGGTGGACGAAGCTGCCGCTGCGTGACATCCGGGCGGCGTGGCCGCTGATCAGCGCCGACTTCGAGTCCGGGACTGATGAGGAGGGTGTGGAACGCCACTGGCGCCCCGGCCTGTTGAGCGAGGTGCAGGCCGAGCGGGCGGCACTGCGCAAGCCGCTGCTGCTGCCGGGCTTCGACGAGTTCATCCTGGGCTACAAGGACCGGTTGTTCGCCCTGACCCCCGAGCAGCACCAATTGCTTGTGCCTGGCAACAACGGGGTGTTCGGGCGCAGCCTGGTCATCGACGGCACGGTCCGGGGCCTGTGGAAGCGCGGTGGTCGTCCGGGTCGTCGCACCCTGGAGCTCGCCGAGTTCGCGCCCCTGGCCAAGGCCCACGCCGCCACCGTCCGCCGCCGGTTCTCGGAGTTCCCCTTTCACGCCGACTGACACCCGGTCCGCAGCCCAAATTGGCGTCTGCAGCCCGTATGAGTCTGCGGGTCTGTACGACGTGCAGACTCATGGACGCGCCGCAGACGGCGGCAGCGGCTGCAGACGCCGCGTCCAGGGGCATGTACGAGTGCTGCCCGGGCTCCTCCACGTGTGTGAGGTCACCCCTGCGACATTGCGAAGCGGCGCTTTACAATCAGGAACCCCAAGAAGGCTGTGAGCAGATTGAGTTTTGCCTGAGAAAGCTCAGCCGGTTTACAGTAGAGCGTCGTCGGTCATCCGACAACCCAACCAAAGTGCAGTGTTGGGCCGCGATAAACGCCACTGTAGGGGGACACATGTCCAAGATCCGCAACACCGTCGTCGCCCTGGCCGCCGCTGTGGCGCTGGGCGCCGGGACGACCGTGGTGACCGCACCGCTGGCCAGTGCCAGCGCCTGCACGGGCACCGCGAACGTGTATTGCTCGATGGAGTGGGCCGGCAAGATCGGTTCCGAGGCCCTGCAGGGCGCCTCGAACAACGACGTCACTGCCCTCCAGAACGCGATCCAGCAGTTGCAGCTGGGCATCAAGATCACCGGCACCTTCGACGACCAGACCCTCGCCTACGTGCTCGAGTACCAGAAGCAGCGCGGACTGACCCAGTCCGGCGAGGCCGACACCGCCACCGTGACCGCCCTGCGCAACGGCGCCGGCCCGATCGCGATGACCAACCCGTCGATGGGTGGCAAGGTGCCCCTGAAGACGGTGGACCGCGACATCGCCAAGCCACTGCCGACCCCCACCCCGACGCCGACCGCCACTCCCACGCCGGTCCAGAGCGCTGCCGCGAAGGCCGTCGCCTACGCCTACGCCCAGATCGGCAAGCCCTACGTCTACGGTGCGACCGGCCCGAACTCCTTCGACTGCTCCGGCCTGACCGGTGCTGCCTGGAAGAGCGCCGGCGTCAGCGTCCCGCGCACCAGCTACGCCCAGCTGTCGGGCCTGAAGTCGGTCTCGAAGTCGGCCCTGCAGCCTGGTGACATCATCGGTTTCTACTCCGGTGGCCACGTGGGCATCTACGTGGGCAACGGCGAGGTCATCCACGCTTCCCGCCCCGGCGTCCCGATCAAGAAGGTCCCGATGTCGCAGATGCCGTACTACAAGGCAGTGCGCCCCGCGGCCTGATCGGCCCCGAGCACACGTCAACGGTGGCGAGCCTCCCCATGCCGGGGACGGTTCGCCACCGTTTGGCATTCCCCGTCCAAGGCGGACGACGCGTCTGCGGCGTCCCACGGCCTGGTGCTGCGTGACCAGACGGTGTGCGGCGTGACCAGACGGTGTGCTGCGTGACCAGACGGTGTGCGGCGTGACCAGGTTCGTCCGTTTGCAGCCCCTACCGCCGTCTGCGGCGTGAACCTGCGTCTGCACGTCGTACAGCCCCGCAGACTCAGGGACGGCCTGCAGACGGCAATTCGGGCTGCAGACGTGGGGACGGGTTGCAGACGCCCACCCACATGCCGGCGATTTGGTGCGTCGGGGCCGGTCAGGTAGTCTTCTCGGGTACCAAAGACCGCCGGTGGAGTGATCCCCAAGGTCCGACCCGCAAGGTTCGGACGCCTGCGTAGGTGAAACCGAGGAAGTCCATCGTGCCTGGCAACAGGTTCATGGCCCAGCCCCGCGCTTGCCTGCGCCGGGGCTTTTTTCATGTCACGCCGGGCCCACGGGCCCCGCCACCTGGTCGACGGAACACCATCCAGAGAAGTGGGAAGGAGACCCAATGGCGAGGCCTGACAAGGTGGCCGCGGTCGCAGAGCTGAAGGAGAAGTTCACCAGCTCGCAGGCCGTTGTGCTCACTGAGTATCGCGGACTCTCGGTGGCTCAGCTGAAGGACCTTCGTCGGTCCCTCGGTGCAGATGCCACCTACGCCGTTGCGAAGAACACCCTGACCAAGCTTGCGGCCAAGGACGCTGACATCGAGGGGCTCGACGAGCACCTCGTCGGCCCCACGGCCCTGACCTTCATCAGCGGGGACATTGCCTCCGTGGCGAAGGGTCTGCGTGATTTCGCAAAGGACAATCCGCTTCTGGTGATCAAGGGTGGCGTCATGGACGGTCGTGTCCTCGACGCCGATGAGGTCAAGAAGTTGGCCAACCTCGAGTCCCGTGAGGTCCTCCTCGCGAAGCTCGCCGGTGCCATGCAGGCCAACCTGCAGCGCGCCGTGTTCCTGCTTGCCGCTCCGCTCAACCAGGCTGCTCGTGCCCTGGGTGCGCTGGAGACCGCCGCGCAGGCAGACCCGTCGGTCATCGGTGGGGCCGGTTCGGCTCCCGCTGCTGACCAGGCCCAGGAGCAGGGCAGCGCTGATGAAGCCGCTGCCGACACCGCCGCTGCTGCGGCATCCACTGAAGATGCCGCCCCCGCGGCCGCAACCGAGTAAGGAAGGACGCCAACCATGGCTAAGCTCACCAACGAAGAGCTGCTCGACGCTTTCAAGGAAATGACCCTCATCGAGCTCAGCGAGTTCGTCAAGCAGTTCGAGGACGCCTTCGGTGTCTCCGCTGCTGCCCCCGTCGCCGTTGCCGCTGCCGGTGCCCCGGCCGCTGCTGCCGGCGGTGGCGATGACGCTGCTGCTGACGCTGGTTCGGACGAGGTTGACGTCATCCTCGAGTCGGCCGGCGACAAGAAGATCCAGGTCATCAAGGAGGTCCGCGCCCTGACCAGCCTCGGCCTGAAGGAAGCCAAGGACCTCGTCGAGTCGGCCCCCAAGGCCATCCTCGAGAAGGCCAAGAAGGAAGACGCCGAGAAGGCCAAGGAGGCCCTCGAGGCCGCCGGCGCCACCGTCTCCTTCAAGTGACACCAGGGGGCTGCCGGGCACTCGTCCGGCGTTGACCCCACCGCTCGAGGGCGGTCCATCCACCGTGATGGGCCGCCCTCGAGGCATGTCCGGGCCCGCGTGTCGAGTGGCATCCCGGACGAGGATGCGACACACTGGACGGCCCCCGATTTGCGTGGTGCGGCAATCTTGACGTACTGTGAACTCTTGCCCTATCGCAACTTGCGCCCCGCGTTTGGACGCGGGCCGTCCTGCATGCACACTTCTGCGTGTTGAGTTCTTGGAAGGAACGCACCTTGGCCGCCTCGCGCACTGCGTCGAAGAACACCAACGTCATCTCCACCAGCGGACGAATCTCCTTCGCGAAGATCGCCGAACCCCTCGAAGTACCGGATCTCCTGGAGATCCAGACCGCCTCATTCGACTGGCTGATCGGCAATGAGGTCTGGCAGGCCACCGTCGATGCCGCCCTGGCCGAGGGTCGCACCGATGTCAATCCCAAGTCGGGGCTGGAGGAGATCTTCGAGGAGATCTCCCCGATCACCGACCTCGCCGAGACCATGTCGCTGTCCCTGCGCGACCACCGGTTCGAGGAGCCCAAGCACACCATCGAGGAGTGCAAGGACAAGGACGTCACCTACTCGGCGCCGCTGTTCGTGACCGCTGAGTTCATGAGCGACATCGACGGCGTCATCAAGTCCCAGACCGTCTTCATCGGTGACTTCCCGCTGATGACCCCCGAGGGCACCTTCATCATCAACGGCACCGAGCGCGTGGTCGTCTCGCAGCTGGTTCGTTCGCCGGGTGTCTACTTCGAGCAGACCCCGGACAAGACCTCCGACAAGGACCTGTTCACCGCGAAGATCATCCCCTCCCGCGGCGCCTGGCTCGAGTTCGAGGTCGACAAGCGTGACCTGGTCGGCGTGCGCCTCGACCGCAAGCGCAAGCAGAACGTCACCGTGCTGCTGCAGGCCCTGGGCTGGAGCCGCGACCGGATCATCGAAGAGTTCGGCCAGTACGAGTCGATGCGCCAGACCCTCGAGAAGGACCACATCCAGACCCAGGACGAGGCCCTGCTCGACATCTACCGCAAGCTTCGTCCGGGTGAGCCCCCGGCACGTGACGCCGCGCAGACCCTGTTGAACAACTACTACTTCAACGAGAAGCGCTACGACTTGGCCAAGGTCGGGCGCTACAAGGTCAACAAGAAGCTCGGCCTGGAGCTGCCCTTCGACCAGCAGGTGCTGACCGAGGAGGACGTGGTCGCCGCGATCCACTACGTCTGCGCCCTGCACGAGGGCCGCGAGACCCTGGACAACGGGGTCATCGTCGAGGCCGACGACATCGACCACTTCGGCAACCGTCGCCTGCGAACGGTCGGCGAGCTGATCCAGAACCAGCTGCGCACCGGCCTGGGCCGCATGGAGCGCGTCGTGCGTGACCGGATGACCACCCAGGACATCGAGGCGATCGCCCCGCAGACCCTGATCAACATCCGCCCGGTGACCGCTGCGCTGAAGGAATTCTTCGGCACCTCGCAACTGTCGCAGTTCATGGACCAGAACAACCCGCTGGCCGGGCTGACCCACAAGCGTCGCCTCTCGGCGCTGGGCCCCGGTGGTCTCTCGCGTGACCGCGCCGGCATGGAGGTCCGTGACGTCCACCCGTCGCACTACGGCCGCATGTGCCCCATCGAGACCCCTGAAGGCCCCAACATCGGCCTGATCGGCTCGCTGGCCTCCTTCGCGCGGGTCAACGCCTTCGGGTTCATCGAGACGCCCTACCGCAAGGTCGTCAACGGTGTGGTGACCGACCAGATCGACTACCTCACCGCTGACGAAGAGGACCGCTACGTCATCGCCCAGGCCAACGCGGCCGTTGACATCGAGGGCAACCTCATCGAGGAACGCGTCCTGGTGCGCATCAAGCACGGCGACGCCGACGAGGTGCCGGCCGACGAGGTCGAGTACATGGACGTGTCCCCGCGCCAGATGGTGTCGGTGGCCACCGCCCTGATCCCGTTCCTCGAGCACGACGACGCCTCCCGTGCCCTCATGGGTGCCAACATGCAGCGACAGGCTGTCCCGCTCCTGCGCAGCGAGGCCCCGATGGTCGGCACCGGCATGGAGTACCGCGCCGCGACCGACGTCGGTGACGTCACCCTGGCCGCCAAGCCGGGCGAGGTCGTCTCGGTCTCGGCCGACCTCATCGAGGTGGCCAACAACGACGGCACCAACTCGGTCTACCGGATGCGCAAGTTCGAGCGTTCGAACGCCGGCACCTGCATCAACCAGCGCCCGCTGGTCACCCCCGGCCAGAAGGTCGAGGCCCGCACCCCGCTGGCCGACGGCCCCTGCACCGACGGTGGCGAGATGGCCCTGGGTCGCAACCTGCTGGTGGCGTTCATGCCCTGGGAGGGCCACAACTACGAGGACGCGATCATCCTGTCGCAGCGCCTGGTGCAGGACGACATCCTCACCTCGATCCACATCGAGGAGCACGAGGTTGATGCCCGAGACACCAAGCTGGGCCCCGAGGAGATCACCCGCGACATCCCCAACGTCAACGAGGACATGCTCGCTGACCTGGACGAGCGCGGCATCGTCCGCATCGGTGCCGAGGTCGGCGCCGGCGACATCCTGGTCGGCAAGGTCACCCCGAAGGGCGAGACCGAGCTGACCCCCGAGGAGCGTCTGCTGCGTGCCATCTTCGGTGAGAAGGCCCGCGAGGTGCGCGACACCTCGATGAAGGTGCCCCACGGCGAGACCGGCACCGTCATCGGTGTGCGGGTCTTCGACCGCGAAGAGGGTGACGAGCTGGCCCCCGGTGTGAACCAGATGGTCCGCGTCTACGTCGCCCAGAAGCGCAAGATCTCCGACGGCGACAAGCTCGCCGGGCGCCACGGCAACAAGGGCGTCATCTCGAAGATCCTGCCTGTCGAGGACATGCCCTTCCTGGAGGACGGCACCCCCGTCGACATCGTCCTGAACCCGCTGGGTGTTCCTTCGCGAATGAACATCGGGCAGGTGCTCGAGAACCACCTGGGCTGGATCGCCAAGACCGGGTGGGACCTCACCGAGGCCGAGGGGGAGTGGGCCGACCGCATGCGCGAAGTGGGCCTGAGCCACGTCGAGGGCAACTCGCGACTGGCCACCCCCGTCTTCGACGGTGCCTCCGAGGACGAGATCGCCGGTCTGCTCGAGAACAGCCTGCCGACCCGCGACGGCAACCGCCTGGTCGACCGTGACGGCAAGGCCCGCCTGTTCGACGGCCGTTCCGGTGAGCCCTACCCCGAGCGCATCGGCGTCGGCTACATGTACATGCTGAAGCTGCACCACCTGGTCGACGACAAGATCCATGCCCGTTCGACCGGCCCGTACTCGATGATCACCCAGCAGCCGCTCGGCGGCAAGGCGCAGTTCGGTGGCCAGCGATTCGGTGAGATGGAGGTGTGGGCGCTGGAGGCCTACGGTGCCGCCTGGGCGCTCCAGGAGCTGCTGACCATCAAGTCCGACGACGTCCCCGGACGCGTCAAGGTCTACGAAGCCATCGTCAAGGGCGAGAACATCCCCGAGCCCGGCATCCCTGAGTCGTTCAAGGTGCTGGTCAAGGAGATGAAGTCCCTCTGCCTGAACGTCGAGGTCCTCTCCAGTGACGGCACCGTCGTGGAGTTGCGAGACTCCGAGGACGATTTCCGTTCGGCCGAGGACTTCGGCATCGACCTGTCACGGCGCCCGGGAAGTGATTCCTTCGCTGGTGTCGACGAAGTCTGAGGACCCTCAGACCTGACCCTCAGACGATCGTCATTCCGGGGTGCGGGCGACCACCCACCCGCACCCCACCATCACCTGCAGCAACAGGGGAAAGAGAAGCAACGTGCTTGACGTGAACTTCTACGATGAACTCCGCATCAGCCTGGCCACGGCTGACGAAATCCGTGAGTGGAGCCACGGCGAGGTCAAGAAGCCCGAGACCATCAACTACCGCACGCTCAAGCCCGAGCGCGACGGCCTCTTCTGCGAGAAGATCTTCGGTCCCACCCGTGACTGGGAGTGCGCCTGCGGCAAGTACAAGCGGGTCCGCTTCAAGGGCATCATCTGCGAGCGCTGCGGCGTCGAGGTGACCCGTTCGAACGTGCGTCGTGACCGGATGGGCCACATCGAGCTGGCCGCGCCCGTCACCCACATCTGGTACTTCAAGGGTGTCCCCAGCCGACTGGGCTACCTGCTCGACATCGCCCCGAAGGACCTGGAGAAGGTCATCTACTTCGCGGCGTACATGATCACCGCTGTCGACGTCGAGGCCCGCCACCGTGACCTGTCCTCGCTCGAGGCCAAGGTCATCACCGAGAAGGGCCAGCTCGAGAAGCGCCGTGACGCCGACGTCAACGCCCGCATGGCCAAGCTGGAAGAGGACCTCGCCCAGCTGGAGTCCGAGGGTGCCAAGGCAGACATCAAGAAGCGGGTGCGCGACGGCGCCGAGAAGGAGGCCAAGCAGATCCGCGACCGCGCCCAGCGCGACCTGGATCGGCTTGAGGCCGTCTGGACCCGCTTCAAGGGCCTGAAGGTCCAGGACTTCGAGGGCGATGAGATCCTCTACCGCGAGATGAAGTCGCGCTTCGGCAAGTACTTCGAGGGCTCGATGGGCGCCGAGGCGATCAAGAACCGCCTGGCCAGCTTCGACCTGCAGGCCGAGGCCGAGAACCTCAAGAACACCATCCAGACCGGCAAGGGCCAGCGCAAGACCCGTGCGCTGAAGCGCCTCAAGGTGGTCTCGGCGTTCCTGGACGGCCGCAACTCGCCCATGGGCATGGTCCTCGACGCCGTGCCGGTCATCCCGCCGGACCTTCGTCCGATGGTGCAGCTCGACGGTGGTCGCTTCGCGACCTCCGACCTGAACGACCTGTACCGCCGCGTGATCAACCGCAACAACCGCCTCAAGCGACTGCTCGACCTCGGTGCGCCCGAGATCATCGTCAACAACGAGAAGCGCATGCTGCAGGAAGCGGTTGACTCGCTGTTCGACAACGGACGACGCGGTCGTCCGGTGACCGGGCCGGGCAACCGCCCGCTGAAGTCGATCTCGGACATGCTGAAGGGCAAGCAGGGCCGTTTCCGCCAGAACCTGCTGGGCAAGCGCGTCGACTACTCGGGCCGTTCGGTCATCGTGGTCGGCCCGCAGCTGAAGCTGCACCAGTGCGGCCTGCCCAAGACCATGGCCCTGGAGCTGTTCAAGCCGTTCGTCATGAAGCGACTCGACGACCTGAACCACGCCCAGAACATCAAGTCGGCCAAGCGCATGGTCGAGCGCCAGTACCCGGTGGTGTGGGACGTCCTCGACGAGGTCATCCGCGAGCACCCCGTGCTGCTGAACCGTGCACCCACCCTGCACCGCCTCGGCATCCAGGCGTTCGAGCCGCAGCTCATCGAGGGCAAGGCGATCCAGCTGCACCCGCTGGTCTGCACCGCCTTCAACGCCGACTTCGACGGCGACCAGATGGCAGTCCACCTGCCGCTGTCGGCCGAGGCCCAGGCCGAGGCACGCATCCTGATGCTGTCGACCAACAACATCCTCAAGCCGGCTGACGGCCGCCCGGTCGCGCTGCCGAGCCACGAGATGATCATCGGCATGTACTTCCTCACCCAGAACCTGGACGCGCTCAAGGGTGAGGGCCGCGTGTTCAGCTCGGTCGCCGAGGCGATCATGGCCCAGGATGCCGGCGAGCTCGACATCCGCGCCAAGGTGCGCATCCGCGTCGAGAACTACGTGCCCGGTCCCGGCTCCGAGGTGGCTGTGCGCCCCGACGGTTCGGCCGTGCTCGAGACCACCTTGGGCAAGGTGCTGTTCAACGAGGCGCTGCCGGCGAGCTACCCATTCGTCGAGCGCCACGTGGGCAAGAAGCAGATCGGCCAGATCGTCAACACCCTGGCCGACACCTACTCGATGTCGGTGGTGACCGAGACCCTGGACAAGCTCAAGGACCTCGGCTTCCGCTGGGGCACCCGTTCGGGTGTGACCGTCTCCATCGGTGACGTGCAGACCCCGCCGACCAAGCCCGAGGTGCTGGCCGGCTACGAGGCCAAGGCGTCCAAGATCGACAAGCTCTACGAGCGTGGTGCGGTCACCGAGGACGAGCGTCGTCAGGAGCTCATCCAGATCTGGACCGATGCCACCGCCGAGCTGACCCAGGCGATGGAGAAGAACTTCACCGAGACCAACCCGATCTACATGATGGTCCACTCGGGTGCCCGAGGGAACATGACGCAGATGCGTCAGATCGCGGCCATGCGAGGCCTGGTGGCCAACCCGAAGGGTGAGATCATCGCCCGGCCGATCAAGTCCAACTTCCGTGAGGGCCTGTCGGTGCTGGAGTACTTCATCTCCACCCACGGTGGCCGCAAGGGTCAGGCCGACACCGCACTGCGGACGGCCGACTCGGGTTACCTGACCCGTCGACTCGTCGACGTCAGCCAGGACGTGATCATCCGCGAGGAGGATTGCGGTACCGAGCGCGGACTGCCCAAGCCCGTCGCCGAGGTTGACGAGGCCGGCACCCTGGTGCTGCACCCCAACGTCGAGACCGCCATCCACGCGCGGACGCTGGCCAGCGATGCCACCGACGCCGAGGGCAATGTGGTGGTCGCTGCCGGCACCGACATGGGTGACGTCGAGATCCAGCAGCTGGTCGCCGCCGGCATCAGCCAGGTCCGGGTGCGTTCGGTGCTCACCTGTGACGCCGCCACCGGCACCTGCGCGAAGTGCTACGGCCGTTCGCTGGCCTCGGGCAAGCTCGTCGACGTGGGCGAGGCCGTCGGTATCGTGGCCGCCCAGTCGATCGGTGAGCCCGGTACCCAGCTGACGATGCGTACCTTCCACACCGGTGGTGTGGCCGGCGACGACATCACCCAGGGTCTTCCCCGTGTCATCGAGCTCTTCGAGGCCCGTACCCCCAAGGGCAAGGCCCCGATCACCGATGCCGAGGGCACCCTGGAGATCGTCGAGGAGAACGGCCGCCGCACCCTGGTGCTGCACCGTTCCGACGGCGGCGAGGACATCTCGTACCCGATGCCGCGCCGCGCGCGTCTCGAGTTCGACGACGTCAAGGGCAACCCGGTCGTGATCGAGGACGGCATGCGGGTCAGTGCCGGGCAGCAGCTCAGCGCCGGTACCCTCGACCCGCAGGACGTCCTGCGCGTCAGCGGTCTGCGCAAGGTGCAGGAGCTGCTGGTGGACGAGGTCCAGAAGGTGTACGCCACCCAGGGTGCGCCGATCCACGACAAGCACCTGGAGATCATCATCCGCCAGATGCTGCGTCGCATCACCGTCATCGACTCGGGCGAGACCCAGCTGATGCCCGGTGACCTGGTCGACCGCCAGACCTTCGAGGCTGCCAACCGCAAGGCCACTTCGGAAGGCGCTCGTCCGGCTGAGGGTCGTCCGGTGCTGATGGGCATCACCAAGGCCTCCCTGGCCACCGAGTCGTGGCTGTCGGCCGCCTCGTTCCAGGAGACCACCAAGGTGCTCACCGACGCCGCCATCCACGGCAAGTCGGACTCGCTGCGCGGGCTGAAGGAGAACGTCATCCTCGGCAAGCTCATCCCGGCCGGTACCGGCCTGGAGCGCTACCGCAACATTCGCGTGGAGCCCACGGCCGATGCCAAGGCGACCGCCTACACCATGACCTACGACCCGTTCGACTACGACTTCGGGTCCGGTTCCGGTGCGGCGGTGCCGCTGGACGACCTGGACTTCGGCGACACCATGCGCTGATCGTCCACCCCTGACCGGACCGACCTGCATTCTGTGCCACTGCGCACGGGATGCAGGTCGGTTCGTCGTTGGGGGACGTGTGGCTCGTCCGCTGGGGCCGGCCAACCTGCACTTCTTGCACGTGGGCAACGAATGCACCTGCTGGGCCCCTGACGGGATGCATTCCTTGCACACACGCAATGACTGCACCTCAGGCGACCTCGGCCAGCCAGGCGGCGCCAAGGTTGGACACCCGCCCGCGCCACCCACCGGCACGCAGCGCTGCCCCCACCCTGAGCACCAGGCTCGTCGGGTCACGCAGGGCGGCCGCGGTGACGCGGATGACGGTCCATCCCAGTCGCTCCAGTTGCTCGTAGCGGCGGATGTCTGATTCCCATTGGTCAGCATTGGTGAGGTGCTGCTGCCCCTCGTACTCGAGGACGACCCGGTACTGCGGCCACGCGAAATCCACTCGTCCGATGAACCTGCCCACCGGGTCGAGCACCCGGAACTGGACCTGCGGGGCAGGCAGCCCGGCGGTGTGCACCATCATCCGGGTCCTCGACTCCCGCACCGACCCCGAGTCCGGCACACTCAGCTGCCAGCCCAGTGGTCGACGCGCCGCCAGGGCAGCGTGGTCGTCCGGGCCCAATCGGTTCGTCCGGCGCAACTGGTCGATCGTGACCACCTCATCGGTCAGCCTCAACTGCGCGTCCTCGAGGGCATCGGTCACCGTGGCGATGCCATCGGACGAGCGGCGATCCACCGGGACCGTCACGATCCCGGTGCGACTGACGCGCCGCGAGGTGGCCAGCCAGACGGGGGAGTCCGAGCCAAGAGTCGCGCCGCGCACCCGCAGGGCGGTGACCCCGGTGACCGTGGCGCCCGGGACGGCCACCAGTGCGGCGGCCACCAGCACGGGCAGGGTGGGGGCGAGGTCCGCGTCGACGTAGACGCCGTGGAACAGCCGCCGGAACTTCGGCCCGTGGAGTTGGCCGCGGGTGATGCCTGCCAGTGCGGCAGTCGTGGGAGTCAGGATGCGCATGTCGGCCATGGTGCCTCGCGAAATGGTCGGTTCACGGGTTATCCACAGGTGCTTGGATGGACTGGTGTGCTGTCCACAGCAGCGGACGACGGGCCCGAAAGCTGCACTCTTCGCACGTGGGCAACGAATGCACCTCGTCGGAGCGCGACGGGCTGTATTCCTTGCGCTGGTGCAAAGAATGCAGGCTTGGCGTCCGTGGGGCGGGCGCCAGCGGCCGCGGGGCAGGGGGGTGACGCTGGTGAGGGGCCAGCGGGCGTCGGGCAGGCTCGTCCGGCGCTGTCATGCCCCCGCACGGCACCGTTTTGCTCCTACAGGGGTCGGCGACTATCCTTGTGGGGTGTGCTCGGAGTTGCCCGAGCATCTGTGCGTGCCCTGGCTAAGATCTGAGCCCCCAGTTGCAGGGGAAGGCTCGGTCAAGGCGGAAGAGTTCGCACTGCGTTCACTGCTTCGCGAGCTGACGGGTAACGGTGGCTCTCGCTCGCAGTCGTGGATGCACAGCCAGGGAATCAACCTCAGAGGTTCCAACCTCGGAAACGAAAGAGATACCAGCCGGTGCCTACAATCCAGCAGTTGGTCCGCAAGGGCCGCACTGAAAAGGTCAGCAAGTCCAATGCTGCCGCGCTGAAGGGCTCGCCCCAGCGCCGCGGCGTGTGCACTCGTGTGTACACCACGACCCCCAAGAAGCCGAACTCCGCGCTGCGCAAGGTTGCCCGCGTGCGCCTGTCGTCCGGTGTCGAGGTCACTGCCTACATCCCCGGTGTCGGGCACAACCTGCAGGAGCACTCGATGGTGCTCGTGCGTGGCGGTCGTGTGCGTGACCTTCCCGGCGTCCGTTACAAGATCATCCGCGGCGCCCTCGACACCCAGGGTGTCAAGGGACGCAAGCAGGCTCGCAGCCGCTACGGCGCGAAGAAGGAGAAGTAATGCCTCGCAAGGGTCCGGCGCCGAAGCGCCCGGTCATGGTCGACCCCGTCTACGGGTCGCCCCTGGTCTCCCAGCTCGTCAGCAAGATCCTGATGGACGGCAAGAAGACCGTCGCCCAGGACATCGTCTACACCGCCCTCGAGGGCACCCGCGCCAAGACCGGTGTTGACCCGGTCCAGACGCTGAAGAAGGCGCTCGACAACATCAAGCCTTCGCTCGAGGTGAAGTCCCGCCGCGTCGGTGGCGCCACCTACCAGGTGCCGATCGAGGTGAAGCCCGCCCGCGCGACCACCCTGTCGATGCGCTGGCTCGTCTCCTTCAGCCGCGCCCGTCGCGAGAAGACCATGGCCGAGCGCCTGATGAACGAGATCCTGGACGCCTCCAACGGTCTGGGGGCATCGGTCAAGCGCCGCGAGGACACCCACAAGATGGCCGAGGCCAACCGCGCCTTCGCCCACTACCGCTGGTGATCGGCTGCCCCCTCACTCCTGGGCCCCGCACGGGGACCCACGCGGGCGAGGGGGCATTTCGCTGTCACGGCAGCGGCCCACTACTCTGACTTTCGCACAAACCAACTGAGATTTGAGGTTGAAGGCCAATGGCCACATCCACCGACCTGGGCAAGGTTCGCAACTTCGGCATCATGGCCCACATCGATGCCGGCAAGACGACCACGACCGAGCGCATCCTGTTCTACACGGGCATCAACTACAAGATCGGTGACACCCACGAGGGCACCGCCACCATGGACTGGATGGAGCAGGAGCAGGAGCGTGGCATCACGATCACCTCTGCTGCGACCACCTGTTTCTGGAAGGAACACAAGCTCAACATCATCGACACCCCCGGGCACGTCGACTTCACCGTTGAGGTGGAGCGCAACCTGCGAGTGCTCGACGGTGCCGTGGCCGTCTTCGACGGTGTGGCCGGTGTCGAGCCGCAGTCGATGACCGTGTGGCGCCAGGCCGACAAGTACAACGTGCCGCGCATCTGCTACGTGAACAAGCTTGACCGCACCGGTGCCAGCTTCGACCACGTGGTCAAGACCATCCGCGAGCGCCTGCACGCCACCCCGATCATCATCCAGCTGCCGATCGGTGCTGAGGCCGACTTCCTCGGTGTCGTCGACCTGATCGGCATGCGCGCGCTGACCTGGCGCGGCGAGACCGTGGTGGGCGAGGACTACGAGGTCGAGGAGATCCCCGCCGACCTCGCTGACAAGGCCGCCGAGGCCCGTGAGGAACTGCTCACCCAGCTCGCCGACCTGGATGACGAGTTCGCCGAGAAGTACCTCGAGGACGAGGACGCCATCACTACCGACGACCTGCACCACGCCGTGCGTCGCGTCGTGCTGGCCGGCAAGGGCAACGCCGTGGTCTGCGGCTCGTCCTTCAAGAACAAGGGCGTTCAGCCCCTGCTCGACGCCGTGATCGCCTACCTGCCGGCCCCGACCGACATCCCCGCCATCAAGGGCTTCAAGCCCGGTGACGAGTCGGTCGAGATCGAGCGTCACCCCGACGACAAGGACCCGCTGTCGGCGCTGGCCTTCAAGATCGCCGCCGACCCGCACCTGGGCAAGCTCACCTTCGTCCGCGTCTACTCCGGCGTGCTGAAGTCGGGCGAGTCGGTGCTCAACTCGGTCAAGGGCAAGCGCGAGCGCATCGGCAAGATCTACCAGATGCACGCCAACAAGCGTGAAGAGGTCGAGTCGATGGGCGCCGGCATGATCTGCGCCGTGATGGGTCTGAAGGACACCACCACCGGTGAGACCCTGTGCGACCAGGCCAACCCCGTCGTCCTCGAGTCGATGGAGTTCCCGGCACCGGTCATCGAGCAGGCCATCGAGCCCAAGACCAAGTCCGACCAGGAGAAGCTGGGCACCGCGATCCAGCGCCTCGCTGAAGAGGACCCGACCTTCCGCGTCCACACCGACGAGGAGACCGGCCAGACCATCATCGCCGGCATGGGTGAGCTGCACCTCGACGTGCTGATCGACCGCATGAAGCGCGAGTTCAACGTCGAGGCCAACATCGGCAAGCCGCAGGTGGCCTACCGCGAGACCCTGCGTCGTCCGGTCAGCAAGGTCGAGTACACCCACAAGAAGCAGTCGGGTGGTTCGGGCCAGTTCGGCAAGGTCATCATCGACCTTGAGCCGACCGAACCCGGCTCGGGCTACGAGTTCGTCAACGCCGTCACCGGTGGCCGCATCCCCAAGGAGTACATCCCCGCGGTGGACGCCGGCATCAAGGACGCGATGACCTCCGGTGTGCTGGCTGGCTACCCGGTCGAGGACATCAAGGTCACCCTGCTCGACGGCGCCTACCACGACGTCGACTCCTCCGAGCTCGCCTTCAAGATCGCCGGTTCCATGGTGTTCAAGGAGGCCGCGCGCAAGGCCGACCCGGGTCTGCTCGAGCCGATGATGGCCGTCGAGGTCACCACCCCCGAGGACTACCTGGGCACCGTGATCGGTGACATCAACGGTCGTCGTGGCCAGGTGCAGTCGATGGACGAGGAGCACGGCAACCGTGTCGTCCGCGCCCTGGTGCCGCTGTCGGAGATGTTCGGCTACGTCGGTGACCTGCGCTCCAAGACCTCGGGCCAGGCGTCGTACTCGATGGAGTTCGACTCCTACGCCGAGGTGCCGAAGAACGTGTCGGACGAAATCGTCGCGAAGGCTCGCGGCGGCTCGGCCGAGTGACCTGGGCCTGACCCACGTCCGCACGCCGCTCGGTGCGGCGCGCACCCCGGAAACCAACCCCGGGTGCGCGACCACCGGGCGGCCCCGGCCGGCCGGCAGCCATCTCATTTGACTACCGGCACGGCTTGAAGAAAAATAGGTCGGGTGACCCAGCCTTGACCAAGGCAGGAATCCGTCCACAGCCTGTCGGGAAGACGTCCCGCAGGAGACCACGAGCGCCCCGCGTCCCAGCGTGGGTACCATCCAGAAGGAGCCCCAGTGGCAAAGGCCAAGTTCGAGCGGACCAAGCCGCACTGCAACATCGGCACCATCGGACACATCGACCACGGCAAGACCACTCTGACCGCGGCGATCTCCAAGGTGCTGCACGACACCTACCCGGACCTCAACGAGGCTTCGCCGTTCGACGCGATCGACAAGGCCCCCGAAGAGCGTCAGCGTGGTATCACCATCTCGATCGCTCACATCGAGTACCAGACCGAGGCGCGCCACTACGCTCACGTTGACTGCCCCGGCCACGCCGACTACGTCAAGAACATGATCACCGGCGCTGCCCAGATGGACGGCGCGATCCTCGTGGTTGCCGCCACCGACGGCCCGATGCCGCAGACCCGCGAGCACGTGCTGCTGGCCCGCCAGGTGGGCGTCCCCGCCATCGTCGTCGCCCTGAACAAGTGCGACATGGTGGACGACGAGGAGCTCATCGAGCTCGTCGAGATGGAGGTCCGCGAGCTGCTGTCGAGCCAGGAGTTCGACGGTGACAACTGCCCGGTCGTCCGCGTCGCCGCTTTCCCCGCCCTTCAGGGCGACGAGAAGTGGGCCGAGTCGATCCGCGAGCTGATGGCCGCTGTGGACGAGTACATCCCGCAGCCCGAGCGTGAGACCGACAAGCCCTTCCTGATGCCCGTTGAGGACGTCTTCACCATCACCGGCCGTGGCACCGTGATCACCGGTCGTATTGAGCGCGGCATCGTCCGCACCGGTGAGACCGTTGACATCGTCGGCATCGCCGAGGAGAAGCAGACCACCACCGTGACCGGTGTTGAGATGTTCCGCAAGATCCTCGACGAGGGTCGCGCCGGTGAGAACGTCGGCCTGCTGCTCCGCGGCACCAAGAAGGAGGACGTGGAGCGCGGCATGGTCGTCATCAAGCCGGGTTCGACCACCCCCCACACCGACTTCGAGGGCAACGTCTACGTGCTCACCAAGGAGGAGGGTGGCCGTCACAAGCCGTTCTTCTCTAACTACTCGCCGCAGTTCTACTTCCGCACCACCGACGTGACCGGTGTGGTCGAGCTGCCCGAGGGCACCGAGATGGTCATGCCCGGTGACAACACCGACATGACTGTTCACCTGAACAAGCCCATCGCCATGGAGGACGGCCTGAAGTTCGCCATCCGCGAGGGCGGCCGCACCGTCGGCGCCGGTCGTGTGACCAAGATCCTCAAGTGATCTGACCAGCTTCACCAGCAAGGCCCGCACCCCCTGGGTGCGGGCCTTGCTGTTTCCCCGCCGACCCCGCCCGGCGGTTGGCTCAGTCGCGGACGAGCAGCGCCACCGGCAGGTGCTCGAGCACCTCGGCCAGCCGGACGACCGGGCCGGTGCGCCGGCCGCTGAGCACGTCGGTCCACGTCCCGCCCAGGGTCAGGCTCGCATCGCCCCAACCGCCTCCGCGGGCCAGGGTCGCCGGCATCCGGGTGGCCAGGGTGACAGCCCCGCCGCGGTCGAAGGCGACCAGGTGCGCTGACAGCGGCCCGCCGAGCGTGAGCGGCTCGTAGCCGGTGAACAGCTCCGGGGCCGCGCGGCGCAGCCGCAGCGCATGCTCGACCACCCAGTGCTTGGCATGGTCGGGGTTCGGGTGCCCGATGACCAGCGGTGAATGGGCCGCCTCGCGCAGCCGGTCGAAGTCCGGCAGGCGCCGGTTGTCCGGGTCGACCAGACTGTCGTCGAAGACCTCGGTGCCCCAGTACACATCGGGGATTCCCGGCATGGTCAGCTGGACGAGCTTCTGCGCCAGGCTGGTCGCCACCGCAGGGGCGGCCAGCAGCTCACCCAGGGCCTGCCACCGGGCTTCCAGCTCGGGGGAGTCGTAGGCCAGCTCGATCGCGTCGTGGACCAACTGCTCGAACTGCTCGTCCGGGTCGGTCCATGAGGTGTGCACCCCGGCCTCACGCATCGCCTTGGTGGCATAGGCGTGCAGGCGTTCAGGCTCGATGGGCCCGGTGGCGGCCAGGGTCTGGCCCAGCAGGTAGGCCAGTGGCCCATCGGGGATGTCGCCCTCCTGCAGGAAGGCCGACAGCCACCCACTCACCCGCTCGGGGAACTCGGTCATCGCGGCCAGCCAGGCCCGGATGTCCTCGCTGCGCTTGGTGTCGTGGGTCGACAGGGTGGTCATCGAGTGTGGCAGTTCCTGCTGGCGGCGGGTCATGTCGGCGTGGAAACCGTCGAGGGTGGTGGCGAACCGGCTCGGGTGCCCACCGACCTCGTTGGCCCCGATGAACCTGCTGTAGCGGTACCAGGCGGTGTCCTCGAGCCCCTTGGCGGTCAGTGCCCCGGTCAGCTGTTCGAACCGGCGGGCCGCCTCGGTGGTGACGTCAGCCAGGCTGGGGGCCAGCGCGTCGATCTCGGCGACCAGGTCCGCCCGGGTGCGCCGCGCCACCGCCAGAGCCGCGTTCAGCGGTCCGCTGACCTCGGGCAGGTAGCTGCGGTAGACCGGCACATGGACCGCCACCTCGGCCAGCGCCTCACCCAGCCGCTCCGGCTCGAAGCCAGCAACAACAGGCTCGGGCAGGGCCCGCAGGATCCGGGTGACCTCCGAGCCGAATGAGGAGTCGATCATGGTCCGCTTGCCGACCAGGACATGGTCCTCGGCGCTGAGGTGGTCGCCGGTCAGCAACTGGTAGCGGTTGGTCAGGTAGGCCTCGTTGTCGGGTTTGGTGAACAGCCGGTTCACCTCGGCCAGCGCGTCATAGCCGCTGGTGCCGTCGATCGGCCAGTCCGGCAGTGGTTCACCATCGCCGAGGATCTTCTCGGCCAGCAGCCAGATCGAGTCCCCGACGCGGGCACGCAGCCGGCGGAAGTACTCCCCGGGGTCGCTCAGGCCGTCGGGGTGGTCGACCCGCAGTCCTTGCACCTCACCGCGGTCGACCATGGCGAAGATCCGCTCATGGGTGGCCTCGAAGACCCGTTCGTCCTCGATGCGCAGCCCAGCCAGCGAGTCGACGGTGAAGAAGCGGCGGTAGTTCAGTTCGGTGCTGGCCAGCGGCCATGGCGCCAGCCGGTAGTGCTGCCGCCCGGCCACCTCGCGGGGGTCGTCACCGGGGTTGGCTGACCCCGGCGCGGTCGGGAGTCGCAGCCCGCCCAGCCGCAGCTCGTCGGCCGCCTCGGACAGGCTCAGCGACGACAGGTCGCCGTCCTCGCCGAGCACCGGCAGCAGGATCGGGGCGCGCGACCAGTCGATGTCGAACCAGTGCGCATACTGCGAATCGCGGCCCTCGCTCAGCACGCTCCACCAGAACGGGTTCTGGGCGGGGTCGCTGATCCCGCAGTGGTTGGGCACGATGTCGAGCACCACCTTGAGCTGCGCCTCCTGCGCAGCCCGGACGAACCGGTCCCAGCCCTCCTCGCCGCCGCGTTGCGGGTCGACCTGGCGGCAGTCGACCCAGTCGTAGCCGTGGTCGGAACCGGTGGTGGCCGTCAACACGGGGGACAGGTACACCGCATCGATGCCCAGCTCGACCAGGCGTGGCAGGTCGGCGGCGGCATCGTCCAGCGTGAACTGCTGGCTGATCTGGTAGCGGTAGGTGGAGGTCGGCAGGTCGCGAGTCACGCCCCCGAGCCTAGCCATCCTGATGTCGATAGGCTGTGCCCCATCATGACTGAGCCTGCATTTGCCCCTGCCCGCACGCGCGTGGCACCCAGCCCCACCGGTGACCCGCACGTCGGAACCGCCTACATGGCACTGTTCGACCTGGCCTGGGCCCGCAAGACCGGCGGCGCGTTCGTCCTGCGCATCGAGGACACCGACCGGGCCCGCCTGGTCGAGGGCAGCGAACAGCAGATCTTCGACTCGCTGAAGTGGCTCGGGCTGGGCTACGACGAGGGCCCCGACGTCGGCGGCGAGCACGGCCCCTACCGGCAGTCGGAACGCTTGGAGACCTACCGCCCGTTCGTCGACCAGCTGCTCGCCGACGGGCACGCCTACTACTGCTGGTGCTCCTCGGAGCGCCTGGCCGAGCTGCGCGCTGAGCAGCAGGCCAGCAAGCAGTCGGTGACCGGCTACGACCGGCGCTGCCTGGGGCTCACCCGAGAGCAGCGCGCAGAACTGCCCGGGTTCAGCGAGGCGCCCGTGGTGCGGATGCTGGTTCCCGACGACATCGAGCTCGACTTCGACGACATCATCCGTGGCCGGGTCCGCGCACCGCGCCCCGACGACCAGGTCATCCTCAAGGCCGACGGGTTCCCGACCTACCACCTGGCCGTGGTGGTCGACGACCACCTGATGGGCATCACCACGGTCGTCCGCGGTGAGGAATGGATCTCCTCGACCCCCAAGCACGTGCTGCTGTACCGCTGGCTCGGCTTCGAGATGCCGCAGTTCGCCCACATGCCGCTGCTGCGCAATGAGAACAAGTCCAAGATCTCCAAGCGCAAGAACCCTGCCGCCCGGCTGCTGTGGTTCCGTGAGCAGGGCTACCTGCCCGAGGCGCTGCGGAACTTCCTGCAGCTGCTGGCCTACCCGCCGGTGGTCGAGGACGACGGCAGTGAACGCGAAGTGGTCAGCTTCGAGGAGTTCATCGAGGGCTTCGACTGGACCCGGATCAACACCGTGGGGCCCATCTTCGACGTCAAGAAGCTGGACTGGCTCAACGGGCTCTACATCCGCAACCTGCCCACCGACGAGCTGGCCGAACGCATCATCGAGCACCAGCTGCACACCGGTGCCTGGGCCGAGGTCGATGACGCGACCCGCGAGCTGGTCCGTCGGGCCACCCCGCTGGTCAGCCAACGGATGACCCTGCTGGGCGATGCCGCGCCCGCGATGGCCTTCCTGATGAGCCCTGACGACGACCTGGTGCTGGACGAGGCCGCCGTGGCCTCGCTGAACGATGACGCCACCCAGGTGCTGGAGGCCGGCATCGCCGCCCTGGAGGGGCTGGACGACTTCACCGCCGAACCCATCCAGGCGGCGCTGCGCGCAGCGCTGGTCGAGGGTCTGGGGCAGAAGCCGAAGTTCGCCTTCGCCCCGCTGCGGGTGGGTGTGAGTGGTGCCAAGGTCTCCCCGCCGCTGTTCGAGTCGATGGAGATCCTGGGCAAGGACTCCACCGTGGCGCGGCTGCGTCGACTGCTGGCCACGCTGGGTGGGGGCGCGGGTTAGACCCGACCCACCTCGGTGCGCTTCTCGGCCTGGAACTGGTCCTCCACGCGGCCCCTGGCCCAGTAGCCCGACAAGGACAGCCGGTCCTTGTCGAGCCCCAGCGGGGTGAACACCGGTCGCAGCGCCCTCATCGAGCCGCGCTCACCGTGGGCGAAGATGCTGACGTCGCCGAGCGCTGCCCAGTCCAGGTCGCGGACCTGGTCGGCGAGCCGCTCGGCCCGGTAGTCCTCATCACCGCGGACGAGCCAGCGCACCTCGACACCGTCGGGGTGGCGCAGGTCCAGGGTGTGCTCGCAGGCCTCGATCACGACCAGCCCGCGGGCATCGGTGGGCAGCCGCTCGAGTCCGGCGGCGATCGCCGGCAGGGCCGACTCGTCGCCCAGGAACAGGTGGAAGTCCGCCTCGGTACGCGGCGACCAGGCCCCACCGGGGCCCCGGGCGAGCACGACCTCACCGGGTTCGGCGGCGGCCGCCCAGGGGGCGGCGAGCCCCTCGTCCCCGTGGACGACGAAGTCGAGGGCGAGCAGGTCGTCCTCGATGGTGCGCACCGAGTACGTGCGGGTGGTGGGTCGTTCGCCCTCGGCCGGGGGAGTGCTGACCGGGCCGTGGTCGTCGAACAGCAACTTGACGTAGGAGTCACTGAACTCGCCGACCTGGAAGCCCTCGGTGCTGAACCAGACCCGCACCAGGTCGGGGTGCAACTGTTCGCGGCGCACCACCGTCAACCGGGCCAACGGTTTGGCCGGTCGGTTCATGCCGCCCGGATGCTCACTCACACGCCATCGCCCCCAGCAAGATCATTGAATTACGTGACACCTCCGTGACCTTATCAGGCAACTGAGGCAAGCCTAACCTCCAGCCCGTCGTGGACAGGGCCCCGTGACCCCCACGGCGGCTGCAGTGACAGGTGCGATTGCGGCTAGGCTTCGGCCCATGACCAAGCCTGCCGGTGCCTCTGACTTCATTCGCGACATTGTCGAGCGTGACAACGAGAGTGGACTGTTCGGTGGGCGAGTCCAGACCCGGTTCCCACCCGAACCCAACGGCTACCTGCACATCGGCCACGCCAAGGCCATCCACCAGGACTTCGAGACCGCCCTGGCCTTCGGTGGGGTGTGCAATGTCCGCTTCGACGACACCAACCCCGACACCGAGGAGTCGGAGTACGTCGACTCGATCCTGGCCGACATCGCCTGGCTCGGCTACGAACCGGAGAACATCTTCTTCGCCTCGGACTACTTCGAGCAGCTCTACGAATGGGCCCGCGAACTGATCCGCCGCGGTCTGGCCTATGTCGACGACCAGGACGGTGAGACCATTTCGGCGCAGCGCGGCGGCTTCGGCAAGCCCGGCATCGAGAGCCCCTACCGGGACCGCCCCGTCGAGGAGAGCCTCGACCTGCTGGCCCGGATGCGCGCCGGCGAGTTCGACGACGGGGCACGCTGCCTGCGGGCCAAGATCGACATGCAGGCCGACAACATGTGGCTGCGTGACCCCGTGCTGTACCGCATCCGCCGGGCGCCCCACCACCGCACCGGTGACGCGTGGTGCATCTACCCGACCTACGACTGGGCCCACGGCCAGTCCGATGCCATTGAGGGTGTCACCCACTCGATCTGCACGATGGAGTTCGACGTCCATCGTCCGCTCTACGACTGGTGCCTGGCGAACCTTCCCCTGCCGGGTGACACCCCCAAGCAGATCGAGTTCGCCCGCCTTGAGTTCACCCACATCGTCACCTCCAAGCGGCGACTGAAGAAGCTCGTGGACGAGGGGGTCGTCGAGGGTTGGGACGACGCCCGGATGCCGACCCTGTCGGGCCTGCGCCGCCGCGGCTACCCGGCGGCCGCGATCCGGGAGTTCTGCACCGAGATCGGCACCGCCCGCACCAACGCCCGCCACGCCATCGAGGCGCTCGAGGCCGTGGTGCGCCGCCACCTGAACAAGACCGCCCAGCGTCGCATGACCGTGCTGCGCCCCCTGAAGCTGGTGCTGACCAACTGGCCCACCGATGCCGAAGGCAACCCGGTCGTGGAGTACTTCGAGGTCACCAACAACCCCGAGAACCCCGACGACGGCACCCGCAAGGTCGCCTTCAGCGGTGAGCTGGTGATCGAGGCCGACGACTTCGCGCTCGACCCGCCGCCGAAGTTCTTCCGCCTGGCCCCGGGCCGGGAGGTGCGCCTGCGTGGTGCCTACCTGGTCACCGCCACCGACGCCGTCACCGACGCCGACGGCAACGTGGTGCAGGTCAACGCCACCTACGACCCCGCCACCCGCGGCGGTGACGCCCCCGACGGCCGCAAGGTGAAGTCGACCATGCACTGGGTCTCGGTGCCGCACTCGGTGCCGGTCACCGCTGCACTCTACGACCGGCTGTTCACCGCGGCGGTACCCGGGGAGGCCACCGGCGAGGCGCTCGACGACCTGAACCCCAACTCCCGCGAACTGCTCACCGACGCGGTCGGTGAGGCAGTGCTGGCCGAGGTCGCGCCCGGCCAGGTCGTCCAGTTCGAGCGGCTCGGCTACTTCGCCAAGGACGCCGACGCTCCCGGGCTGTTCCACCGCACGGTTGGGTTGAAGGACGAGTGGGCGGCCATCCAGAAGCGGCAGGCCCAGGGCGGCTAGCGCTGCAGGTCGCGCAGGGTGGTGCCGACCCCCGGCTCCTGGGCCAGGGCCAGGTACAACTCGGCGCAGGCCAGCGCATCGGTCAGCGCATCGTGCGCCTTGTAGACCGGCAGGCCGTAGCGCGCCCGGGCCGCCCACAGCCGCAGCGCTGAGCGGGGTGGCTCCTGGCTGGCATGCGTGGCCAGCAGCCGGTACTGAACCTGCATCGTGTCGACGGCCGTCAGCACGAGTGGGCGCCCGAACACCTCACGGCAGGCCCGTTCCAGGAAGCCGGTCTCCATCGGGGCGTAGTGCGCCAGCAGGGCCCGGCCCCGCAGCGCCTGTAGCAGTTCGGCCAACCCGGCGGCCAGGCTTACGCCCTCCTGCTCGGCCACGTCGTCGGTGATGCCGTGGATGGTCGCGCTGTCACCCACCTCGGCCCCGGTCCTGATCATGATCCGTCGGGCCCCGGCCAGGGTGATCGCGTCACCGTCGACCGGGACGAAGCCGATCGACAGGATCGCCCCGGTGGGCGCGTCGAGGCCGGTGGTCTCCAGGTCGACGGCCAGCAACGGCAGGTCGGCGAGCCGGGTGCTCGGGGCCGGCAGCGGCACCGACAGGTAGTCACGCAGCGCCCCCTCGGGTGTCTTGGCCAGGGCACGCTTGCGGCGGCTGTCGAGCGGGCGCAGGTCGAGGAGGGCCATCGGTTCAGACCAGGTGCGTCTGGTGGAGGTGGGCCAGGCTCTTCAGCGCTCGTCCGATGACGGTGAACGCCTCCCGCAGGGTCCGCTGGTCCAGCGCGTTCAGGGTCTTCGGGTCGAGGTGGTTGTCGGGTGTGGCGCCGCGGCGCAGTTCCTCGGCCTGGTGGTGCAGCCGCAGGTGCTGGATGAACTCGGCAGCATCGACCAGCGCCGCGGCCTGCCGTTCGTCCAGCCGCCCGGCGCCGGCGGCCAGCCTCAGCCGGGCGTCGGTGGCGGTCTCGGTGCTGCCCAGCGCCAGCGCATGCACCCGCGCCAACTGGATGATCGCGTGGCTGGCGGCCTTCAGGTCGAGGGTGTCGGCATGCTCACCGCCGTGTTCCAGTACGAACCCCTTGAAGAAGCCCAGCGGGGGAGTGTAGGCCACCGCCTGGGCGGCCAGGTGGGTCAGGAAACGGGTGGCCCCGGGGGTCTGGGTGGCCAACCAGCCGAGCAGGTCGTCGACCAGGGCATGGCGGCCGTGCACGGCGCGGGCGTCGAAAAAGATCTGCGCGTGCAGCACCTCGAGGCCATCGGGTTCGTTCAGCCAATGACTGATCTGGCGGCGCCACTGTGACGAGGTGAAGCACCACTTGGTGGCCATCACCTCACCACGGCACCGCGGGAAACCGGCGGCCTCCAACCCCTCGACCACTCGTTCCGCCACCCGGGTGAACCACGCCCGGCCCTGTTCCGAGAGGTGGTCAGCGGCATCGTCGAGGACGATGCAGTGGTCCTGGTCGGAGCCGAGCCGACCCTCGTGGCGGGCCTGTGACCCCAGCGCCACCCAGGCCCAGGCCACCGGCACCCCGTCGACGGTGGGGGCCGGCCCGAACTCCGCTTCGGCCAGGCCGATCAGGGTCGAGGTGGCGGCATCGCTGATACTGCCCAGCAGGCGACTGATCTCGGCCGCCGAGGCATCGGCCTCGATGTACTCGGCCACCAACCGGGGGATGCGAGCACAGACCCGCGCCACCCCCTCGGCGTCGTGCTGCCGGGCGATGTCGGCGGCCAGGTAGATCGGGTGGGCCCGGTCGAGCCGCATCATGTCGCCGCTGGAGACCAGGCCCAGCACCTGGTCGCCCTGGGTCACCGGCAGGTGGTGGATGCCCTTCGAGGTCATGATCAACATCGCCTCGAAGGCGCGGGCCTCGGGTTCGATCGTGATCAGGTCGCGGGTCATCACCGCGCTGACCGGCTCATCGCCGGATCGTCCGACCGCGACGACCTTGGAGCGCAGGTCACGGTCGGTGACGATGCCCACGAGGCGGTTGTCGTCGACCAGCAGCAAGGCCGAGACCTTGTGGGCCGACATCACCTGCGCCGCTTCTCGGATGCTGATGGTCGATTCGGCCTGCACCGGCCGGCGGGTGACCAGGGCCCCGACCCGGCGCCCCAGCGACACCTCCCCGGTGCGTGACTGTTTGGCCCGCTGTGCGGCCCCGGCCAGGCGGTGGGCTGCGGTGGCCCGGAAGTAGGCGCCGAATGCGTCGTCCTGTTCTGCCAGGGCCCGGAAACCCTCGGAATCGATGACCACCACCAGGGTGTCTTCGATGGCACGCACCAGCAGCGGGGACGTCTCGGTCGAGAGCACCGACTGGACGCCGAAGATGCCACCGGGGCCGAGCCGCTCGACCAGGCCACCGGAGGCATCGGTCAGGTCCACCCCGCCCGACCGCACCACGTGCACGTTCGAGTTGGGGTCGCCGGAACCGTAGATGAGGGTGCCGCGGCGGTAGTAGCGCAGCACGGCTGTGCCGGCCAGCGCGTCGAGGCGGCCGGCGGGCAGGTGGTCCCACGGGGCGTGGGCAGCGAGGAAGTCGCGAACTTCCCGGACCTCGATGTCCATGGGACCGACCTTAGAGCAGGCCCATGGCGGTCGTATCATCGGGGCATGCCCCTCAGTCGTCGTCGCGCCGTGGTCGTGGCAGGTGCCGCCGCCCTGGCCGCGGCCGCCGCCACGGGGACTGCTGCGTGGCAGTTCGCCCAGGGGCACCAACCCACGTCGTCCACCCTCGCGCCGAGCGCCCAGGGTGCCTCGGCAACCCCGCACGAACCGGACGAGCCGGGTGGCGAAACCCTGCTGCGGGCCGGGGCCAGGGTGCTGTTCCAGGGGGACTCGGTCACCGACGCCCGCCGCGACCGCGCAGACCTGCGCCCCAACACGCCCCAGGGACTGGGGGAGGGTTATGCCTGGCTGGTCGCCGGCGCTGCCCTGGCCGAGCGCCCCGACGACGGGCTGCAGTTCTTCAACCGGGGCCTCAGCGGCAATGTCACCGCCGACCTGCTGGCCCGCTGGGACCAGGACACCATCGCGCTCGCGCCGGATGTGGTCTCGGTGCTGGTCGGGATCAACGACTACTGGAACCGTCACCGCGTCAGCGGCTATGTCGGCTCGCCCGACACCTACCACTTCGAACTGGCCCAGTTGATCACCCGGACCCGTGAGGCCCTGCCGGGCGCAGCGATGGTGATCTGCGAACCCTTCGTGCTGCCGGCCGGACCGGTGACCCCGGTGTGGGTGCGTGAGTTCGCCGACTACCAGCAGGCGGCCGCCGACCTGGCCCAGGTTCACGGGCTGCGTTTGGTGGGCTTCCAGGCCGCCCTGGACGAGGCCCTCGAGCGGGAACCGGCCACACATTGGCTCTACGATGGGGTGCACCCCACCGCCGAGGGGGCGCAGTTGTTGGCCCGGGAGTGGGCCCGCGCGCTGAGATGAGCGGCCGGATTTGGAATCGGGCGCCCACCCATGACAGAATCCTCAAGTTGCTCCGAGCAGGGGTGGCTTGTGTTGTGCCGAGGACTGACCCGTTCCAGCGGGTATTGGCCGGGTGCGCCGAGCCCTTCTGGCGCGTGTGGTGTGTAGCCGCGGGGCCTTCATCCTGAACGTGGAATGGGATGATTCGGGCCCGCAGCAGTGCGACACACCCGACCGCGTGGGTCGGAGAGAGACAGCCGGTGAGAGCCGGACGCGAGAGCCGGAAAACCGGTCAGTAGCAGGGACGAGAGAAGGAACTACTGTGGCGGGACAAAAGATCCGCATCAGGCTCCGGGCCTATGACCACGAGGTCATCGACTCGTCGGCGCGCAAGATCGTCGACACGGTGACCCGGACGGGTGCCAAGGTTGCCGGCCCTGTGCCGTTGCCGACCGAGAAGAACGTGTTCGTCGTGATCCGTTCGCCCCACAAGTACAAGGACAGCCGCGAGCACTTCGAGATGCGTACGCACAAGCGGCTCATTGACATCCTTGACCCCACGCCGAAGACAGTCGACTCGCTGATGCGCCTCGACCTGCCGGCTGGTGTCGACATCGAGATCAAGCTTCCGTGAGGTTGGTGAACACAATGACTGAACGCAAGGTAAAGGGCATTCTGGGCACCAAGCTCGGGATGACGCAGCTGTGGGACGCCGACAACAAGGTCGTGCCCGTGACCGTGGTCCAGGCCGGCCCCTGTGTCGTGACCCAGGTCCGCACCCCCGAGAAGGACGGCTACAACGCCGTGCAGCTCGGCTTCGGTGCCATCAAGGCGAAGAAGGTGACCAAGCCCTACGCCGGCCTGTTCGCCGCCGCCGATGTCACCCCGCGCAAGAACCTGGTGGAGCTGCGCACCACCGACGCCAGCGAGTACACCCTCGGCCAGGAGATCACCGCCGAGACCTTCGCGGCTGACGACCTGGTTGACGTCACCGGCGTCACCAAGGGCAAGGGCACCGCCGGTGTCATGAAGCGCCATGGCTTCCGCGGCCTGTCCGCCGGCCACGGTGTGCACCGCAAGCACCGCGCCCCCGGCTCCATCGGTGGCTGCTCGACCCCTGGTCGAGTGTTCAAGGGCCTGCGCATGGCCGGCCGCATGGGTGTGGCCAAGACCACCGTCCAGAACCTGTCGATCCACGCGGTCGACGCCGAGCGTGGACTGCTGCTGGTCCGCGGCGCCATCCCGGGCCCCAAGGGCTCGCTGGTTGTCGTCCGCAGCGCAGCCAAGAAGGGTGATGTGGCATGAGCGAGCTCACCGTTGACATCCTGACCGCTGAGGGCAAGACCTCCGGCAAGGCCGACCTGCCCGCCGAGCTGTTCGATGTCCAGACCAACATCCCGCTGATCCACCAGGTCGTGGTGGCCCAGCAGGCTGCCGCCCGCCAGGGCACCCACGCCACCAAGACCCGCGGTGACGTCCGCGGTGGCGGCATCAAGCCGTGGCGCCAGAAGGGCACCGGCCGCGCTCGTCACGGTTCGCGCCGTTCGCCGATCTGGTCCGGTGGTGGCGTCGCACACGGCCCGCAGCCGCGCGACTACAGCCAGCGCACCAACAAGAAGATGATCGCGGCCGCCATTCGTGGCGCCCTGTCCGATCGCGCTCGTGACGGTCAGGTCTTCGTGATCGACAGCATCGTCACCGGCGAGACCCCCTCGACCAAGGCAGCCCTGGCCGCCATCGCCCACGTCGGTGATGTCAGCCGTCTGCTGGTCGTGCTCGACCGCGAGGACGACCTGGCCTGGCTGAGCCTGCGCAACGTGCCCACCGTGCACGCGCTGGCCGTCGACCAGCTGAACGCCTACGACATCCTGGTCAACGATTCGGTGCTGTTCACCAAGGCAGCCCTGGACGTCTTCACCGCCGGCCCCACCAAGGGCAAGTCGGTCAAGGCCGTCGCCACCGAGTCCGAGGCCGCAGAGGCTGAGGAGACCACCAAGTGAGCGACTTCAAGATCAAGGACCCGCGCGACATCCTGCTCGCGCCCGTGGTCAGCGAGAAGAGCTACGGCCTGCTCGACGAGAACAAGTACACCTTCATCGTCGACCCGACCGCCAACAAGACCGAGATCAAGATCGCCGTTGAGCAGATCTTCGACGTCAAGGTGCTCAGTGTGAACACCATCAACCGCCAGGGCAAGGCTCGCCGTACGCGCTACGGCATGGGTCGGCGTGCGAGCAGCAAGCGCGCCATCGTGACCGTCGCCGAGGGCCAGCGGATCGACATCTTCTCCGGCCCGGTCGAGTGACCCGGCACCGAAAGGACTGACGAGACCTCATGGCAATCCGCAAGTACAAGCCCACGACCCCCGGCCGCCGTGGTTCCAGCGTCGCTGACTTCAGCGAGGTGACCCGCTCCACCCCGGAGAAGTCGCTGCTGGTGGCCAAGCCGAAGACCGGTGGCCGCAACAACTCCGGCCGCATCACCACCCGCCACATCGGTGGTGGCCACAAGCAGGCCTACCGCCTGGTGGACTTCAAGCGCTACGACAAGGACGGCGTGCCGGCCAAGGTCGCTCACATCGAGTACGACCCCAACCGCACCGCCCGCATCGCGCTGCTGCACTACGCAGACGGTGAGAAGCGCTACATCATCGCCCCGGCAGGGCTCGGCCAGGGTGCCGTCGTCACCGCCGGCGAGGGTGCTGACATCAAGCCCGGCAACAACCTGGCGCTGCGCAACATCCCGGTCGGCACCACGGTGCACGCCGTGGAGCTGCGTCCCGGTGGTGGGGCCAAGCTCGGCCGTTCCGCCGGCGCTTCGATCCAGCTCGTGGCCCGCGAGGGCAAGTACGCCACCCTGCGCATGCCTTCGGGCGAAATGCGCATGGTCGACGTGCGCTGCCGCGCCACCATCGGTGCTGTCGGCAACGCCGAACAGTCGAACATCAACTGGGGCAAGGCCGGCCGCAGCCGCTGGAAGGGCATCCGCCCGACCGTGCGTGGCGTGGTCATGAACCCGATCGACCACCCGCACGGTGGTGGTGAGGGCAAGACCTCCGGTGGTCGTCACCCCGTCTCGCCCTGGGGCAAGCCCGAGGGCCGCACCCGCGACAAGAACAAGGCGAGCAGCCGACTCATCATCCGTCGCCGCAAGTCCGGCAAGAAGCGCTGATAGGGAGCCTGAAGAACTATGCCACGCAGCCTGAAGAAGGGCCCCTTCGTCGACGAGCATCTCGCCAAGAAGGTTGATGCCCAGAACGAAAAGGGCACCAAGAACCTGATCAAGACCTGGTCGCGTCGCTCGATGATCGTGCCGGAAATGCTCGGCCACACCATCAGCGTGCACGACGGTCGCAAGCACGTCCCGGTCTTCGTGACCGAGGCGATGATCGGCCACAAGCTCGGTGAATTCGCGCCGACCCGCACGTTCAAGGGTCACGTGAAGGACGACAAGAAGAGCCGCCGGCGCTGAGCCAGCGAGACAAGGATCGAGAGAGAATGAGCAACCAAGAACGGCCCAGCCGTCGCGCTGCACTGCTCGGGGATCGTCCTGGCTCGTACGCCATCGCGCGTCACGTCCGGATGAGCCCGACCAAGGTGCGCCGCGTCGTCGACCTGGTGCGCGGAATGGACGTCCAGGATGCCCTGGTCGCCCTGCGTTTCGCCCCCCAGGCCGCCTCCGAGCCGGTGTACAAGGTGGTGGCTTCGGCCGCCGCCAACGCCGAGCAGACCGAGGCCCTGCGCAGCGATGACCTGTACATCTCCCAGGCGTTCGTGGACGAGGGCGTGACCATGCGTCGCATCCGTCCGCGCGCCAAGGGTTCGGCCAGTCGCATCCTGAAGCGCGCCGCCCACATCACCGTGGTCGTCGAGCCCCGCGATGCGCGCCCCGAACCGAAGAAGACCAAGACCGGTGGCAAGGCCAAGGTCGCTGAGACGGCTGCTGCCGACACCGAGAGCACGAAGGAGGACTGAGCATGGGCCAGAAGATTCATCCCACAGGCTTCCGCCTCGGTACGTCCACTGACCACACCACCCGCTGGTACGCCGACAAGCAGTACGCCCAGCTGGTCGGTGAGGACGTCAAGATCCGGGAGTACCTGACCAAGAGCCTGGAGCGCGCCGGCGTCAGTTCGATCGAGATCGAGCGCCGCAGCGAGCGGGTCACCATCTTCCTGCACGCCGCACGCCCCGGCATCGTCATCGGCCGCAACGGTGCCGAGGCGGAGCGGGTCCGTGGCGAGCTGGAGAAGATCACCGGCAAGCAGATCCAGCTGAACATCCTCGAGGTCAAGAACCCCGAGATCGATGCCCAGCTGGTCGCCCAGGGGATCGCCGAGCAGCTGAGCGCCCGCGTCGCCTTCCGTCGCGCCATGCGCAAGGCCCAGCAGACCGCCATGCGCGCCGGTGCCCAGGGCATCCGGATCAAGTGCTCTGGCCGTCTGGGTGGCGCTGAAATGAGCCGCTCCGAGGGTTACCGCGAGGGTCGCGTGCCGTTGCACACCCTGCGTGCCGACATCGACTACGGCTTCTTCGAGGCCCGCACCACCTTCGGTCGCATCGGTGTCAAGGTCTGGATCTACAAGGGTGAGGTTTCCGGGTCGCGCACCGAGCGTGCCGCCCAGAAGCAGGCCCGCCAGTCTGCCCCCGGCGGACGCCAGCGCCCGTCCCGTCGTCCGGGTCGCGGCGAGGGCCGTGGGGATCGTCCGGAGCGCGGCGGACGCCGTCGCGCCGAAGCAGCCGAGGGCTCCGCGCCCCAGGCTGCGCCCAGCACCGAGAACGCAGGAGCCTGATTCATGCTGATTCCTCGTCGCGTCAAGTACCGCAAGCAGCACCACCCCAAGCGTGATGGCATGGCCAAGGGTGGCACCAAGCTGGCCTTCGGTGAGTACGGCATCCAGGCCCTGGAGTCCGGCTACTTGAAGAACCGCCAGATCGAGGCTGCTCGTATCGCCATGACCCGCCACATCAAGCGTGGTGGCAAGGTGTGGATCACCGTCTACCCCGACCGCCCGCTGACCAAGCACCCCGCCGAGTCCCGCATGGGTTCCGGCAAGGGCTCGCCCGAGTTCTGGGTGGCCAACATCAAGCCGGGACGGGTGCTGTTCGAACTGTCCGGTGTGCCGGAGGACGTGGCTCGCGAGGCCCTTCGCCTGGCCATCCACAAGCTGCCCTTCAAGGCGCGTTTCATCAAGCGTGAGGCAGGTGAGATCTGATGGCTACCACCAAGGTCACTGCAGCCGAGCTGCGTGGACTCAGCCGTGAGACCCTGAACGACAAGGTCCGTGAACTGAAGGAAGAGCTGTTCTCCCTTCGTTTCCAGGGCGCCACCGGCCAGCTGGAGAACAGCAGCCGTCTGCGCGAGGTCCGCAAGGACATCGCCCGCATCTACACCGTGCTGCAGGAGCGCAACCTGGGCATCGAGTCGGAACCTGAGGAGTGAGCATGAGCGAGAACACCCAGTCCGAGGGCGCCCAGACCGCCGAGCGCAACGCTCGCAAGGTCCGCGAGGGCATCGTCGTCTCGGACAAGATGGACAAGACCATCGTCGTCGCCGTCCAGGAGCGTGTGAAGCACGCCCTCTACGGCAAGGTCATGAGCCAGACCACCAAGCTCAAGGCCCACGACGAGAACAACGAGTGCGGCATCGGTGACCGCGTGCGCGTCATGGAGACCCGCCCGCTGTCGGCCACCAAGCGCTGGCGCCTGCTCGAGGTCGTCGAGAAGGCCAAGTGAGCCCGGTTCGCTGAACCTGACCACGTCACCTACCGCCCGTCCTGCACCTGCAGGGCGGGCGGTACTGCTGTGTGCGGGCTGTGGTGGTCGTGTTCGGGGTGATCGGACGAAGGTCTCAGTGGTTCGTCCGGTTCGTGGGTGGACAGGTCGTTGGGTCGACAGGGCGTGGGTGATCTGGGCCGTGGGTGAACAACAGGTGTCCGGCGGATGAGAACGTTCTCATCTACTGCTCACGGGGAGTCTCCGGGAGGTTTCCTACGCTCAGGCCAGGAGCCGAACCCCCTCGGCGTCACCCGTTCGTCCACTGTTCGAGAAAGGACCTGGACCCATGAAGAAGGTTCTCCACCTGGTGCTGGCGGGCGCGCTCGCCGCCGGCGGCCTGGTTGCGTCTGCGGATGCCGCGGCCGCCGATATGGTCTGCAGCAACCGCACCCTCAGCGGCACCATCAGCGACAACGTGATCGTCCCCGCCGGTGCCAGCTGCACCCTGTCCAACGCTCGCGTCGACGGCGACGTCAAGGTCTACCGCGGTGCCAGCGTCACCGTGACCGGTTCGACCATCGACGGCAACATCCAGGGTGAGGAGGGCTCGGCTACCATCCGGGTCACCAACACCACTGTCGACGGCGACATCCAGGGCAAATACCACACCAATGTCACCGTCAATGGCGGCCGCGTGATCGGCAACATCCAGCTCAACGAGGGCGGCTCGGCCACCGTGTCGGGGGTGCGGATCAACGGTGACCTGCAGTCGTTCAGCAACCGTGGGGCCCAGAGCTTCACCGGCAACACCATCGACGGCAACCTGCAGTGCAAGTCGAACGTGCCCCCGCCCACCGGCGGCAACAACACCGTGCGCGGCAACATGGAGGACCAGTGCCGCAACCTCACCAGCCCGGTAACCCCGCCCACCAATCCCGGTCCGTCCAGCCGTGGCGACTTCACCGGTGACCGGATCGCCGACCTGCTCGCCGTCGACCAGCAGGGCAGCCTGCACCTGTACCGCGGCACCACCAGTGGCACCTTCGGCGCCGGCACCCGCGTGGGCGGTGGCTGGAACAACTTCAACTGGATCGGCCTGCTGCCCGATGCCAACCGCGACGGCAAGGACGACCTGCTCGCCCGGCACAACAACGGCACCCTCTATGTCTACTACGGGCAGGGCAACGGCAACTTCTCCAGTGGCGTGCAGGTCGGGCGCAACTGGAACGGCCTGAGCCAGATCTCGGTTGTCGGCGACATGAACGGTGACGGCACCAACGAGGTCGTCGGCATCGACGCCAACAAGAACCTGGTGCGCTACACCTTCACCACCGCCCGCGGCATGCACGGTGCTGCTGTCATCGGCAAGAACTGGGGCGGCATCACCCACCTGATCGCCGTGGGATCGGTGAACGGTGACCGCTACGCCGACCTGGCCGGCATCACCACCACCGGGGCGCTATGGACCTACTACACCAACCAGACCGGCAAGATCGTCTCGCAGAAGCAGACCGGCCACGGCTGGACCGGCTGGACGCTGGCCTTCTCACCCGGTGACTTCAACCGGGACGGCCACAACGACCTGGTCGGACGCAACCCCGCCGGCCAGCTGTACACCTACCTCGCCAACGGCAAGGGCGGCTGGAACGCCGCGAAGCTCGCCGGCACCGGCTGGAACGGCATGCGCCTGATGGCGTGATCTTTGTCCTCGCTCCGCTCGGACGCGCGGCCAATACCAGGTTCGTGGCGCGCTCGCTCGTCCTTCGCTCGCTTGCACGAGGGCTTCGCTCGTCCCTCGCTCAGCCGGGCCGCGGTGGGGGCGGGTGCGCGCAAACCCTGCGGGGTCAAGGCCTTCCGTGACTGGCATCGAACTGATTGGCGGGTCCTGCATTCGTGCAGGGCCCGCTTGTGCGTCCAGAGGGCAAGGTGGCGTTTGGAGTGCCTGCCTTCGTCCGCAGCCCCAATCGGCGTCTGCGGTGCGGGGCTGTGTCTGCACGTCTGTGCGACGTGCAAACGCATGTTCGGGCTGCAGACGGGGACTGGCGTCGCAGACGTGGGTTCGGGCTGCAGACAGAAGGCTGACGGCGGGTGCGCTGGTAGGCAACCTGCACTCTTTGCGCAGGCGCAAGGAATGCGCCTCGTCCGGGTGGGGCGACCTGCAGTTCTTACCCGGGTGCAATGAATGCGCCTCGTCCGGGTGGAGTGGGCTGGATTCGTTGCCCAGGCGCAGAGAATGCACGTCGGACGAGCGGCTGGGGCCCAGCTGGGGGAGCAGCCGAGCCCACGCGACGCCGAATTGGTCAGGTTCGGGTCGTGGGGTACGCTTGTCAGGTTGCCCGAAGTCTGTGCCCTCGGGGCATCGCTGGTCTGTGTGCGAAGCAGGCCCGCACCGGGGGGACCTTTCATCGGAGATCAACGCCCCTGACAGCTGTGCAGGTCCTGGCCTGCCCATTGTCTCGGGTGCCCTCTGGCAAAATCCAGCGGGCCGGAAAACCATGCCTCACCAGGCCGCTCGTCCCACGGGGCGTGAGGGAACCAGCGAGGTTCAAGGAGAAGCAATGATCCAGCAGGAGTCGCGCCTCAAGGTCGCCGACAACACTGGTGCCAAGGAGCTCTTGTGCATCCGTGTTCTCGGCGGAACCGGGCGCCGCTACGCGCACGTGGGTGACACCATCGTGTGCTCGGTCAAGGACGCCATCCCCGGCGGCAACGTCAAGAAGGGCGACGTCGTCAAGGCTGTCATCGTCCGCACCACCAAGGAGCACCGTCGTCCGGACGGCTCCTACATCAAGTTCGACGAGAACGCCGCGGTCATCCTGAAGGCCGACGGGGAGCCCCGTGGCACCCGTATCTTCGGCCCCGTCGCCCGTGAACTGCGCGAGAAGAAGTTCATGCGCATCATTTCGCTCGCCCCGGAGGTGATCTGACATGAAGTCGCTGCACGTCAAGAAGGGTGACCGTGTCAAGGTCATCAGCGGCAAGCGTGAGGACAAGGGCAAGATCGCCGAAATCCTCTCGGTCGACGTGGCCCGCCAGCGGGTGACCGTCGAGGGCGTCAACATCGTCAAGCGCCACCTCAAGGACACCGCCAATGCCCAGGGCCAGCAGGTCAAGGGCGGCATCGTCAGCTCCGAGGCCCCGATCCACGTCTCCAACGTCCAGCTCGTCACCAAGGTTGAGGGCAAGGACGTCGTGACCCGCGTCGGCTACCGCCGCGAAGAGGTCACCAAGACCCGTCCGGACGGCTCGGAGTACACCACCACCCGCTCGGTGCGCTACCTCAAGAAGGACGAGGCCAAGTCCACCAAGAAGGCTGAGTCCACCAAAAAGGCTGACTCGAAGGCGAAGGAGGCTGACAAGTGAGCACCGACGTGACTGAGGCCCCCCAGGCCACCCAGGAGCGCGCGCCGCGCGAACTGCCCCGGCTGAAGAAGAGGTACCGCGAGCAGATCGTCGGAGCCCTCAACGAGGAGTTCAAGTACGCCAACCCCATGCAGATCCCCGGTCTGGTCAAGATCGTGGTCAACATGGGTGTCGGTGAGGCTGCGCGTGACTCCAAGATCCTCGACGGCGCCATCCGCGACCTGACCGCCATTACCGGCCAGAAGCCCCAGGTCACCAAGGCCCGCAAGTCGATCGCCCAGTTCAAGCTGCGCGAGGAGCAGCCGATCGGCTGCCACGTCACCCTTCGCGGTGACCGCATGTGGGAGTTCGCCGACCGCCTGCTGACCCTGGCCCTGCCCCGCATCCGCGACTTCCGCGGCCTGAATGGCAACCAGTTCGACGGCAACGGCAACTACACCTTCGGTCTGACCGAGCAGGTCATGTTCCTCGAGATCGACCAGGACAAGATCGACCGCGTCCGTGGCATGGACATCACGTTCGTCACCTCGGCCACCACCAATGAGGAGGGCAAGGCGCTGCTGAAGCACCTCGGCTTCCCGTTCAAGGCTGTCGACGATCCCAAGAAGGTCAAGACCAAGCGTGGCCCGGCGTACTACGCCAAGAAGAAGAAGTGAGCTGAGGAGAACCGATGGCCAAGACTGCTCTCAAGGTCAAGCAGAGCCGCAAGCCCAAGTTCGGCGTGCGTGCGTACACCCGTTGCCAGAAGTGCGGACGACCCCACTCGGTCTACCGCAAGTTCGGCCTGTGCCGCATCTGCCTGCGTGACCTCGCCCACCGTGGCGAGCTGCCCGGCGTCACCAAGTCCTCCTGGTGATCCACCGGGGTCGGTGCGCGAGCACCGGCTCCACCCCTGGTCGGTCCTGTCCGGACCGGCCACGGCCCCGGGAATGTCCCGGGACCACAACCCCTGACGCAAAGGGTCCGTGACCCGGTGGACCGGCACGTGAAACCGTTGCGAGAAAGAGGCACTAGCCATGACCATGACTGATCCCATTGCGGACATGCTCACCCGTCTGCGCAACGCCAACCAGGCGTACCACGACCAGACGAGCATGCCGCACTCCAAGATCAAGGTCGGTATCGCCGAGATCCTGAAGTCCGAGGGCTACATCCAGGACTACCAGGTCGTCGAGCCGAAGGAGGGCGAGGTCGGCAAGACGCTGACCATCACCCTGAAGTACGGTGACACCCGCCAGCGTTCGATCGCCGGCGTTCGTCGCATCAGCAAGCCCGGCCTGCGCGTCTACGCGAAGTCGACCGGTCTCCCCAAGGTCCTGGGCGGCCTGGGAATTGCCATCATTTCGACCTCGCAGGGGCTGCTGACTGACAAGCAGGCCCACGAGAAGAGCGTCGGCGGCGAAGTGCTCGCCTACGTCTGGTGACGAGAAGGTAGAGGAGGAAAGCAATGTCACGAATTGGCAAGCTCCCGATCACCGTTCCGTCCGGTGTCGAGGTGAGCATTGAAGGCAACAACGTCGCAGTGAAGGGCCCCAAGGGCCAGCTCAGCCACGTGGTGCCCGAACCCATCACGGTGGGCAAGAACGACGAGGGCCAGATCGAGGTCGCTCGTCCGAACGACGAACGCAACAGCCGAGCCCTGCACGGCCTGACCCGCACCCTGGTCAACAACATGGTGATCGGTGTGACCGAGGGCTACGAGAAGAAGCTCGAGATCGTCGGCGTCGGCTACCGCGTCGCCGCCAAGGGCCCGACCACCCTGGAGTTCGCGCTCGGTTTCAGCCACCCCGTCGTGGTGAACGCCCCCGAGGGAATCACCTTTGCGGTGGAGTCGCCGACCAAGTTCTCGGTGCAGGGCATCAGCAAGCAGGCGGTGGGCGAGGTTGCTGCCAACATCCGCAAGCTCCGCAAGCCCGAGCCCTACAAGGGCAAGGGTGTCCGTTACGCCGGCGAGCACGTCCGTCGCAAGGTTGGAAAGGCTGGTAAGTGATCATGGCCAGTACCCTGGGATACAAGAAGTCACTTGCGGCCAAGACCGCCCTGCGCAACCGCCGCCAGGCGCGTGGCCGCAAGCGGATCGCCGGTTCTGCCGAGCGTCCCCGCATGGTCGTCACCCGTTCGTCGCGCCACCTGTTCGTTCAGGTCATCGACGACGTGGCCGGCCAGACCCTGGCCAGCGCCTCGACGATGGAGGCCGACGTCCGTTCGGCCAGCGGCGACAAGTCCGAGAAGGCTGCCGCCGTCGGCAAGCTGGTCGCTGACCGCGCCAAGGCTGCCGGCATCGAGCAGGTCGTCTTCGACCGCGCCGGCAACAAGTACCACGGTCGGATCGCCTCGCTGGCTGCTGCAGCCCGTGAAGCCGGTCTGGACTTCTGAGCAACACGACGAAAGGTAAGAAGCGATGAGTGAAAACACCCAGCGCCGCGGTGGCGGTGCAGGTGAGCGTCGCGGCCGTGATGACCGTCGTGGCCAGGCGCAGAAGGAACCCAAGGACCAGTACCTTGAGCGAGTGGTGGCCATCAACCGTGTGGCCAAGGTCGTCCAGGGCGGACGCCGGTTCAGCTTCACGGCCCTCGTGGTCGTGGGTGACGGCGAAGGCACCGTGGGCGTCGGCTACGGCAAGGCCAAGGAAGTTCCCGCGGCCATCTCGAAGGGCGTGGAGGAAGCCAAGAAGAACTTCTTCCGTGTCCCGCTGATCCAGAAGACGATCCCGCACCCCGTCCAGGGTGAGAAGGCCGCCGGCGTGGTGCTGCTGC
Source organism: Aestuariimicrobium sp. Y1814 (assembly GCF_050113895.1). Classification (NCBI taxonomy): domain Bacteria; kingdom Bacillati; phylum Actinomycetota; class Actinomycetes; order Propionibacteriales; family Propionibacteriaceae; genus Aestuariimicrobium; species Aestuariimicrobium sp. Y1814. The sequence continues at coordinate 27,602 of NZ_JBNJRW010000009.1, read as the reverse complement.
GCCCGGCGACCCCCGGTACCGGTGTCATCGCCGGTGGCGCTGTGCGCGCGGTGCTCGAGTGCGCCGGTGTGCACGACGTCCTGTCGAAGTCCCTGGGCTCGGCCAACGCCATCAACGTGGTGCACGCCACCGTTGCTGCGCTGAAGGGCCTCGAGCAGCCCGAGGACGTCGCCCGTCGTCGCGGCATGCGCGTCGAGGACGTGGCCCCGGCCGGCCTGCTGAAGGCCTCGCGTGAGGAGGTGGCTCACTGATGGCACGCCTGAAGGTGACCCAGGTGAAGTCGGGAACCGGCTTCAAGCAGAATCAGAAGGAGACCCTGCGTTCGCTCGGTCTCAAGCGCATCGGTGACGTCGTGGTGAAGGAGGACCGCCCCGAGATCCGTGGCATGGTCCAGACCGTTCGCCACCTCGTCACCCTGGAAGAGGTGGAATGACATGGCGCTGAAGCTCCATCACCTGCGTCCTGCCCCCGGCGCCAAGACCGAGAAGACCCGTGTGGGTCGCGGTGAGGGCTCCAAGGGCAAGACCGCCGGTCGCGGTACCAAGGGAACCGGTGCCCGCAAGAACGTCCCCGAGTCGTTCGAGGGTGGCCAGATGCCGCTGCACATGCGTCTGCCCAAGCTCCGCGGCTTCCGCAACCCCTTCCGGGTCGAGTACCAGACCGTGAACGTCGGCAAGCTCGGCGAACTGTTCCCCGAGGGTGGCGAGATCACCACCGAGGACCTGGTCCAGGCCGGTGCCGTCCGCAAGGGCCACCTGGTCAAGGTGCTCGGCAGCGGTGAGCTGTCGGTCGCGCTGACCGTGAGCGCCGACGCCTTCTCGGCTTCGGCCAAGCAGAAGATCGAGGCCGCCGGTGGCACGGTGAACGAGCCCGCCACCGAGACCGAGTGACCTGAGCAGTACAAGACTGACGGCCGGTCCCCCTTGGGGGGCCGGCCGTTGTCGTCAGTGCAGAACCTACCTTTCGGCCTGCTGGTACTGGCGCACCAGCCCGATCGCCAGCAGCAGCAGCGCCAAGCCGTAGAAGACCATCACGGCGCTGGAGGCGGGCTTGGTGTACACGAACGCCCCGAGCAGGCGCGCCCCCAGGATTGAGTCGCTGATGATGAAGCACAGGGCACCCGCCAGCGCCACCGGGTGCACCGAGGCGGTGACCGCCATCAGCACCAACAGCACCGCATACAGCGTCATCGGCCCCAGCAGCGAGCGTTCAATGCCCGGCAGCGCCGCCAGGTAGGTCAACAGTCCCACCGCGTAGGCCGCGAGCACCCCGGCCACCACCTTGGTGCGGGGCAGGTGCCAGTCGACCCACCGCCAGAACGCGGCGACCAGGAACAGCTGGCCCACTGCGAACGCCCCGATCATCGCCAGGGTCGTCGATTCCTCGGACATGAACCGCGGCAGCAGGTCGCCGGCGAAACAGGCCACCATCGCGATGGTGCCGAGCACCCGGGTGATGCCCCCGGTGTAGAGCGCCACGATCAGCGTGGCCGTGCCCGACATGGTGAGTTGGCCGAGCGTCGACAGGTCTGCTGACTGCGTCCAGATGCCGGCTTGGTTCACCACCAGTGCCGTGAGCAGCAGGACGACACCAATCAGCATCGGTGTCACACTCCTGTGGACGGTCTGCGCGGGGGCGGTGGTCACAAGTCGTTCCTATCACCGGACGAGGGGGGAGGCCAGTTTCTCAGGATGCCAGTCTCTCAGGTCCGGCGGTCTCGCGGGCCGGTGTTTTCCGCCTCGTCCGGTTCAGGGGATGTCGCAGCGGACCGCCACCAGCCCGGTCAGCGGCAGGTGGTGGCAGTAACGGTCGCCACCGGCCAGGTTGATGACGGTGTTGCCGGCCTGCTTGGTCTCGGTGTTGATCGACAGGTACATGATGTAGACGGTCGTCCCGCGCCGGGTACTGATCCCCTGGGGGAACTCCCCGCGGGTGAGCACGCGGTCCTCGCCGAAGACCTGCCGGGCACCCTCGGCCCCCTCGGGCAGTCCGCTTCCGGTCAGCCACAGCGCCGACCCGTTGCCGATGTAGGTGAACCCCGGCTCGCTGTGGCGGAGGTCGGCCAGGTAGTGCACCGCCGCGTGGAAGTCGGTCTTGTAGGGCTGGGCCACCTCACGGGTCACCCCGGCCAGCAGCACCAGCTGGGTGCAGGCCAGCAGCATCGCCAGGCGTTGCGTGGGGGCCGAGCACAACCACAGCACCACCGCCCAGGTGAGCGCCGGCACCACCACGATCATGTTCCGCAGCGTCCACAGGTGCACCACCTGGCTGACCAGCAGCATCCCCACCACCACGACGACCACCAGCAGCGCCAAGGTGGCCGCCGCACCGACCAGTTCGTCGGGGCGGTGGCCGGACGGGGACGCCGGCTGCGTGGTGGGGGAGTCCCCGCCGTCGGCCGGTGAAGGCTCCTCGTCGGACGAGGGCGGGACCGCGGCCGACGGGCGGGCCACGCACCGCACCGCGACCAGCATCGCGACCAGCGCGGCGCCCAGCCAGATCGTCCATTCGAAGCCACCGGCGAAGATCTCGAGGCCGGCGAGCCCATAGGTGGCCGACAGCAGCTGTTGGACGTCGGCCAACCCCGGGGCCCAGATCCAGGTGGTGCCCGACGCGAACGCGGGAACAAACGCCAGGCCATGGGCCAGCCACAACCACTGCGGCGCCGTCCCCACCAGGACCAGCGCCGCGGCGCGCAGCAGCGGCAACCGCCCCAGCAGTACCAGCACCGCGAACACAGCCGCGGCCAGCACCATGCCGAACAGGTGCGTCGCCGAGGCCAGCAGGGTCCAGCCCAGCAGCTGCCACAGGTGCACGTGGGGCCGCCCGGGGTCGAGCCACCAGGCCAGCAGTGACGCGGTCAACCCCGCAGCGGCCAGGTGCAGCAGGGCATAGGAGCGCACGTCCTGGGCGTAGACGATCGCCATCGCACACGACGCGGTGGCTGCGCTCAGCGCCAGCAGGACGCGCCAGTTGAGGTGGCGGCGCAGGGTCAGCACGGGTACCACCAACGCCAGCAGGGAGAAGCCGATGCTGAGCAGGCGGGTCCACTCGGGGGCGGTGCCACCGATCCTCGTCCAGCCCCACAGCAGGATGGCGAACAGCGGCGGGTGCACCTCGGTGCGAGCCGACTGCCACAGGTTCTGGAACGACCCGGCGGTCTGGCGCACCGAGAACAGCTCATCGGTCCAGTAGCTCTGGAACGACGGGGCGGCCAGCCGCAGCACGAGGCCCCACACGATGGCCGCCACCAGCAGCCCGACCCACCACCGGCTGCTGTCGAGCGCCGTGCGTCCCCGGGCCACCAGTCGGCGGCCCGGGGTCGGGCGGGCGGCGTCAGGCATGGCCATCAGCGTAGTGCCCCCGGCTCACAGCGCCGCGATGATCTCCTGCACCTGCGCCTTCGCGTCGCCGAACAGCATCGCCGAGTTCTCCTTGAAGAACAGCGGGTTCTGCACACCGGCGTAGCCGGGGTTCATCGAACGCTTGAACACGATCACCTGGCGTGACTTCCAGACCTCGATCACCGGCATGCCGGCGATGGGGGAGTCCGGTTCGTCGAGGGCGGCCGGGTTGACGGTGTCGTTGGCGCCGATCACCAGCACCACGTCGGTCTGCTCCAGGTCGTCGTTGATCTCGTCCATCTCGAGGACGATGTCGTAGGGCACCTTGGCCTCGGCCAGCAGCACATTCATGTGCCCGGGCAGGCGCCCGGCGACCGGGTGGATGCCGAAGCGCACGTCCTTGCCGGCATCCCGCAGCCGGCGGGTGAGGTCGGCGACCGGGTACTGGGCCTGGGCCACCGCCATGCCGTAGCCGGGGGTGATCACGATGCTCGAGGCGTCCATCAGCATGCGGGCCACCTCGTCGGCCTTGACCTCACGGTGATCGCCGTAGTCCCGGGCCTCACCACCGCCACCGGAGGCACCTTCTCCGAAGCCACCCAGGATGACCGAGATGAACGAGCGGTTCATGGCCTTGCACATGATGTAGGACAGGATCGCACCCGAGGAACCGACCAGTGCGCCGGTCACGATCAGCAGGTTGTTGCCCAGCATGAAGCCGGCCGCAGCGGCCGCCCAGCCGGAGTAGGAGTTCAGCATCGAGACGACCACGGGCATGTCGCCGCCGCCGATGCTGGCCACCATGTGCCAGCCCAGCGCGAAGCCGAGAACGGTGATGATCACCAGGGCCCAGATGTTGGGGCTCAGGGTGAACCAGACCGTGCAGCCGATCGCAGCCAGCAGCATGGCGAGGTTGATCAGGTTGCGCTGGGGCAGCATCAGCGGCCGCGACGACATCTTGCCGCTCAGCTTGCCGAAGGCCACCACCGAACCGGTGAAGGTGTAGGCGCCGATCAGGACGCCCACGCCGACCTCAATGAGGTGGGCGACGGTGTTGTGGTCGGTGTCGAGGTAGCTCGCGATGCCGACCGCGACCGCAGCCAGGCCCACGAACGAGTGCAGCATGGCGATCAGCTGCGGCATGCCGGTCATCTCGACCTTGTTGGCCAGCCACAAGCCGATGGCCGAACCGATCAGCAGCGGCACCGCCAGCAGCACCAGGGTCATTACCCAGCCGCGCTCGGAATGGTCGATGGCGTAGAAGAAGGTGGCGGCCCCGGCGATGGTCATGCCGGCCATGCCGTACCAGTTGCCGACCCTGGCCGTCTCGTGCTTGGACAGCCCGGCCAGGGCGAGGATGAACAGCAGGGCCGCGATGATGAAGGCGGTCTGGATGATTGATTGTGCAGTCATGACAGATCAGCCCTTCTGGAACATGGCGAGCATCTTGCGGGTGACCAGGAAGCCACCGGCAACGTTGATGGACGCGACGAAGATCGCGATCACCGCCAAGATCGTGACGGCCAGGTTGGACGAACCGACCTGGAGGATGGCCCCGACCATGATGATGGCGCTGATGGCGTTGGTCTCGGCCATCAACGGGGTGTGCAGCGCATGGCTGACGTTGCTGATCACGTAGAAGCCGACGACGATGGCCAGCATCAGCACCATGAACTGGGTCAGCAGGCCGACCGGCATGAACGAGCCCAGCAGGGCGAACACCGCCAGGCCGAGCCCCACGCCGAACAGCTTGCGGTGCTGCTTGATGCGCGCCAGCTCAGCCGGGTCAACCTCCTTGACGGCCGGGGACGGGGCGATCTCGTGCGGGGTCGGCAGCGGTGCCGCCGACACTTTCACCGGTGGTGGCGGCCACAGCACCTCGCCCTCGTGGGCCACCGTCATGGCCCGGACGACCTCGTCGGACAGGTCGAGGACCGGGGTGCCGTCCTTCCCGGGGGTGACCAGCTTCATCAAGTTGACCAGGTTCGTCCCGAACAGCTGGGACGCCTGCCGGGGCAGGCGCCCGGCCAGGTCGGTCCACCCGACGATCGTGACACCACTGTCGGTGACCACCCGCTCGTCGGGGACGGTCAGCTCGGTGTTGCCGCCGGTGGCTGCCGCCATGTCGACGATGACGCTGCCGGGCTTCATCTCGGCGATCATCTCGGCGGTCAGCAGGATCGGGGCGGCCTTCCCACGAATCTGGGCGGTGGTGATGACCACATCGGCCTGGGCTGATTCGGCGGCATACATCTGGGCGGCCCGCGCGGCCTGGTCGGCGGTCATCTCCTTGGCGTAGCCGTCGGAGGAGACCTGGTCGTCGACCGCAGCCACCTGGACGAACTCCGCACCCATCGACTCGATCTGCTCGCCCACCTCGGGTCGGACGTCGAAGGCGCGGACCTGGGCTCCCAGCGCACCAGCGGTGCCGATCGCGGCCAGCCCGGCCACCCCGGCGCCGGCGACGAAAACCTTGGCGGGTGGCATCTTGCCGGCGGCGGTGACCTGGCCGGTGAACACGCCACCGAACTCCTCGGCGGCCTCGACCACGGCCCGGTAGCCGGCGATGTTGGCCATCGAACTCAGCACGTCCAGGGACTGGGCGCGCGAGATGCGCGGCACCGCGTCCAGGCTCATCGCCGTGATGCCCCGCTCCGCCAGCTCCTGCACCATCGCCGGGTGGGAGCCGGGGTCGAGCATCGAGACCAGCAGCGCTCCCGGGCGGATGAGGGCGATCTCGTCGGCGGTGGGCGGGTCACAGACGAAGATGACGTCGGCGCCCCACGCCTGGGCAGCGGTGCCGATCGTGGCACCGGCGTCCACATAGGCCTGGTCCGGGAAGAAGGACCGGTTGCCCGCCCCTTGCTGGACGACAACCTCATAACCCAGGCGCAACAGCTGGGCGGTGGTGGTGGGGGTGGCGGCAACGCGGGTCTGGGTTGGCCTGCTCTCCAGCGGTACGCCGATCAGCACGAGGAACCTCCTACAGGGCGGGGCTTCGGGGTCCCCACTTCTCCTCAGGTGACATTAGCCACGTTCCCGCCGCCCCCGGGTGGACCCCCCTGCAAATGGGGGTGAGGGCCATGTGCTCCCACCCGCGAAGTGCTCCCCGCGGAGACGCTCCCACCGGCGAGCTGCTTCGTCCGAGGTGTGTCACACCTCTATTTGCCCTACTACGGTGCACTTGCCGCCGTTCCGGGACAGGGGCAAGTGCACCGTTCAGGGGTAGGTGGGGATTCGGACTGCAGACATGACTGTGGCCCGCGGGTTTCCCCACGGGCCACAGGCAATCAGCGGACGACCACCTCAGCGGACGACCACCTCAGCGGACGAGCGGTTCAGCTGACCACGTCCTTGAGCATCTGGTCGCGCAGCTCGCGACGCTTGCGCTGCTCCTCGGGGTCGGGCACCGGCACCGCGGCGATGAGTCGCTTGGTGTACTCGTGCTGCGGGTTGTTCACGATCTCGGCGGTGGGGCCGATCTCGACCAGGTGGCCGTGGCGCATGACCGCGATCCGGGTGCTCAGCATCTCGACGACGGCCAGGTCGTGGCTGATGAACAGGCAGGCGAAGCCGTACTCCTCCTGCAGGTTCTGGAACAGCTTCAGCACGTTGGCCTGCACCGAGACGTCCAGCGCCGAGGTCGGCTCGTCGGCGATCAGCAGCTTGGGCTGCAGGGCCAACGAGCGGGCGATGCCGATGCGCTGGCGCTGGCCACCCGAGAGCTCGTGCGGGTAGCGGTTGCGCATCGAGCGGGGCAGTTCGACGCTGTCGAGCAGGGCCTCCACCCGCTGCGAGAGCTCCTTGCCACGGATCTTCTCGTGCAGGAACAGCGGCTCACCGATCGACTCACCGACCGGCAGTCGCGGGTTCAGCGACGAGCCGGGGTCCTGAAAGACGATGCCGACTTCCCTGCGGAAGGGGAACAGGTCCTTGGACTTGGCGTGGGTGATGTCGCGGCCGTTGACGTGCAGGCTGCCCTCCACCACCGGCAGCAGCGCCACAGCCGCTCGTCCGATGGTGGTCTTGCCCGAACCGGACTCGCCCACCAGGCCGACGACCTCACCGGGGTCGACGCGCAGGTTGATGTCCTTCGCGGCGCGGAAGGCGGGCCGGCGCCCCTGCTTGGGGTACTCGACGACCGCATTCTCGAACAGCAGGGCGGGGGTGACGTCCTCGGGCCCCGGTGCCAGGGGGACAGACGTGCCCTCCTCGGCGATCAGGGTGGTCACGCGGCTGTGGTCGTGGGTCTCGGTGGTCGAGCCCAGGTGGGGCACCGAGTCGAGCAGCTGACGGGTGTAGGGGTGCTGCGGGTTGCCGAAGATCTCACGGCTGGTGCCGTGCTCGACGACCTCGCCGTCCTTCATCACGATGATCTTGTCGGCCATGTCGGCGACCACACCCATGTCGTGGGTGATCAGGATGATGCCGGCATCAACCCTGCGGCGCAGCTCGTTCATCAGCTTCAGGATCTCGGCCTGCACCGTCACGTCCAGCGCCGTGGTCGGCTCGTCGGCGATCAGCAGCGCCGGCTCGCACGACAGCGCCTGGGCGATCATGATGCGCTGGCGCTGGCCACCCGAGAGCTGGTGCGGGTAGGAGTTGAACCGCACCTCCGGCTCGGGGATCTCCACCAGTCGCATCAGCTCCAGCGCCCGTTCCTTGGCGTCGTGGGGGCTGATGATGAAGTGGTTGCGGATCGTCTCGACGATCTGGAAGCCCACGGTGTACAGCGGGTTCAGCGCGGTCATCGGTTCCTGGAAGATGACCGCGATCTCCTTGCCGCGGACCTCCCGCAGGCGGGTGCCGCTGAGGCCGACCAACTCGGTGCCACGCATCTTGGCGGACCCGGAAGAACGCCCGTTCGGGGGCAGCAGGCCGACCAACGACATGGACGACTGGGTCTTGCCCGAACCGGACTCACCCACGATCGCCAGCACTTCACCGGCCTTGACGGTGTAGTTCAGCTTGTTGGCCGCGGTGAACCAGTCGTTGTTGACCCAGAAGTTGACGCTGAGGTCCTTCACCTCGAGGATCACCTCGCCGCGGGTGACCTGTTGGTCGCTCAGGAGGTCCAGGTTCGTCCGCTCGTCGACGGTGGCGAAGTCGCTGCTGGTGCTGTCAAAGGTTTCAGTCATCACTTGGCCCCGTTCGAAGTGGCGGCGTCGGCTGCCTGGTCCCGCTCGGCTTCCTCAGCCTTCTGGGCGAAGGCCCGGTCCATCTTGGCCTGCGACGGGATGCGCTTGGTGCGCGGGTCGAAGGCGTCACGCAGGCCGTCACCGATGAAGTTGACGCTGAGCGCGATCAGGATGATGAACAGGCCCGGCCACCAGAACAACCATGGACGAGTGCTGAACGCACCCTGGTTCTGCGAGATCAGTCGACCCAGCGACACGTCGGGGCTGACGATGCCGAAGCCCAGGTACGACAGCGCGGTCTCGAGCACCACCGCGGTCGACATCAGCAAGGTGATGTTGACGATGATGATGCCCATCGCGTTGGGCAGCATGTGCTTGGTGATGATCCGGAAGTTGCTGGCACCGGCCACCCGGGCGGAATCGACGAACTCGCGTTCCCGCAGGCTGAGGAACTCGGCGCGCAGCAGGCGGGCCATGCTCGGCCACAAGATCAGGCCGAGCGCGATCGCCAGCTCGACCGGCATCCAGTCACGGATGAACTCATCGACCCTGGGTGACAGGTTCAGCTTGGTGGGCAGCGTGTAGACCAGCTTGCCGAGCACCGCACCCACCACGATGACGGGCAGGGTGATCACAGTATCGGTCAGGCGCATCAGCAGCTGGTCGACCCAGCCGCGGTAGTACCCGGCCAGCGACCCGATGGTCACACCGACCAGAAGCACGATGGTGCCCATTACGACCATCACCATCAGCGAGGTCTGGATGCCCTCCATCACCTGGGCGTAGTTGTCGTAGCCGATCTCGTTCTGGCCGAAGGGGAACTGGCCGAAGGTGAACCAGTTGCCGCCGGAGCCGCCCAGCCAGAACGGCAGCTTCATGGTGGGGACGCCACGGTTCTGGACGTCGAAGATCGCGTTGGGGTTCTGGTTGTGGTATAGCCCGTCGATCGGGCCGATCCCCATGGACAGCACGCTGATCAGGATGATCACCGCGAAGGTGAGCATGCCGGCGATCGCACCCAGGTGGCGACGAAAGCGACGCCACACGATCTGGCCCTGGGACAGGCCCTGGGTCTCCTTGAGCTCACCGACACCCTCACCGCGACCGTGGGCGGAGGCATGCGCGTTCTCGTCCAGCGCTTCCAGTGGGCCCTCGTCGTGGACGAAGGTCTCCCCGGCGGGGGAGGAGTCCCCGGGGTGCCCGCGGGTCTCGGCCATCCGGTCGAGTTCGTCCTGACCGTCGTAGTTCTGGTTGTCGTTCATGCGTTCACCCGAATTCGAGGATCAAGAAGGCCGTAGAGCAGGTCAGCCATGAGGTTGGCCAGCATCGCGAGCGCGCCGGTGAAGAGGATGTAGATCATGACGGGGTCTATCTGGTTCGTGCCCAGGTGGTCGATGAAGAATTTGCCCATGCCCGACCAGCCGAAGATGGTTTCGGTGATCACCGCGCCACCCAGCAACGACACGATGTCGACGGGGATGATCGAGGCCAGCGGCATCAGGGCATTGCGCAGGGCGTGGCGCACGATCACGACTCGTTCCGACAGGCCCTTCGACCGGGCGGTGCGGATGTAGTCCTGGGACAGCACCTCGAGGGTGGCGCCACGCTCGTAGCGCACGTAGCCGGCGAAGCTGATCAGCACCAGCGCCATGGTGGGCAGCAGCAGGTGGGTCCAGCGGTCAATGGTGACCAGCCAGTAGTTCTCGTCGAAGGCCGGGGTGCGGGCGCCGATGGTGGCGATCGGACGACCGCGGATCTCGCGGTGGCTGAAGTAGGGCGACCAGTTCTTCAGCACCTGGTCGACGTAGATGAGCGCCGCGATGATCACACCGGTCAGCGCGGCGCCGCGCATGGAGACCCCGCGGTCGTCCCCGCCGAACAGCCAGCCGACCACGCAGCCCACGACGATGGTGACCAGCAGCAGGCCGAGCAGGGTGGCGCTGCCCTCGGACAGGCCCCAGAACAGCTCACGACGCCACACGACGCGCCAGTGGTAGAAGAGATACTGCAGCGGGTAGTACAGCGCCAGCCCGATGGCGACCATGGTCAGCGACGAGTACAGCGCGCGGCGGTTCTTCAACCCCGCGAACACCAGCGTGACGCAGTAGGCGAGGCCGAGCCCGGCCAGGCCGACGCCGATGATGCCCAGGAAGGGGTTCTTGATCCACCCGGTGACGATGGCCAGGGTCAGCAGGCCGAAGGTGACCAGGAAGGCCGAGCCGAAGGTGATCAGGCGACGCCTCATGTCCCCGCCCAGCGCGCCGGCCCAGAACAGGCCGGACAGCACCCCGGTGATGACCAGCGCCGGCCAGTTCGGCACCGGGTTCGCCAGGTAGTTGTTGAGCCCGATCGCCAGGTACTCCTTCAGCAGCACCGCCACCCAGAACACGGGCAGGGCGTAGAGCACGAATGAGATCAGGGTGATGGTGTAGTCGAAGGCGGTGTACTGGCGCAGCGCCGAGACGACACCGATGATCACGCCGACGATCAGCGCCAGGAAGGTGGCGGTGGCGACCAGCTGCACCGAGGTCATCATGGCCGGGCCGAGCATGTCGTTGACCTTCTGGCCGGTCATCCACGCGTCGCCGAAGTCACCGCGAAGCACGCTGGTCAACCAGTCCCAGTAGCGCACGGTCCAGTGCTCGTCGAGGCGCAGCATGTCAATGCGGCGCTGGATCAACTGTTCTTTGTTCAGGGCGGTGGACTCGCGCAGGTCCGAAAGGGGATCGAGCGCGAGTGCCAGCAGGCCGTAGGCCACGAACGAGATCACGAACAGGATCCCGATGGCCAGGCCAAGTCGCCGCAGCAGGAAGCGAATCATGCGCACCTTCGACTAGGAGAACGCCCCTGGCGGGGCGTGTACGGGGGCGCGGCCTGCGGCTCCACATTGAGGGTTGCAGGATCCGGGGCCGTGCCCAGAACGGAAGAGATTCTGCCCTACTGTAGCGACGCATTGCGCTCGACGGGGTTACGGGTTGGCAACGACGGCTCGAGTCTCAGCCGATTGTCAAGGGATTTCACCCTGCGGGCCAGGTTGTGCAAGGCGCCCGGACGAGCGGTGAGCCGGATGCGACACGGGGACCGGAAACGGCAGGGGGCCGGACGCGACACGGGGCGGGAAACGGCCGGCAACCCGGCCGGACATGACAGTGGGGCGCCCGCCGTGGCGGACGCCCCACTGGGGGATCAGGCTGACGCGGATGCGTCAGTGATCATGTGGCTCAGGCCACCTCCCACTCCCAGAAGTTCCAGAAGATGGTGGGCGAGATGGTGGTCTTGGAGACGTTCGACACGGAATCGTCGAAGGCCATGATGCCGGGGAACTGGAAGATCGTCACACCGAAGGCATCGTTGACGAGGTGCTTCTCGACCTCGATCGTGATCTCCTTCTGGCGCTGCGGATCGGTCTCCACCAGCAGCTCGTCGTACAGCTTGTCAACCTCGGCGTTGGAGTAGCCGCCGTAGTTGTTCTGGCCGTTGGTGATGTAGTTGGCCTGCGACTCGGCCACGGCGGTGCTGGTCGACTGCCAGCCGAACAGCGAGGCGTCGTAGGTCTTGTCGCCCAGCTTCTGGCCCCACTGCGGGTTGCCGTTGTCGACGATGGTGAAGCCCGCCTGCTCGGCCGAAGCCTTGATCAGGGCGAACTGCGCCTCGCGACGGACGTTGCCCTTGCCGTACAGGATGCGCACGCTCGGGTTGGTCACGCCGGCCTCCGCCAGCAGGGCCTTGGCGCGCTCGATGTCAACGGTGCCGTAGACGTCCTTCTGACCGTTCTGGTCGACCGACTCCTGGTAGTTCGGCGAACCGGGCAGGTTGATGAAGGAGTTGCGGACCTCGGCGTCGGGCATCAGCGGGACGATGATCTTGTCGACGATCTCCTGGCGGGGGATGGTCAGCAGGAACGCCTGGCGCACCTTGAGGGCCTTCTCGGCGTCGCCACCGTAGCTGGCCGGGTCGAACGGACCGTTGTTGTTGAAGGTCAGGTCGACGTGCTCGTAGGTGGCGTCGTAGCCGGTCTCGGTGGTGATGCCGGCGGTGCCCTCGAGGGACTGCAGGATGTCCGCGGTCGACTGCGGGTTGATGATCTGCACCTCACCGTTCTTCAGCGCCGACACCGCAGCAGCGGGGTCCTCGTTGTAACGGATCGTGATGCGGTCGACCTGGGGCTTGTTCTGGCCCTCGTAGGCGTCGTCCGGCTCCAGCACGACGTGCTGGTTCTCGACGAACTCGGTGATCTTCATGGGGCCGTTGTGGACGAGCAGGTTTGCGTCCTCCGCAGCGGGCATGGAGACGAAGTTCCAGTCGGAGTTCCAGGAGTTGGCCAGCTTCGACAGGGCGGAGTTGTCCTTGTTCTGGAACGCGTCGATGACGGCCTGGGCGCCGGCGGTGGCGTCGGTCTCACCCAGGGCGCGGGCAGCCAGCACGTGGGCGGGCAGTCCGGGGCTGATCAGCGACTTCTCCCAGTCGGCGTACGGCTTGGAGTAGGTGTAGGTGAGCGACTTGCCGTCGTCACCGACCACCGGGAAGTCGGTGATCAGGGCCCAGCTGGGGCTCGAGGCGTCGAAGTAGACGTCGCCGTCCTCGGATTCCTTGAGGGTGCCGTCCTCGTTCTCGATGTCGCTGGTGTCCTCAACGTTGTTGTACAGGCCCGAGATGGCGCCGTGGCTCAGGATGAGGTCAGCGGCGGTGACGGGGGTGCCATCAGACCACTTGGCGGTGGGCGCCAGGGTCAGCTTGATGGTCAGCGGGTCGTCCGAGACCTTCTCGTAGGTGCCGAAGGACTCGTTCTTCACCAGGTTGAGGTCCCGGTCGTAGTAGTTGAACGAGTCGTTCATCATGTAGATGATGTTGGCGTTGGCGGTGGCGTTGCCGAACGAGGTGTTGCTGTTCAGCGAGTAGAGCGGCTGGTTCCACATGACCGCGACGCTGCCACCCGAACGCGACTGCGTCGTGTCACTGTCAGGGTCTTCCTGTGTGGGTGTGCTGCAGGCACTCAGGACCAGCGAACCGGCCACGAAGAGTGCGGCAACCCCCATGAGCTTCTTGCCCAATGTTCCTCCAAAGGGATGGACACCGCGAAACGTTGCGGATGTCAGGTGTGCAGCGACCGTATACCGAGTAGCGCCCCCGAATCACGCCGCCCCCCGTCCTCGTGAGTGGATCGTTACAAAGATGACAATCGGGGCCCCGCCCGGTCACGGGCAGGTCACGATGGCAGCGTTCCCGGCCTCGGCAGGGACGACGGGTTCCGCGGTGATCGGCGTTTGCGGGAACTTGCCCGGGAGTTGATAGGCTGCCGAAGCTGCCATGTGGCTGCGTCCAACCGGGTGCGCCCCAAGCCGACCTGACACAGATCTCACGAGAGAAGAGCCTGGATGCTTTCCGCCTTCGCCAACGTCTGGAAGTCCGCAGACTTGCGCAAGAAGATGCTGTTCACGCTGATGATCCTGGCGATCTTCCGCGCGGGCTCGGTGATCCCGACCCCCAACGTGAACCTGGCCCGGGTGGACCAGTGCCGCCAGATCGCCGAAGCCGGTGCCCAGGCAGGTCTCTACTCGATGATCAACCTGTTCTCGGGTGGTGCGCTGCTGCAGCTGTCGATCTTCGCGCTCGGCATCATGCCCTACATCACCGCCTCGATCATCCTGCAGCTGCTGACCGTGGTCATCCCGCGGCTCGAGGCGCTGAAGAAGGAAGGTGCGGCCGGCACCGCGAAGATCACCCAGTACACCCGCTGGCTGACCCTGTTCCTGGCAGTGCTGAACTCCACCGCCTTCGTGACCCTGGCCGTCAACGACCAGCTGTTCCCCGGCTGCACCGGCATCGTCTACACCACCGACATCTTCCCGATCGTGGTGATGGTGCTCACCATGACCGCCGGCACCGCCGTCATCATGTGGATGGGTGAGCTGATCACCGACCGCGGCATCGGTAACGGCATGTCCATCATGATCTTCACCCAGATCGCCGCCCAGTTCCCCGCCGCCCTCTGGGGCCTCAAGGCCGCCCGCTCCGGCGCCAACGGCTGGTTCGTCTTCGGGGCGGTGCTGGCCATCTCGCTGCTGATCATGCTGGTCATCACCTTCGTCGAGCAGGCGCAGCGGCGCATCCCGGTGCAGTACGCCAAGCGCATGGTGGGCAAACGCCTGATCGGTGGCACCACCACCTACATCCCGCTGAAGGTCAACCAGTCCGGTGTGATCCCGGTGATCTTCGCCAGCTCGATCCTGTACCTGCCGGTGCTGTACTCGACCTTCCGTCCCGAGAGCCGGTTCTCGCAGTGGATCGCGGCGAACTTCGCCACCGGCACCCACTGGAGCTACAACCTGATCTTCTTCCTGCTCATCATCGGGTTCTGCTACTTCTACATCTCGATCACCTTCAACCCGGTCGAGATCAGCGACAACATGAAGAAGTACGGCGGCTTCATCCCCGGCATCCGCGCCGGCAAGCCCACCGAGGACTACCTGGCCTATGTGCTGAGCCGGCTGACCGCCCCGGGCTCGCTGTACCTGGGCATCATCGCGCTGATCCCGACCCTGGTGTTCATCTCGATGGGCGCCCAGCAGAACTTCCCCATGGGTGGTGTCTCCATCCTCATCATCGTCGGCGTGGCCCTTGACACTGTGAAGCAGATCGAGAGCCAGCTGCAGCAACGCAACTACGAAGGATTCTTGAAGTGAACCTGCTGATCATGGGCGCCCCCGGCGCGGGCAAGGGAACCCAGGCCTCGCGCATCGCCGCGCGCCACGACATCCCGGCCATTTCGACCGGCTCGATCTTCCGCGAGAACATCGCCAACGGCACCCAGCTGGGCCTTCAGGTCAAGCAGATCATGGACGCCGGCCAGCTCGTCTCCGACGAGATCACTGACGCCATCGTGGCCGACCGGCTCACCCACGACGACGCCGCCAATGGTTGGCTGCTCGACGGCTACCCCCGCAACCTGCACCAGGTCGAGGCGCTGGACGAGCTGCTGGCTGCCTCTGACCTCTCGCTCGATGCGGTGATTTCGCTGCTGGTCGATGAGGACGAACTGGTCGAGCGGCTGCTGAAGCGCGCCGAGATCGAGGGTCGTTCCGACGACAACGAAGAGACCATTCGCGCCCGCATGAAGGTCTACTCAGAAGAGACCGAGCCGCTGCTGAGCACCTACAGTGACCGGGGGCTGCTGGTCGAGGTCACCGGTGTCGGCAGCGTCGACGAGGTCACCGAGCAGATCCTGGGCGCCCTGGACGAGTTTCTCGCCGCCAAGAACTGACCGTCGTGTTCACCCGCGGCATCGAGGTCAAGACCCCCGGCCAGCTCAAGAAGATGCGCCAGGCGGGCCTGGTCGTTGCCCGCACCCTGACCGCGCTGCGCGAGCACGTCGTCGCGGGGGTCACCACCGGCGAGCTCGACGCCATCGCCCGTGAGCTGCTCGCCGAGGCCGGGGCCACCTCGTCCTTCCTGGGCTACGGCGCGCGGTGGGGGACACCCTTCCCGGCCGTCACCTGCATCTCGACCAATGACGAGATCGTCCATGGCATTCCCGGTGAGCGCGTGCTCGCCGACGGTGACCTGGTCTCGGTCGATTTCGGGGCGATCCTGGACGGCTGGCACGGGGACGCAGCGCGCACCTTCACCGTTGGGCAGGTGAGCCCTGAGCATGCCGAACTGTCCCGGGTCACCGAAGAGGCCATGTGGGCCGGTATCGGTGCGGCCCGGCTCGGTGGCCGCATCGGTGACATCGGTGCTGCCATCGAGGCGAGCATCGTGGCGGCCGGCAGCTACGGCATCGTCCGGGAGTACACCGGCCACGGGATCGGCTCGCAGATGCACATGGAGCCCGACGTGCCCAACTGGGGCAGGAAGGGCCGCGGGGCGAAGATCGTCGAGGGCATGGCATTGGCGATCGAACCCATGGCCACCCTCGGCACCGAGGACACCGTGGAACTCGACGACGAGTGGACCGTGGTCACCGCCGACGAGTCCTGGGCCTCCCACTGGGAGAACACCATCACCGTCACCAGGCAGGGGCTGTGGGTGCTCACCCTCGAGGATGGCGGCGAGGCCGAACTGACCGCCCGCGGGCTGCCCTTCGGCCCCCTGTGAGCCCCGGTCAGCCCAGTTTCTTCTGCCACGCCCCGGCGACACCGGCGGTCAGATAGCCCAGCTGCTCGTTGATCGCCCACATGTAGTCGTTCTCCCCGGCATTCCAGGTGTGCACCCGCTTCGACCGGGGCCACCGGGCCCGTGCCCCATGGACCGCCTCGAGCTTGATGGCCATGCCCAGGCCGTGGCCGCGGTGCTCGGGGGCCACCACCGTCACCCCTTGCCAGACGGGTTCGGGCAGCTCGGGGGTGGTGATCAGCTGGGTGAGCCCGGCCAGGTCGCCGCTGGCCAGGTGGCGCACCGCCACCGACAGGGAGTCCTGGTGGCGGTGGCGCTCCCGGTCACTGTCGAGCACCCGGTCAGCGGTGATCACCTGCGGGTTGTAGTCGATGTCGCCCATCGGGGTGGTGGCCTCGAAGTCGGTCAGCAGCTTGCCGACGTCCGGGGCCAGCGCCGGGTCGATGGGCCCGGCCCAGGTCACCAGTTCGTAGCCGTCGGCGACCTGCGGTCGTCCGAGGGTTGCCGGGTCGTCGGGCAGGGTCTGCACCGAATGGCGCTCACTCTGGGCCAGGTGGTAGCCGTGCCCCTGGGCGAACCGGGTCGCGGCATCGTCGACCGGCACCCCGAACGGCCCTTCGGCAGGCATGACCAGTTCCCCGGTCTGCGCACCGGTGTGGGTGGAGAAGCCGCCGACGGTCGTGCAGCCCCACTGGCGGGCAAGCTCCTCCAGGCTCGACTGCACGAGGGTGCCGACGCCGCGGCGACGCCACTGCCTGTCGACCCACAGCTCGACCTCGTCGAGCAGGTGCGGGTTGTCGGTGAACTCCAGTGACACCTCGGTGCCGCCGACCACCTGGGTATCGTCCAGCTGGGTCTCGGGCAGCACCAACGGGAACCCCTCGGGTGAGGTGCCCAGGCCGGAGACCTCCCGGTCGAGGGCGCACACGACCCTCGTCCGCCGGTACTTCTGGAAGTTGAGCCTGAACATGATCTTGTGGGGGAAGTCTGCGAAGTCGCCATGACCGAACACGTCGAACCAGACCTGGTTGGCAGACCGGGTGTAGCGCTCGAGCAGGTCGGCGATGGCGCCGGGCTCACCCGGTGTCCCGTCCGCCGCGGTGGGCGGGGCGTCCACGAGGACGATGAACGGTGTTGGCATGGGTCAAGTGCATACCTGTGACGCCCGCGACGCAATGGATTTTCCCAGGTAGGGGGAGCGCTCTCCTGTGGTGGGTCTGGCGATACCAGGGTGTCGGCCTGCGGTCCAGGAACCTGCATCCTTTGCGTGGGTGCAGGAGATGCGCCTCGCCAGCCCTGGACGACCTGTATTCCTTTGCGTGAATGCAAGGAGTGCAGGCCAGCGGATCCGGACGCGCACCCGGCCACCCGCACGAGCCGTCCCGACTGCAAGAGCTCTCCTGGCCGCGGCGCGAGCGCGTCGTCCGGACGAGGGGTCCACGCTCCGGCGGGCCTGCCCACCGAATGCTGGTAGACTTTCAACCACTTGTGGGGTTCATCCCACCTGCGTCGTAGCACGCGTCCTCCTTCGCGAGAAGTTGAGGGACTTGTCCACGGCGATCGATCGCGGCCACCGCCGCGCTCGCCGACTGCGTAGTCGCCCCCTGGCCGACCGGGAGCTCCCGGGACGGTGTTGGGTGCCTGCGCTGAGCACGAAAGACTCATGACTCACTCCACCTTCGCCGAACTCGGCGTGCCCACTGTCCTGGTCGACGCCCTCAAGGGCATGGACCGGACGACCCCCTTCCCGATCCAGGCCGACACCCTGCCCGACACCTTGGCCGGACGCGACGTCCTCGGCCGCGGCAAGACCGGCTCCGGCAAGACCCTGGCCTTCGCCATCCCGCTGGTCGCCGCGCTGGCCGGACGCCGCAACGCCAAGCCCCGCGGCCTCGTCCTGGCCCCGACCCGTGAGCTGGCCACCCAGATCACCGCCACCATCGACCCCCTGGCCAAGGCCGTCGGGCTGAACGTCACCACCATCTTCGGTGGCGTCTCCCAGTACCGCCAGGAGGTTGCCCTGCGCCGCGGCGTCGACATCATCGTGGCCTGCCCCGGGCGCCTCGACGACCTGATGAAGCAGGGCATCGCCCACCTCGACCAGGTCCAGGTCACCGTGCTGGACGAGGCCGACCACATGGCCGACCTCGGTTTCCTGCCCGTGGTCACCCGCATCCTCGACAAGACCCCGCGCGGCGGGCAGCGGATGTTGTTCTCGGCCACCCTCGACAACGGCGTGGACAAGCTCGTCCGCAAGTACCTGGCCGACCCGGTCATGCACTCGGTCGACGAGGCCAACTCGCCGGTGGCGAAGATGACCCACCACGTCTTCGAGGTCGCTGACGCCGACAAGGCCGACCTGGTTCGCACCCTGGCCTCGGGCACCGGCCGACGCATCCTGTTCACCCGCACCAAGCACCAGGCCAAGAAGCTGGCCAGGCAGCTCACCGCCAGCGGTGTGCCAGCGGTCGACCTGCACGGGAACCTCTCCCAGAACGCCCGCGACCGCAATCTGGGCGCCTTCAGCGACGGCTCGGTGAAGGTTCTGGTCGCCACCGACGTCGCTGCCCGCGGCGTGCACGTCGATGACGTCGAACTGGTCGTCCACGTCGACCCGCCGGTTGAGCACAAGGCCTACCTGCACCGTTCCGGGCGCACCGCCCGCGCCGGTTCGGCCGGTGACGTGGCCACCGTGATGCTGCCCTCGCAGCGCGCCGACACCCGCCAGGTGCTGCGGCGCGCCAAGATCGACGTGCAGGCGCAGCGGGTCACCGCGCAGGACGAGCCCGTGCGGGCCCTGGTCGGTGAGGTCGCCCCCTATGTCGAGCCGACCCTCGGCGGTCCCGGCTCCGGCAACGAACCCCGCCAGCCCCGTCCCGCGGGTCGTGGCCAGTCCGGTCGTGGCCAGGGTGGTCGTGGTTCCGGTGCCCGTGGCCAGGGTGGCGCCCGCACCTCGTCCGGCCCGGCCTCGGGGCACGGTTCGTCCGGCCCCGCCCAGGGTCGTCGGCGACAGCGCCCCGGCTCCGGCGGCACCGCCGGTGCCGCCAACGGCCACCAGGGCGGACGAGGGCGTCACCGCGCCGCCTGAGCCCGAAGTCGCGGACGCGCAGGTTCTGTCACGGATCCTTCACTGGTGGCGTGGATTCCGGGTGGGAACCTGCGCATCCGCCAGGGCTCTGGTGGTGCCGGGTGACCCGGTTTGTGGCGAGTGCTTGGATGGGACCATGCGCGGAGCCATTATCCATTCAGCCGGTGACGTCCGGGTCGAGGATCGTCCTGACCCGACGATCCTGGAACCCACCGACGCCATCATCGAGGTCAGTGCCACCTGTGTCTGCGGCTCGGACCTGTGGCGCTACCGCGGTGACACCCCGGTGACCAAGCCCAGGCCGATCGGCCATGAATCCTGCGGTGTGGTGGTCGAGGTCGGCTCCGCGGTGACCAGCGTGAAGCCCGGTGACTTCGTGATCGCCGCGTTCTACTCCTGCGACGGCACCTGCGCCCACTGCCGGGCCGGGTTCAGCTCGGTCTGTGCGAACCTGGACTCGCTGGTCGGCTGCCAGGCCACCCACGTCCGCATTCCCCAGGCCGACGGCACCCTGGCCGTCACCCCTGAGCATCCCAGCCCCGACCAGCTGGCCGACCTGCTCACCCTCTCCGACGTGATGGGCACCGGCTGGCACGCGGCGCTGATGGCCGGGGTCCGCCCCGGGATGACGGTGGCCGTCGTCGGTGACGGCGCGGTTGGCCTGTGCGGGGTGCTCGCGGCCGGCGAGCTCGGCGCCGAACGGATCATCGCGATGAGCCGCCACGCCCCTCGCCAGCAGCTGGCCAGCGAGTTCGGGGCCACTGACATCATCGCCGCCCGGGGCGCCGAAGGGGTGGCAGAACTCCATGAACTGACCGACGGCATCGGCGCCGACGCGGTGCTCGAGTGTGTCGGCACCGGTCCCGCGATGGAGCAGGCGATCGCTAGTGCTCGTCCCGGTGCGATGGTCGGGTTCGTCGGCATTCCCCACGGCATTGTCCTCGACATGCCGACCCTGTTCGGCCGCAACGTCGGGGTGCGCGGTGGCATGGCCCCGGTGCGCAACTACCTGCCCGACCTGCTCGAGCGGGTCCTGGCCGGACGCATCCACCCCGGCCGGGTCTTCGACGCGACCTACCCACTGGAGGACATCGCCGAGGCGTACCGGGCGATGGCCGAGCGTCGCGTGATCAAGGCGCTGGTGATGCCCTGATGCGCCCGCCCGCCACCGACCGCGACGACGTGGTCGAGACCCTGCACGGCCACCGGGTCGCCGACCCCTACCGCTGGCTGGAGGACCCCGACTCTGCACGCACCCGCGGCTGGGTGGCCGACCAGCGCGACTACTTCGACCAGGTCTTCGCCGGCATCGGGCAGCGCGACTGGTTCACCACCACGATGAACACCATCCTGCGCCAGCCCCACGCCGGGCTGCCGTCACGCCAGCACGGTCGCTACCTGCGCCGGGTGCGCACCGCCGACCAGGACCAGGACGTCCTGGTCGGCGCCACCAGCCTGGACGACCTGCTCGACGCCCCGGCCGAACTGCTGGACCCAAACACCTGGTCCAGCGATGCCACCACCTCGCTGGGTGCCGCCCGGGTCAGCCCCGACGGACGCCTGCTGGCCCACGGCATCAGCGAAGCCGGCTCGGACTGGACCCGCATCGCCCTGCTCGACCTGACCACCGGCACCCTGCTCGAGGAAACCGTGATGGCCAAGTTCAGCGCGCCCACCTGGTTGCCCGACTCGTCCGGGTTCCTCTACCTGTCCTTCCCCGACGCCGGGCGCACCGAGGGCACCGAGACCCGGGCCGTGGCCGGCGGCCACCTGATGCTGCACCGCATCGGCACCGATCCGGAAACCGATGCCGACCTGCTCAGCTTCCCCGACGACCCCCACCTGATGGTCTGGCCACAGGTGTTCCGTGACCGTGGTCGCGAGTGGGTCGTCCTTGGGTTGCGCCGGGGCACCAACCACAGCAACGCCGTGTGGGTGGCACCGGTCCTCGACGGTGCCACTGGTCCCGAGCGCCCCGAGCCCGCCTCGCTGGGGGAGTGGCGGGTGCTGTTCGCCGACCACGACCATGGCCGGTTCCCGGTCGGCGTCCTCGACGGCGAACTGCTGCTGCACGTCACCGACCACCCGCTCGGCCGGGTCATCGCGGTGACCCTGCCCGACGGCGCTCAGGACACCGCCGGGACGCGGCAGCGGCTGGTCGTCGAGGCCGACGAGCACGCCCTGGAAGATGTCGTGCTGGCCGACGGCATCCTGCTCACCCATCACCTGGTCGACGCCCAACCCCGGCTGCGGCGGTGGACGAGCAACGGCGAACTGCTGGGTGACGTCGACCTGGCCGGCGCCGGTGCCCTGCTGGGCGTGGCCGCCGAGGACGACGACCCCGAGGTCTTCCTGGCCACCAGCTCGGTCACCCACGTCCTGACCAGCTGGCGGCTGGACGCGGTCACCGGTGAACTGCGCCAGGTCGGTGGGGTTGTGTCGAGCTGGCACCCGCCGGAGGTCACCACGACCCGCCACCGCGCCACCAGCACACCGGCGCGGACCGCCGGGCCGGACGCACCCCCGGTGCAGGTGCCCTACTTCCTGGTCAGCCCCGCCGACGCCGCCCCGGGGCCACGCCCGACCCTGCTGTACGGCTACGGCGGGTTCTCCATCCCCGTGCTGGCCGACTACCGGGCGGGCTGGGGCGCCTGGCTGGCGGCCGGCGGCAACCTGGTCATCGCCAACCTGCGCGGCGGCTCGGAATACGGGCAGGACTGGTACGACCAGGGCCGGCTGGCCAACAAGCAGAACGTCTTCGACGACGTGATCGCGGTCGCGGAGCACCTGGTCGCCACCGGCCGGACCACCCCCGCGCAACTGGCCGTATACGGCCGCAGCAACGGTGGCCTGCTCGCCGGCGCTGCCCTGACCCAACGCCCCGACCTGTTCGCGGCGGCCATCCCCCAGGTGGGCGTGCTCGACCTGCTGCGCTTCCACACCTTCACCATCGGGGCCGCCTGGACCAGCGACTACGGCGATCCGGGCGTGGCCGAGGACTTCGAGACGGCACTGGCCTATTCGCCGCTGCACAACATCCACCAGGGCACGCAGTACCCGGCCACCCTGGTGGTCACCGGCGACCACGACGACCGGGTCGTCCCGGCCCACTCGCACAAGTTCACCGCCACCCTGCAGGCCGCCCAGCGCGACCCCGGGGCCGCACCGGTGGTCACCCGCGTCGAGGTGTCCACCGGGCACGGGGTCGGCAAACCCGTCGGCATGCAGGCCGCCGAATGGGCCGACCTGCTGGCCTTCGCCGCCCACCACACCGGCCTGGACCCGGTCGCCGGCCAGTGATCACCAGACTTCGTCCAGACCCCCGCCACGCGTGGGACGGTGACCTGGCGGCCTCGGCCACCAGCGAACTGGAGATCCGTCGCTCCCGGTTCATCAGCCACCTGGCCCGGTGCGCGGACGAGGGGCAGGCACGTGGCTTCGTCGAGGCCGTCCGCGAGCGTTACCCCGACGCCCGGCACCACTGCTCTGCCTATGTCGTGGCGGTCGCCGGGGCGCACGACGTCGAACATTCCTCTGACGACGGTGAGCCGGCCGGTACCGCCGGACGACCGATGCTCGACGTGCTCAAGGCCGCTGACCTCGGCTGCGTCTGCGTCGTGGTGGTGCGCTACTTCGGTGGGGTGCTGCTGGGCACCGGGGGACTGGTGCGGGCCTACACCGACGCCACCCGTGAGGTGCTGACCGGGCTGCCCGTGGTGCGCAGCCGGGCCCGGCAGCTGCTGGAGGTCGAGGCCGAACACGGTGACGCGGGGGTACTCGAGCACGGCCTGCAGCAACTCGGCCTGGCTCCGCTGACCCGGGAGTACACCGGGCGGCTGACCCGGTTCACGGTCGCGGCGGCCGATGCGGATGAACTCGGCGCGCGGATGTCGGAGCTCAGCGCCGGCCGCGCGGCGGTGCACCTTCTCGGGCCCATCGAGGTGGAGGAGCCCGCCGGGACGCTGTGAGCCGCCGGACTGTCGAGCCGGATCCTGGGCGGGGATGGACCGGGGCGTCCGAGGTGCTTGCCGAGTTCGTAGACTGGCAGGGTGAGCAACCTGCCGATTTCGTCCAAGTACCACAGCCAGGCCAACGAGCCCGTCTCCGATGCCGAGCGTGAAGACCTGGGCAAGCGACTCAATGACGAGTTCGCCAAGGGCACCATCGACGCCGACCACTACCCCCAGCTGCTCGACCGGGTCTACGAGGCGAAGACCCTGGGTGAACTCGTCCCGGTGGTGGAGGCGCTGCCGGTCAAGCAGACCTACGACCAGCCCGGGATCGTGGCCCAGGCCGGGGGCCCCGCCGCCGGTGAACTGACCCAGCCCCGCAACGCCAAGAAGCTGGGCTGGTACATGATCGGCGGGTCGTTCATCTTCGGTGTGCTCATGCTTGCCCTGCTGATCGCCGTGGTGCTCTGAGCCGGTCGTGAACGACCAGCGGCCCGAGGACTGGTGGCCCTACCGGGGCCCCGTCGAGGGTCCGCCGGCCGACGACCAGGCCGGGGCCGGCGACCCGACCGAGTACCTGCCCCCGGTCGTTGACGGCCCCACCCAGGTGCTGCCGGGTGCCGGGCCGGAGCCCACCCTGGAGTACCCGCCCCCGCCCCAGTGGGCAGCGCCGAAGCCCCAGTGGGCAGCGCCGCCGCAGCAGTGGTCGGGCCAGGCCGCCCCGCGGCCACAATGGCAGGGCTCGCCCCAGGGGTTCACGCCCCCGCAGGGAATGGGGCAATGGCCTGCGCCGCCGCCGGCCCCAGCACCCCCGACCACACCGCCGCCGCCCCGCCGCGCGGGCAGGGCGGTGGCCGTGCTCAGCCTGTTCGTGGTGCTGGGCGTGGTCGCCGGGGTCGCGGTCTCCGGGTTCTTCGACCGCCGCGACAACTCGGCGCAACCCACCACTGCCGCCACCACGTCGTCCATCCCGACCGTGAGCCCGACACCGACGCCCACGCCCACCCCGACACCGAGCCCGTCGGCGACCTCGACCTGGACGCCGTTCCAGGTGCCCTCGACCACCTGGGCCGAGTTGCCCACCCCGACGCCCACCACCCGCGCCCAGCGCACCCTGCAGGCCAACCCGCTCTACGACCTCGAATTCCCCGTGGCGACCACCTGCCCCACCATCGGCACCGACATCGCCCTGAACTCGCAGTTCCGGGAGGTCTCCCAGCAGGTGCTCGACTGCCAGCACACGGCCTGGGAACCGGTCTTCGAGCAGTTGGGCCTCGACCTCGACAAGCCCGAACTGGTTACCTTCCGCGGCTCGGTCCAGACCGCCTGCGGCACGGTGGACGACGAACAGTCCTTCTACTGCCCGGCGACCTCGACGATCTACCTCAGCGAACAGCGCTTCGAGTCGTCCCAGGACTGGTGGCGGCTCCACTTCGCCAACACCATCGTCCACGAGTACCTGCACCACGTGCAGTCGGGTGCCGGCATCCTCGATTCCGCCTACGGGGTCGAGCTGGACGAGGACGAACGCACCCGCCGGGTCGAGCTGCAGGCCTACTGCATGACCTCCCGGATGATGCTGATCACCCCGGGCTTCGAGTTCGAGGAGGACGACTACCTCGTCCTGAAGCAGTGGACCGGTGAAGGTGGCTCCGAGACCCACGGCAGCGTGGCCTCACGTCAGCACTGGTGGCTGCGCGGCCTGGACCAGCAGACCCCGGCCGGGTGCAACACCTGGGTCGTCGCTGCCGACCAGGTCACCTGACCGGCCGAACCCCGACACGGGATACTGGAGCGGTGAGCCAGTACCCGCCCCAGCGACCGCCATGGCCGGCCCAGCCGCCCCGGTCGCAGCCGACGTGGGGAGCCCAGCGGCCCCCGCAGCAGAACTGGGGCGCACAGCCGACCTGGGGAGCGCAGCCGCCCCCGCAGAACTGGCCCCCGCAGCAGAACTGGGTCCGTCCGGGGTCGGCACCGAACCGCCCCCCGTTCGGGCAGCCCCCATTCGGCCAGCCCCCGTCCGGGGCGCCGCGGCCCCCGCGCAGGAACAACACCCCGGTGGTGATCGCCGTGGGTGCCGTGCTGGTGGCCAGCCTGTTCACGATCATCGCCCTCGGGTCCGGACCCAGTTCCTCGACGGTGGCCACCACGCGCCAGTCGACCACCTCGACGACCACCAGCGCCTCGACCACGCCGAGCAGCCCGACCAGCACGCCACCCACCACGACCACCCAGTCGCCGACCACCAGCCAGCCGCCCACGACCAGCCAACCCCCGACCCCCGACCCGACGGGCCTGGCGGTGCTGCCCGAACGGTCCTGGGACCAACTGCCGGGACCACACTCGACCCACCAGAACTGGGTGACCCTGCAGCAGAGCAGGCTCTACGGCTACGACATCCCGGCCATGCGCTGCCCCGACCTGCCGCCGACCCTGAACTCACAGGAACAGTTCCGCACCTGGGCGACCAACACCGTGAACTGCCAGCACAACGGCTGGGCCTCACTGGTTGACCATTGGGGTGGACGAGGCGAATCGTCTTGTCTGCACCCCGGGTCCATCGGGCCACTGCCAGGCTGAGCGAGTCGCCCTTCGGGGACGACCTGGCTGAGAGTTGCAGGGCTCGGTGGCCCGGGACGCGCAGATCGGCCATAGGGCTATGCGCCAAGGACCCGGCAAGGTCCCGGAGCGCCTCAGTGAGCGACCGACCGTCACGTCCCGGACCGGAGTGCTGAATCCGTGGGCTGACGGAAGGAGCACTCTCATGATTGAGGCTACGCCCACCTACGCCGGGATCGACTGGTCCTGGCAGCACCACGCGCTGTGCATCGTCGACGACGACGGACAGCGCATCGAGGAAGCAACCGTGCCGCACACACGGCCCGGGTTGACCAAGATCACCACCCTGCTGCGTCGCCATGGCGTGGAACGGATCGGGATCGAGCGCGGCGACGGACCGGTGGTCGAGCACCTGATCCGCGACGGGTTCGAAGTCGTCGTGATCAGTGCACGGCAGGTGAAGTCACTGCGTGCCCGCTACGGCTCCGCGGGGAACAAGGACGACCGGTTCGACGCGTTCGTGCTGGCCGACGCGTTGCGCACCGACGCCGGTCGCTGGGCGATCGTGCAACCAGACAGCGAACAGACGATCGCGCTGCGGATGCTGGTGCGCGCCCGCCACGATCTGATCGATCACCGGATCGCCGTGCACAACCAACTGCTCGCAGTGCTGCAGCACAACTTCCCCGGCGCGATCGGCCTGTTCAGCCAGCTCGACATCCCCATCAGCCTGGCGTTCCTGCGCCGATTCCCCAGCGAAGCCAAAGCAGCCTGGCTCAGCGAGCTGCGGATGGCGCACTGGCTCAAGGCCAACGCATACTGCGGCCGCCACACCCCGACCCGGCTGGTCGACCACCTGCACGAAGCTGCGACCGGCCGCGTCAGCGGCGCGGCAGCCGAAGCCAGCGAGGTCATCGTGCTGACCCTCGTTGATCTGCTCGCCACCCTGCGTGATGAACAAGCCCGGCTCGAGGCCCGGATCAAGGAAGCACTCCTGGCTCACCCCGACGGCCCGATCTTC
The DNA here is from genome assembly GCF_050113895.1 of Aestuariimicrobium sp. Y1814. Lineage (NCBI taxonomy): Bacteria > Bacillati > Actinomycetota > Actinomycetes > Propionibacteriales > Propionibacteriaceae > Aestuariimicrobium > Aestuariimicrobium sp. Y1814. The sequence goes on along the minus strand of NZ_JBNJRW010000009.1, from coordinate 390 downwards.
CAGTCCCTGCCCCGCGCCGGGACCGTCCGCGCAGCCACCCTGCTGGCCGAGATCGGCGACTGCCGGGCCAGGTTCCCCGACCCCCCAGCACTCGCCGCAGCCGCCGGCGTCGCACCATCGACCAGGCAGTCCGGCAAGCACCTCAACGTCGCCTACCGACGCGGCTGCAACAAACAACTCCGGGCAGCACTGGTCGACTGGGCCCAAGACACGCCCCGCGCGAACGCCTGGGCACGCGACACCTACGACCGCGCCCGAGCCCGCGGCTGCCGACACCCCCACGCAGCAAGAATCCTGGCCCAAAACTGGACCAGGATCCTGTGGCGCTGCTGGCACGACCACACGCCCTACAACCCCGACCTACACGGCCGACTCAACAGCCTCCTGACG